>JBKDRW010000598.1:0-4024 GCA_046341255.1 Planctomycetota bacterium
GGATCCGGGAACTCCTGTCGATGCCCCAAAGTAAATCCGCCCCCTCTCGAAGATCCCATCAGCTGGAAATCTCTTCAGCTGATGGAGTGCGCGGCATGGGCAGAAAATTTGTGTGGGCATTCCCGAGATATCAAGATGCTACTGGGCTGCGGGTGGCCAGTTCGTGACCTTGATTTCAATTTCCGTTCCGTCCGGAAGTCCGCTGACTTGAGAATGAACGGAGCCGCAGAACTCCCAGTATTGACGAATCGAGCAGACAATCACATTGTCCACCTCGTACTCACCGCCCAGCACAGGCAGATTTCGAAACGCGAAACATTCACCCGGCTTCAAAACCTTGCCGGCATCCAGCAGGTCATCGACAAGCCCCGGCAGAAACCAGTCTGAGAAGTGCTCATCGTTTTCAAGCATCTGAGTCAATTCGTCTTCCGATGCCGCCACTTCGCTCAATTCGCCATCGGAGATATTCAGCCAAAGAACAACACCGTCGCCGTCCAGAAAGAATAAATCACCGAAACAGTTCATCAGCCACGGTTCGATTTCATCATCCTCATCAAACATCCATTGCCACGCATCAATCAGCGGCTCGAGATCCATCTCAGAAATGTCAATCAGGTAGGCGTCGGTCGTCATGGCTGTCACTCAGTACTCAGAAATTCCGCGAGGCAGACTGCCACTCAAACCAGATTGAGTTTGCTCGATCTCCCGTGGACCACCCCGAGTCTATCAGCTTGCAACACGGCTGAACACCGTCCAAACAAACTTGCTGGATGCGTCGCCGGCAATAAGGATGGATGTTCGGTCTTTCGGTCTATCTGCGGCGTCATGAAGGTATCGCTGAATCAGCAACTGCTTGTGAACGCGGCGGAGCAAACACAGATCATTTCCCGGGTGGTATCCTCTATGCCCTCGTTGTGCCCGCGGTCTGTCGGGAACATCGCCTACCGCGGTGAACTGAGCGACAGAACACCCTTCGGCAACTTAAACAGCATTTCGACTTCCTTGTCGGACAAAGCTTTGTCAAAGATGGCCAGGTCGTCAAAGTCACCGATGTAGAAGATGCCGATCATGATCGCAGTTTTCTCAACATCCCATGAGAACTTTGGACGCTGCTTCACAGATCCCTGTCGCACTCCGTTCAGAAAAAGCGTTGCTGTGGCATCGGAGCCTTCGGACGAGTTGATATTTTCAAACGTGAAAGCAACGTGTGTCCACCTGTCGGATGCAAATGGTGGCTGTGCGACAACAACCATCGGACGGTCAGCCGCTGCGATTTGCTCCCATGCCGTGTCTTTGGGATTCCAGACCTTGTAGTCGGAAAAAACGCCGAGACGAAAAGCACGCGGCAGGTCTTTGTCAAAATCAACGAAAAAGGCCGCGTCGTTCCAGGTCTTCTCGGTCATCTGAATCGGATCACAATACCCGGGCTTGAGATCCTGATCAGCATTCACCTTCATCCAGAAAGAAACCGTCCCATTCCAGTCCTTTGATCGGTAGCCCGAATTGCTTCCCTTAAACAGGAGCACCTGATCGGTCACGTCAGCAAAGCGCAGCGTGCCTCCGTGGCGGCCGGCATCTTTCACCAGAGTGACTTTGGAAATGTGGTTTCCGGGTCGAATTGATTTTCGTTCGAGATTCTCCGACGTGTAAATCGCTGGATCACTACCGATTCTCGCATCACATGATTCGTCAAATGGGGCGTGAAAAATCAGGGACTTGGCAAAATCCTCCTGAGGCGCTGCGTTGGTCCGCGCGGCGAGTGCGATCATCAGAATTGCAAATGAAACGAGCGTCGCAGGATTCTTCACGGTTCCGGCATCCTCGAAAGTGTGAGTCGGTCTACAATCCACGGTCAGCAAGCTGAAGAGTTGCTGGTGGTAATGGAAAGCTGCGATCGTTTCAACACATTCAGCATCATGCTTCTGCGAATCGTACGAATGAGCGATCGACGGACTCTTCCGTCCACGTCGCCGATGTTCCTCCATGCCTGCGGAAATCATCCATGTCGCTTTTTGAATCACGGTTTATTGTCGATGCACCTCTGGCAACAGTGTCAGCCTTTCATTTTCAGACTGGGATTCTGAAGCGGCTCACACCACCAATGACGTGGATGCAGGTTCATCGTTTTGAACCTCTCGCAAATGGGTCGATCGCCGATTTCACGATCTGGATGGGACCAATCCCTGTGCATTGGGTGGCGGAGCATTCAGAAGTCACCGCAACCCGCTTCATTGACATCCAGATCTTCGGCCCGATGAAGTCATGGAAGCATACGCACACCATGACAGCAATCAATGCGACTCAGACCGAAGTGCATGACCATATCGTTTACGAGCATCACCAGGGACTGCGGGGCGTATGGTCCCGACTTCTCTTTCCCGTGCCCGCTCTGAAAGCACTCTTCCTGTTTCGGTCGTGGGTGACCCGTCGTGACTGTCAACGAATGTCATTCCCGGCGGCTCCATCCAACGCCTGTCCGCCTGAAGATGCGAACGTCAGAGCCACCTGATTCGGGTGCCCGGCACTCAGCAATCTGAGGCCCTTTCGGGGCAAAGTCGCGGTGGTGAAATTCCTCCGGGACAGATCACAGAGCAATAACAATCAGAGAAGTCAGAATATCAGCGACAAGCACCGACGAGTGACTCTGCGGCAGTTGAAGAAGCATCGTCAGAATCGATCAATCACCGTAACACCAGAGCCGGGGTACTCACTCATGCGGGGAAGCATGCGGGCAGCAGTTTCGAGAGAAACTCGGTCGCTGATCAGCATCCCTGGCTTCAACTGTCCAGATTCGATCATGTTCAGCATTCGACCGTACTCAAATGCCTGCATACCATGACTGCCGATGAGTTCCAGTTCCTGACCGATCACCGATCCCATCGGCACCGGTGGATCCGCTTCCGCGCCGAGCATCAGTCCGACCTGAATGTGACGACCTCGCTTGCGAAGTGATCGCACTGAATTCCAGCAGGTCGCTCGACTTCCCAACGCATCCATGGAAACATGAACGCCGCTCCCGCTGAACTCCCGGATCGCCGAGACCAGCGAAGCATCATCCGCGAAATCATGAGCGTTCAGGCAAAGTGATGCACCGCAGGATTGAGCCAGTTCGAGGCGTTCACTGCGGACGTCCACGGCAATCACCCTCGCGCCGACAGCGGAAGCGATCATCACGGCCGACAACCCCACGCCGCCACAGCCATGAACTGCAACCCAATCGCCCGCCTGTGTTCTTCCCTGAGCGACGATGCCGCGAAATGACGTCGCAAAACGACAACCAAGACTCGCGGCAGTCACAAAATCGATCGCGTCAGGAAGAGGAACGAGGTTAACATCCGCGTATCGAATCTCTACCCGTTCCGCAAAGGCGCCCCACTGGGTAAATCCCGGCTGAGTATATTGATCGCAGATCTGCTGATTCCCGGATTCGCATTGAGCACATCGACCGCAGCCGCAGCAAAACGGCACTGTGACCCGCTGACCAACCTGAAATCTCCTGACGTCACGTCCGGTGGCTTCAATCACACCGGCCAGTTCATGTCCCGGTACGTGAGGAAGATGAACATCGGAATCATGTCCCATCCAGCCGTGCCAGTCGCTGCGACACAGGCCGCAGGCTTTGACAGCGATGATGGCGGAGTCCGGACGGGGCTGCGGGTCGGGAACCTGCTGAACCTGAATCGGTGTCCGGAAGGATTCGAAGACGGCTGCTTTCATGGGGGCGATCTGCGGGGATTGGGGGTCCGAGTCCGAAGTGTTTGACGGGACGCTAACGGGTGCGGGCGAATCGGGCAAGGGGCACTGTTCGGCGCGACCGTTCTGAACGCTTTCCGGGCGCGTGTCGCGAGGACTGGGGGCACCGGTTACCGCCTCGTCGATTGTTGATTTGCCCCTCCGGCCCGCGATGGTTAGGATTCTCTGATGCCTGCGGGCAGAAACATCCGCGATTCCTGCTGGCAGAGCGGATGGTGATTCTGACTTGATACCTGACAAATGAGTGAAAAGAGTGGGGGAAGACATGCTG
>JBKDRW010000599.1:0-2358 GCA_046341255.1 Planctomycetota bacterium
CTTGATCCTATCCGACGCTGATGACTACTACGACTACATCGGTGACTGGTACCCGGAGGATGGTGACTTCGGTGGAACAAGTGGCATGTGCCTTTCCGGCGGCTGCTCCCACATAGCCGTTTCGGCAGGACTATCGCTGCCATGCGAAGCTATCATTTCTCATGAACTCAATCACCTGTACTTGACGCATCTCGATCTGCCTCTGTGGCTGAATGAAGGCATCACGCAGATCGTAGAGCGGGAGATTGCTGGCTGGGCAAGGCCAGAGCAAGATCGGGAGCTGTCGCGAAAACATGCGAAATGGTGGAACCGAGAAACGATCCAGGAGTTCTGGTCGGGTGAGTCGTTTTCCGCACCGGATGATCGACAAGAGATGAGTTACGACCTTGCCCTGCAGATGGCCAGGCACTTGCTGAGAAAGTTCCCATCGACGTTTGCAGACCTGCTGAAGTCCGCGACCTCAGCAGATGCAGGAGACGCGGCGCTCTGGGCGACTTGCCACTACAGCCTCAACCAGTGCGTCGCCGAAATTCTTGGCAATCAAGACTGGACGCCAACACTGCTACCTCGGAACCAGTCAAAAGAAAACTGAGCGATTGAGGACGATCACTCTGCAGTGGGACTCACGATGCCAGCGAATGCAGTCGCGATTCCAACTCGTCGATGAGTTCACCCACTGTGCGAGCGGTACATGAGGTCGGCAGTCCGATGGCTTCACCGGAGGTGACCCAGTCAGCAACTTTACGCTCAGCGGCGACGACGGTGCTGTGATCGCGGCCGCCGAAGTAAGAGCCGATTTCTCGGTAAGCAGAATGGGTCATCCTGCGAGACAGGAACATCGCGATGGCTCGGGGCAGGGCGATGGCTTTTCGACGCGATGATGATCGCAGATCGGACGCGGTGACTCCGAAGGCATCGCAGACGATCTTTTCAACATCGCTGATCCGAACCAGACGGCGGCATTCTTCGGCCATGTCGCCCAGAACTTCGCGAGCCACCGCCAGCGTGATGCGTCGACCAGTCAGCAAGTACTGGCCTTCCAGCTGATTCATCGCGCCCTGAAGTTCGCGAGTGCTGCGGCGACATCGGCGAACGACGTACTCGATTGCATCGTCCGCGAACACCGCCTTCATCGTCATGGCCATCGATCGAGCCAGCTTCAGACGAGTCTCATCGTCGGCAGCTTCGATGCGGCACACGAGTCCGGACATAAATCGCGTCGTCAGTTCTTCGCGATGCTTCGTCAGCATGCGAGGATGTCGGTCGGAGGAAATCACAACCTGACCGCCGTGATCAATCAACTGCACGATCGTGTGCAGAAACTCTTCCTGCGTGGCCTTCTTATTGTCCAGAAATTCGATGTTGTCGATCAGTAGAACATCAACGTTTCGAAATCGCTGACGAAACGAGGGCACCGTACGAGAACTCAACGCGGACGTAAAGAAATTCGTGAATGCTTCACTGGTCAGATACATCACGTGTCTGGATGGATGCAGACGACGAACGTCCGAATAGATCGCCTCCAGCAGATGAGTCTTTCCAGTTCCCGTTCCACCGTGAATAAAAAGTGGGTTGTACTTTTCTCCCGGAGCGGCCGAAATCTGTCTGGCCGCCAGAACCGCCAAATCGTTGCAAGGTCCCGAGATGAAGGAATCGAATCCACGGAACTTACGTCGGTTATTCGGCAGAGCCAGCGGCGCAGGACCATCTGATGGATCCAACGCAGATTCACCAACACGCCGAGTTGTCGGAGACTGCTGAGCCACCAATCGTGATGGGGCCGCGGTGATGTTCGCATTGCCCGCAAAGGCACCGGAGCCAACCGCTGAACCGGAGGCGTCAACAGCACTGCCGACCGTCAACGAAGGCTCGGCAGCCACTTGCAGCATCAGCGATTCGTCAACTTCAAGCTGTGACGATGCCGACAAGCCCAGTACCTTCTGAGCCGCAGAGTTCAGAACGCTTCGAAATCGGCGGAGAAGCCAGTTCAGGACGAACGGATTCGGCACTCGCACGATCAGGCGGTCGCCCTGAATCTCGAACCTTGTTCGACGATAAAACCAGTGTAAAAAATTCTGTTCCCCAACGGCTTCGCGCACGGCGAGCGTGATTCGCTGGAGATCAGGGCAGTCGGAAGATTCGGCTGCAGCAGAACGCTCCGAATCCGGAAGATGCACAGCGTGCATGGCCGGTACGGACGTCTGTTTGTCGTCGTGACGTACGGGCTGCGTCATGCACCCCTCCCTTGCGAAACTCAGCGCGCAACATCACCTGTGACAATGACGGGGCAAAACGCGAAAGCAGAACGCAGACGCGGCACTCCATCGCCTGTCGCCACAAGGGCAGGGCGGTGCTGGA
>JBKDRW010000600.1:0-6197 GCA_046341255.1 Planctomycetota bacterium
CTATGCGGACTGGTGCCGACGCGAAAACTGGAGATGCCATGAGTATCAGATTGATAACAAAGCGGCTTCGGGCAAAGTCAAAGAATTGAAGACGGAATGCCTGTGGTGCAACTTCTGAAGATCCGAGCACATGAACGGTGACGACATGATGTTTCGTAGGACGACGATGCTTCTGGTTTTAGCATCCACGATGCTTCCGACAGTCAGAGCTGACGATGTCAGTGAACCTCGGGCGGCAAAACCGGCAATCGGCACCTCAGTGCCAGACTTATCCGTCATCGACATCCGAGGGCTGAAGCGGCGGTTATCTGAAATCGGCGAATCGAAGGCCACAGTGCTGATCTTTACGACGACCACCTGCCCGTTGGTGCGTCGTTCGTTCCCGAAGCTTGTTGATCTGCATGCAAGGTTTCGAGAGCGAAATGTGACTTTTGTAGCCGTGAATGTCGGTGCGGACGACACGATTCGCGATATGGCAAAGCAGGCACTTGATTTCGAAATTCCGTTTTACTTCGTCAAAGATGGAGATCTTTCCTGCTCGAAGGCCCTCGGTGTGACGCGAACTCCGGAGGCCATCGTTCTGGATGATTCGAGGACCATTCGATATCGCGGCCGTATTGATGATCAATTACGCATCGGAGGAACGCGACCGGTCGCAAGTCGGGCTGACCTTGAGATCGCGATCGGAGAGGTGCTTTCCGATCAGCAGGTTTCGATTGCAGAAACCGATTCAGATGGCTGTGAGATTACGGTTCCGGCGAGTCGGCCGCGGATGGCCGGTCTCACCTGGAGCACACATGTCAGGCCGATTATCGAGAAGCGATGCGTGAATTGTCACCGCGAGGGAACAGCGGCTCCTTTCCCGCTGCTGACTTACGAGGACGTTTCGGCAAATGCCGAGATGATCCGAGTTGTGGTGGAGACGGAAACGATGCCGCCGTGGTATGCGGCGACTTCAAAAATTCACTTTCAGAACGATACCTCTCTGACGGTCTCAGAAAAGGATACCGTTCTCGACTGGATTGCTTCAGGAAAAAAACTGGGTGAACCTGCTCAGATCATACAAGAGGCACGATCAGCCTCTGACTGGAGAATCGGCGAGCCGGATGTCGTCATAACAATGGTCGAGGAGCACGAAGTGCCTGCGACCGGTTTTGTTCCCTACAAGTACACTGTCCTGCCGTATCTGTTTTTTAACGAAACATGGGTTGAAGCCTTCGAGATCAAACCCGACAACCCGAGCGTCGTTCATCACTGCAACATGGCCTATGTGACAAGAGACGGAGCGGGCGAGCAGACGTTCATCACCGGATATGTTCCCGGAGGTCAGCCGATGGATCTCGGTCATTTTGATAACGGTGCAGCCGTCAGGATCCCGGCAGGTGCCGGCCTCGGGCTGCAGATTCATTACACGACGACGGGAAAAGAAGAGCGATGCCGGATTCAGGTTGGGATTCGATTTCCTCGACGGACCGTTCGGAAACAGGTCCGGCATTTTCTCCTCGATCCGCGAGGATGGCGGATCACTCCGTTTGATCCGGCGTTCCGGATCGAGGCAAAGCACGAACTGGATCGTGATGCCAACCTGCTTGGAATGTTTACACACATGCACGTCCGTGGCCGCGATATGTCATTCTTTGCGGATCACAGGGACGGGCGATCAGAGAGCCTGTTACAGATTCCAAATTATAACTTCGAGTGGCAACTTGGCTATGAATTGAAGCCGGGCGATCAACTGATACCGCGGGGCACTGTCATTCGTGCTGTGGCGCATTTTGATAATTCAAAATTCAATCCCTACAACCCAGATCCCGGTGCCTCTGTCGGCTACGGACCGCAGACGGTGGATGAGATGTTCAACGGGTTTGTCTTTTATGTGGATCAACATGAAGATCTGAATCTGACTGTGGACGAAAAAACCGGTCGAGCACCGCAATAAGGCACTCGACCGGTTTCGCAAAAGTCTGGATTGCTGAATGCCAGCCTTACTTCTTTGCTTCAAAGGATTTTGCGAACACGTCGTCAGCAAAAACCTTCTTCAGCTGATCTTCCTTCGAGGAAGAAGCCACATCACCTTTGCAATTCTTGCAGCAGAAGGCAACTTTCACGCCGGATACTTCAACCGTTTGATCGTCTTTCGTCTTGCCGCCTGACAGAGGACACTGCTTCTGCTTGAACTGGCCGGTCTGCACAAGCTGCAGGTTGGCCTTGGATGAAAACTTGGCTGGCTCTGCTTCATAAGCTGCCTTGCATTTTTCACAGCAGAAGTAAACCGCTTTATCGCGATACTTGGCTGTTTGCTCCTGCTTTGCTGCGGCTCCGGAGACAGGACAGGTGGCCTTGAATTCTGCTGATTTTGCATCACCACCCGCAGGCTTCTTTTCGTCCGCGAGGACCGGAATGCAGCAAAGACCAGCCAGCAGCAATGCGAATGAACCGTAACGAAGACTCATAGGAACTCCTTGAAACATGATCAAAGGACAACACAACGACATTTCAGTGCATAAACTTCTGTCTCGGACGCCCGGCGAGTTCGATTGTCGCCACGAAGATGAAACAGGGTGATCGCCTCGCCCGCCGCCTCCATCCCACCGTCTGAACGTCCTATCATCGAGACACTTCCTCGCATATTCAAGTCTCTAAATGTGATTTGGTCAAGGGGGTCGTGTTGGAGCGGTAGATGCCGTAGTCACCCGAGGCGATCAGTGCGACGCAGATGGCGATCGCGAAATGCGGCAGATAGTCCCCACCGAACAGCTCGACGGACATCAGCAGGCTGGTCAGTGGAGTCTTCGTTGCGGCTCCAAAAAGGCAGACAAAACCGAGCCCGGCGAGCCAATCTGCTGGCAGTCCCGTCCATGATGCTACGGAATTTCCGAGGGATGCTCCGATAAAAAACAATGGTGTCACTTCACCACCTTTGAAACCGGTGCCGACTGTGACTGACGTAAGGACGAGTTTTGAAATCCAGCTTGCGGGCTCTGCCCCGTTCGGCTGAAAACTACTGACGATTGATACGCTCTCCTCTGTGGAAGACTTCACACCCAGCCCCAGATAATCGGTGTTGCCCGTCAGAATGTACACCGTCGTAATGCACAATCCACCGATCAATGGACGCAGCCATGCATGACGAACGTACGTCTTGGACCACTGCCCGACTTTTTGAGTCAGCCTGCAGAACAGAATGGTGGCGATTCCGAAGACCACTCCTGTTATCGCTGCCGCAAGCATGAAGATAGCCACAGTGATCAACGTCGATCCGTCGACGGATGTGTACTCTGCGATCAGGCCGGGCCGAATGGAATACTTCGTATGCGTCGCGCCCCACGCCAGACATGATTGATCGCCAATGATGGACGCCAGCAGGCAGCACGGTAGCGCAACTGTGGAAAGCATTCGCCGTCTCAGTACTTCTAAAGCAAAGAATGCTCCGGCGATCGGGGTTCCGAAAACTCCCGAGAAGCCGGCTGCGACCGCAGTCTGCAGCAGTAACGTACGATCGGGCTGACCGGAAATCCGGAACCATCGTCTGCAAAGGTCCCCGATCCCCGCAGCCATCTGAACGGCAGTTCCCTCACGCCCCGCGGAACCCCCGAACAGATGCGTGATCAGCGTGCCGAGAAGTACCATTGGTGTGATGCGACAAGCAATGCCACGACTCGGCTCGCGAATCTCGTCAAAGACCAGATTGTTTCCCGCCTCAACGGATGATCCCCATTTCGAATACATCCAGCCGGATGCCAGTCCCCCGAACGGCAGGAAAAGAATGAGCCACTCGTGGTGCTTCCGGAGACTTGTTGCTGTGTCAAGCAGGCTCAGGAAGGCGGCGCTGCAGGAACCGCTGAGTACCGCCGTTGTCGCGATTGCCAGAAACCGGATGATCCATAAGGGTGTGATCATTCGAAGTCGGCAGATCATCGATTGGAATTCTCGTGTAAAACCAAGGACCACGACATGCCACGAAACAACTGCCGCCCGCTTCGTCCCAGGATCACTCTGTTGCTGTTGCCGGGGATGACATTGTCGCAGGGATGAGTTTGTCGAGAATTCCGTTGACGAATGCGGAAGAGTTTTCCGTGCCAAATTCCCGAGCGATCTCGACCGCTTCATCAATGGCGACAGCAGCAGGCGTACCAAGATGAGTCATCTCGTAAAGTCCGAGCCGCAACACGTTGCGATCCGTCGTCGCCATCCTCTCCAGTCTCCAGTTGCTGGCAGTTTTACCAAGAACAGCATCAAGCTCCTGCCGATGATCCAGAACCCCGGTGATCAGGGACCAGGCAAAGCTTCGTAATGTTTCGTCGGTAAACTCTTTTCGCAGAGACGACTGAATTCGATCTCGGTCAGCATCCGGATTCTGATCGACCAGATAGAGCATCTGCAAAACGAAGCGGCGAGCCTCAGAACGACCAGCCATAATGAAACCAAACTCGAGGCTGTTGCCCACAACTCATGTTTGAAAGGACAGGATCGCTGTGCGGGGAAGTTCAGGCAGCGCCTGCGGGATTTCACGGGATCCTAGCCCACAAGCCGGACAGTCGCCACATGGAGAATCACTGAGGGATCAATTTTCCCGCAGGGTCACACTTTGATGGCTGGTGACCTCAGTTCCGAGGCAATCTCCGCAAGTGCTTTGTGAAGATCCCGCTCGTGGGACTCCAGCGTCACCAGCAGGTCGGCCCCTTCAGCATCGCCTGCAGAGCGCAGCGAGACAGCAGCAGAGGCGATTGTCCTGACAATCCTGTCCTGGCTGCTTCCAAGACGAGTCATGAGTGTCTGCAATGCCAGAAACTGCTGGTCGGTGTATTCCGTCGGATAGGATCCAAAGTCGATGAAGTATTCGCGAGAGGTCAACAGCGCAACGATTTCGGCAACATCCTGACGCTGACGTTCTGCCAGTACGTTGACCTGCTCCCCGATCGACAAAGATTCGCCACCAACCCAGGGACTGCACTCTGCGACATACTGCAGAAAACTGCGCGCCATCTGAATCAGGACATTGTTCAGAAGGAGCTCATTATCCTGACAAGTCATGGTTGACCCTGTTCAACTACAAAACAAGTTTACCGCGAGAACGCCACCAGCGCTTCAGCGGCACTATTGGAAACCTGGCTCAGAACTCCCGGGAGGATGCCCAGGAGCAGTACGAAGCCCGCCAGGGTCATCACAAACGCGGATTCCCATGAATTGAACTTCACAGGCACCGGACGAGCATCAGGATCACGCGCCTCGAGGAACATCGTCCGAAGCACTTTGATGTAGTACACCAGACTGAACACCGTGTTCAGGGCACCGAACGCCACAACAACGTACATGAAACCGTGCACGGATCCCGCTTTGTAGGTCGCCGCGAAGATGAAGAATTTCCCGATGAAACCACCAAAGGGCGGCAGGCCCACCAGGCTGAACATACAGATGAGCATTCCAATACTCAGAGCCGGAGACTGACTGATCAGACCACGAACACTGTCCAGCTCTTCGCTGAAGGTGTAGTTTCTTGCAATCGCAATGATCGCAAATGCCCCAAGGTTCATGAACAGGTAGACCACGAGATAATACAACAATCCCTCGATCGCCTGATTCGCTTCGACTGCGTACTGTGCGGAATTGTCGGCATTCTTCAGGACCAGTAATGCAGATGCCGCCATCACCATGTAACCAGCATGTGCAATCGTTGAATATGCCAGAAGCCGCTTCAGGTTGGTCTGGGAATATGCCGCAAGGTTTCCAAAAGTAGTCGTCAGGCACGCAATGAAGCCAAGCCCCAGTCCGAATGATACCATCAACTGGCCGGTCCCTTCAGCTCCTGACAGAGACAGACATAACCGAACAAGCAGTCCAAAGGCACCGGCTTTGGAGGCGACCGAAAGAAACCCGGCAACCTCAGCGGACGCTCCCTCAAAAGCGTCCGGGCACCAAAAGTGGAATGGTACGAGCGACAACTTGAATGCCAGACCGACCATCACCAGCATCACACCCAGAGCAAGCACTCTCAGCTCCGGATCACCGAGATTCTCCCCGGCTCCCGCGGATGCCAGAGCCATTCGCCCTGACAACTCAGACATGTCCACTGTTCCCAGAACGCCGGCCACAAGACTGATGCCATAAAGCATTACGCCGGCCGCTCCAGCCCCGTATACCACATACTTCAGAGCCGCCTCGCTGCTTGGTTTCCGGCCTTTCAGGAAGCCCACCAT
>JBKDRW010000601.1:0-7606 GCA_046341255.1 Planctomycetota bacterium
TCCCACAAGGCGATGTCGATTCCCGAGAGCGTATGATCCGCCTGCAACAAATCCAGACTATTGGCCCGAACCAGATTTCCGATGCGGCGAATATCCCCCACGTCGTCGATGCGTTGGCCGAGGACAGACGCGATGACGGGCTTGCATGCGCTGTGCGACATCGGACAGATCAAGCTGGCGATCGAGACCAATGGTGCCGCCTCGCACTCACCCCATCCAACATGTTCACCTGCGGAAATTCGGACGAGCAATGCATCCTGACTTCCGTCTCCAATGTCCAGCACCTGAGGCATCGATAAGTAGTAGAAATCGACCGAATCAATCTTCATCACTTCTCACTTTGTCGTGAAGAACTGTTGCTCGACTGCTTCCGAGCATCTCGAGGAAACAGGAAAACAATGCAAAACAACAACAACAGCCCTGCGGCGAAGTACGCTGCGCCCGTCAGGGATAACAACCGATCAATCCCCAGCGTCGATTTCCAGAGCCCGCCGAACAACGTGGCAAACCCAGAGACCAGGCCGCCGCACAGATTGAGCACGCCGACGGCCGTCGCTCGAGACTGCCCGGGAATCACTTCGAAGGCAGCCGGAAAGATATTTCCCATCATCAGACCACTGAACAATCCAAAGGCAATGGCTGCCAAACGTACCTGAACGAGCGTTTGACAGGCTCCCATGGCATGCAGGCACGGCGCACATAAAACCAGACTGGCCAACATCAAATAGAAACGAGAAGCGTTCGTCACCCGCAATAACTGATCCGCCAGCCAGCCACCGCTCAGCAATCCGACCGCAGTGCTGCCCTGCAGGTACAGCGTGGCATTGAACGCAGCCTCTGATTGACTCAGGTCAAACTTGTCATGCAGAAACGTCGGGAGCCAGCCGTACAACAGCCACAGCCCAAAGACGAATACCGGAAAAATTAAGCAAAGAATTTGATAAGTCGCAATGGTGACGAGTGCTGACAGGCACTGCCACACGCCGCCTGTGGCTTCCGCTGCATTCGATGAGTCGGCTCGCAACGACTCAGTTGTGTCCTCGAACTCAAGTGAGCGCAAGAAAGCAAAATACGGGAATGCGTACACCAGGCCAACCCCGCCCAGAGCAAAGAATGCGGTGCGCCACGCACCCGAATCTGCCATCCATCCACCAAACCAGCTGCCAACCACCGTGCCAGCGATTTGTGCCGTCGTGAGAATTGCGATCGTGCGAGATCGTAACGCCGGGGCAAATGCACTCGCGGTCAGAGCGATCGCGGTCGGCATGAATAACGATTCGGAAATGCCCATCGCGGCTCGCAGCCAGAGTAGTTCGACTCCTGAACGCGCCAAGCCCGTCATCACAGTGACGAAGCTCCAGATGATGAGACTGACCACGACCAGGATGCGTTTGGAAACTCGGTCGCCCACGATGCCTGCCACAGGACAACCAAGGGCATACACCCACAGAAAATACGCACCCGTCAGACCGAGCTGCTGGTCCGTCATGCCCAAATCGGACTTGAGTGACGGGAACATTGCGAAAACAGCCTGCCGGTCGCAATAGTTCAGGAAGTATGCGAACCACATGAAGCCAAGGAGCAGGATGGCTGCAGTTGAAACCCTGCGATGGCTGACTGGGTCGATTTGACGAGTGGATTCGGTGTCGGCAGTCATGCAGACAGGACCTCGTCGATCCCGACCTGCCTCGCGATCACGGCCACGCAATCTCCCTGCTGAGTTAAACACGGAACTCGCGCCGTGATCAAATAGCCTGAACTTCGAGCGATGATCGGTTCAGGTGCTCGATCGGGACGTTCCAGATGATGAATGGCTCCCAGGCAATCACCCGCCTGCACCATCTGACCCAGGTCAACGCTGATCTCAAAGACGCCTGATTCAGGAGCTAATAAATAATCGTCGCGATCAAGTGCCTGAACGAGTACTGCCGGTGGTTTGCCAAGACTCTCGCGAGTTTGCTCAACACCCTTTAACACGCCAACATGAATGAGGACATTGCGAAGGCCCGATTGTGCAATTCGATGAACGCTGGCCGGTACGCCTTCTCCGCCACCAAGTTCAGTCGTCACGACGATCTTCCCCTGATTCTCTGCTTCGACGGGGAGCAAACCTGATCCGGCGATATCCGCATAGAGGAAAGAAAAATCGGTATTCCACGCCAACATTGCGGCCATCATCTGCCTGCGCTGTTCCTTGTCGGGCACAACATGCATGTGTGAGCAAGGAACAAAGTCCATGCTGCGTCCGCCCGAATGAATGTCGATGATCACGTCACTCATCGGAAACAATACTGTTGTCAGGTAATGAGCAATCTGGCTGGTGACGCACCCTTCCGGTTGCCCAGGGAATGCCCGATTCATGTTCATACCGTCCAGTGGCGAAAGCCGAGTCGCAGAACGGGCTGCCGGGAAGTTGAGCGACGGAATCAGGATGATCCTGCCGGTCATCATTTCCGGCGTCAGCTCTCGAGCCAGCTTCATCGCCGCGATCTGCCCCTGATACTCATCACCATGATTCCCCCCCAGAACCAGCACCGTTGGCCCGGCGCCGTTGGCAATAACGGTGATGGGAACCATCACATTGGCCCATCCGCCAAGGTTGTGCGAGTACGGAACCTGCAAGTAACCCTGCTGTTTACCCGGCGCATGAAGATCGACGCACGAAAAGAGCATACTCCGAGAACTCCTGATGCCCGGCTGAGCATCGCATCAGCTGGAATTGGAGAAGGTGCACAGAAACTGCCGCCAATTTGACCAGGTTTTGTTCACAATGTCCATTTTGGATTGCGGTCGTCAAGGAAAGGCCCGATCCTGACGCATCAGCCGTCAAACCTTGTGCATTGCTTACCAGTTTCGGAAACTGCAATAACGGTTGGTCTCATTCATCACGGGAGGGGCTTTCGGTGTCGTCAAAGAAAAGCGAGAAAACACTTGGTGGCTGATTCAAAATGCGAAGCTCACCGCAGTGTCGCCGTCCCTTGATATGTTAAAGGACCATGACGGCGATCCAAGATGGCTGGCAACGTTTCAGGCGCGACTCAGAACTTCAAGACGGCATGGCTTCCTGGACGATACTTTTCTCTGTGTGCCAAGATACAAACTGACACTGACGTTCAATGATGGCAGCACAAGGACAATCGTGTTCGGGGCAACTCCTCCAAGTGTCGTTCACGCCTGTCGAGTCCTGATTGACGACCAGGAACGAGTCGTCATGAGCCCAGGACTGCCGGAATATCATTGCATCGCAGATCGGTGTCAGATCGTCGAACCGCCAACAGTTCAGTCAAACAGCACGTTTCCTTTGGGAACCTTCGGCATTCTGATGTCACTCATCCTCTATTTCATCCACCTGATGCTGCGATGATGCTGTCAGCTTATCGAACCGGTGCGACACAGGTGTGAGTCCGTGGAGGTCATTCCATGGCCGAATGACCGACTTCAGAATGTGGACTTTGCTGGTCTTCTTTCCATCCTCGACGTGGTGCGTCTCAGCATGCTTAAGAAATGCCACACAGAATTCACAGACCGACAGCCCTGCGTCTGATGGTTTATTTCGTGGACGTCTCCCACGTTTGGAGGGCTTGAACGGATCAATCGGCATGCCGCCCGAGATCCTCGCAATCAGCTCACCGTAGGCAATTCTGGAAGACTCAGAGCCATACTCACCCAAAAGGTGATCACGTCCATCGATTCGGACGCGGGCTTGCCCACTTTGCTTGTGGAGTAGATACGACGGCAGAACACGGGTTTTTCTCGCCATGTGCGGAACTCCCGTTTCATTTCGTGGTCGTCCTACCACGATTGAACAGGCGTTTTCACCGCACTGATGAAAGCCATCAAGTATCGTAAGTCACGATTCGGCAAAGGTTTACGAAAAGTCGGGAATACAGGATTCGAACCTGCGACCTCTTGCACCCCATGCAAGCGCGCTAGCCAGGCTGCGCTAATTCCCGATTGAGCCCCGATTCTAGCAGTGACTCGTCGCCGAGGCAACGAAGTCGGGCAACCAACACCAATTCTGCAGAAGCAACCCGGCGAAATCGATTGTCGAACGGATTTGCCTCGCCACCTGATCGTGGTGTGTCATTCCCCTGTTGCGATCCGCAAACACGTCCGTCTCCATTTCGAATCATATGTTTCATCGCCCGTTGCGAAGCGGCAACGTCATATGTGGAGGCAGCATACGGCTGACACCGGACAAATTTCTCTAACATTCCTGCAGAAAAGCACTTGCGCCCGCGTTAGTCGACATTTCCGGAAAACGTCTCTCTCTGGTTCACGCTTTGCATCACGAGTTGGTCCCCTCAAACATGATGGTTTCGTGAACACTCCACAGAGAAGACATCCATGAGTTCAAGAAAGAAGCAGCGTTTGAGCGTTCGCGTCGAAGGCGACTTTGCGATTGTAGCACTCGACGACATGGAAATCTGGGATGGAGCCGACCTCGCACTGCTCCGCGAAGCCCTGACGGCCATCATTGAACGCGATGGTTTTCGAGCCGTGGGCGTCGATCTTTCTCCTGTAAAATACATTCCGAGCGGCTTTTTCGGCATGCTGTTCGAATGGTACGAGCAGGGCCTCCAGATTCGTCTTGAGTCACCTCAGCAAAACGTCCAGCAGATGCTGTGGTTCCGAATGTTCTTCGTGAAAGCCGAAGATGGAGCGTTTCATCTGACCGACGAACGCATGAGAAACAATACTCCCAATGAACAGGTCGAATTCCATCGTCGTGAGTTCATGTCCGCAGAAGAAGTCGAAGAAGATGACGATATCGAAGAACACATTAAGTCGGTTCGGTTCGGTGTTCGAACAACCGAACGAATCAGCTGACGAGGGGCTGAAAGCCCCTCGACCCCGCTGAGCCTCAAGGCTCGTACTTCGAAACGGCTCACGTTGTTCGCCCAGCCAGCACTGGCAAAATGACGAACAATCAGAGTGAAGGGCAATTCAACGGGCTGAAAGCCCCGTAAACCCCGCTGAGCCTCAAGGCTCGCACTTTGGCGACCCGTTGATTAAACGGTTCGAGACATCGTCGTATCGACACACTTGGCCACAACAAGATCTCCGACGACGTTGACCGTTGTTCGTGCCATATCCAGCAGTCGATCAACTCCGAGAATAATGGCGATTCCATCGGCTGGAACTCCGACCGACTTCAGCACAACAATGATCAGCGGGATCGATCCACCCGGAACTCCGGCTGTTCCAACTCCGGCGAGGACAGACATCAAGACCACTGTGATCTGCTGACTCAGAGTGAGATTGACTCCAAACACCTGCGCGAGGAACAAGACGACGACACCCTCAAAGAGCGCGGTTCCGTTCTGATTGCCCGTCGCTCCGACAGTCAAGACAAAATTCGCCGTCTCGGGCTTCAGCAGCAGCTGATCCTTGGCCACTTTCAGGGACGTCGACAGTGTCGCGCTGGACGATGATGTGCTGAAAGCAACAAAGATGGCGTCGGAAATGCTGCGGAAAAAATCCACCGGAGAACAACGCCCCAGCGTCGAGAGTACTGCAGAATACACCAGAATCCCATGAATCAGCAGACCGCCCAGAACCACCAGTACGAACACGCCGAGGGCCCTCAGATAACTAAACCCCATCTGCGACGCGACAACGAAAACCAGACATCCCGCGCCGACCGGAGCCATTTTCAGAGCCCAGCTCAGTACTGTCATTGAAAGATCATTCAGTCCCCGCATGGTGTTGACAAGGCCGCCAACAGACTCGGGATTTTTGGTCGCTGCAATTCCGCACAGCAGAGAAAAAAACATCACCGCCAGCATTCCGTTGCCTTTGGACGAACCATCCACCGCCCCAACCATTTCCTGCAGTGGGTTCTCTGGCAGGAGATCCACCAGCGTCTGCCCCAGAGACTTGGCCTGCTCAGCGCGTTTGACGTTTTCCTCAGCCTTCGCGGTGTAGTCCTTTCGAAGTGAATCGCGGGCCTCAGCCGAGATCGAATTCCCCGGCTTGAACAAATTGACCAGCGTGACGCCGATGATCACCGCGGAGATGGAAAGAACGGCCGTGTAGAACAACGTGACCAGTCCGACCCGACCAAGCTTCCGAATATCGCCCACATCGACAACTGCAAGAAACAAGGCTGAGACAACAAGCGGCAACACCATCATCTGCATCATCCGCAGGAACAGTTTGCCGATCGGCTCTGCAACAGAGACCGCCGTTCGAACCAGATCAGGAGCACTGCCCGAGATTTGATTGGCTGTCAGTCCTGCGATCAGGCCGACGGCAAGACCGATAAGAATCCAGACATGTCCGCCGCCTGTTTTCACCATTCCCGGTCCGCCAGAGTCTGTCATTTCGAAGTTCCTTGGGATCTTGAAGGTCCGGATCAGCAGTGAAGAGAAGTCTTAGACTGCACCAGTGGATGAGGCCACTCGCCGTGGTCACGCTCACGATCTGGCAAGACGAAAAAAATGGCCTGTCACTTCCGGATGGCCACGGTTCTGCCGGCTCTCCCATCATCGCGCGTTGTGGATCGAAGGGGCTCTGAACTATCGACTCAGCGGTTTGAAGCGACCACCGGCAGGGCGATCGGCAGCATCGCCAAGACGTTCTTTCTTTTGCTGCAGATAAACACCATAATTGCCTTCACACCAGATCACATTCCCATCACCTTCGAAGGCCAGAATATGCGTCGCGATGCGGTCGAGGAACCAGCGATCATGGCTGACGACCACCGCACAGCCGCCGAAATTCTGAAGACCTTCCTCGAGGGCTCGCAGGGTATCCACATCCAGATCGTTTGTCGGTTCGTCGAGCAGCAGCAGATTGCCGCCGGAGCGCAGCAGCTTCGCCAGATGAACTCGGTTCCGTTCCCCACCGGACAGGTCGCCGACAAACTTTTGCTGGTCAGAACCCTTGAAATTGAAACGTCCGCAATACGCTCGTGCGTGGATTCTGGCCGTACCGACTTCGAGAAGATCCAGACCACCTGAGATTTCCTGATACACGGTCTTCCTGCCGTCGAGTTCATCACGAGACTGATCGACGTAGGAGATCTGAACCGTCTCTCCAATCTTCAATTTGCCGCCGTCCGGCTGCTCTCGACCAATGATCATCCGGAACAATGTGGTCTTGCCTGCACCATTGGGACCAATAATGCCAACAATGCCGCCCGGAGGGAGATCGAAACTCAAACCATCAAACAGCAACTTGTCGCCAAAGCCTTTTTTCAGATTTTCAGCCTTCACAACAAGCTGACCAAGTTTCCGCGATGTCGGAATCTGAATCTGTGCTGCGTCGTCGCGAACATCGTACTCCTGCGCGAGCAATTCGTTATATCGCTCCATACGGGCCTTATTCTTGGTCGCCTGGGCTTTGGGTGACATTCGGACCCATTCCAGCTCTCGCTTCAGTTCCTTCTGACGACGACTTTCGCGACGCTCTTCCTGTTCAAGACGCTTTTGCTTCTGCTCCAGCCACGACGTGTAGTTGCCTTCGAACGGAATGCCTTTGCCGCGATCCAGTTCCAGAATCCAGCCAGCGACGTTGTCGAGGAAGTAACGATCGTGCGTCACTGCGACGACGGTGCCCGGGTAGTCGTGAAGGAATCGCTCGAGCCACGCGACGCTCTCGG
>JBKDRW010000602.1:0-3495 GCA_046341255.1 Planctomycetota bacterium
GAACGCCAATGAAGCTCTGGACGATCCGATAGCGATCGCTGCAGCACAAAAAGCAGCCGCCGACGGTGTCAAAGCCGCATGGCAAAACGTCTCCAACCTCCAGGCCCGAGCCGCCTCCACCTTCGCCGGAACCGGCCCCAACGGCGGCGGTTTCGCGATGACCTTTGCTGGCTTCACTGTTGGGGTTGGGGATGTATTTCAGATTGGCTGGGCTGCCGGAGGCGGAGTTGTTGATGGCTTGGCGATGATCGCAAATGCGGCGACCTTTCATCAAATTACATCGCTCGACAATTACGTGGATGGCGTCATTGAAGACAACGGAGGAACGTGGTCGTTGTATGGCGCGGGCAACGTATTTGCGCATGTCGGAGCCTACGCCGCTGAACTCGCTGGAGCGCTCGTAGTGATGGAGTACATTGCCGCTCAAGGCGGTTACCAAGTCTCCAGTCATGCAGCGGAAAAAATGGCAGAACGAAAATTCTTTCCATCCATGATTCGCTGGACGATTAGCGATGGTGCACGCGCGTCAAACTTAGTGAGAAATGGCGGCGTTGGAACAAACCTATGGCGATTCCTAACGACTACACGGCATGTCCTTCCTGCTACTCAAAACTCAACATCTGGCGCACTGACTGTGGTTCGAAACATTTGGACCAACAACATCATCACTGTAATTTTCAAATCCTAACCAGATTTATGGAAGTCGTCTCCTTCGTTCAACGTGCTGCGGTATTCAAGCAGCATATGCGATTGTGCTATTTGCATAGGGAACGGTAATTCTTCGAGGCCATAATTTCATGCAATAGTGTTTCTCGGCGAACGAAACGGATGAGTGAATCGAATGAATGAGATCTCGGATTTTGAGAAGGCTTTGCTTGACGCTCATAAGAAGTGTTTCCAAAACGAACATCTTATTGCGACGTCTAACTTTGCGGGTTGCTTTTATTGCCTGAGGCAATTCAATCCATCAGAGATCAAGGAATGGATTTCCGAATGTGTGTCTTCTTCCAGCGATGCACGAACGGCTGTCTGTCCGTATTGCGAAATCGATAGTGTTCTATTTAGCAAAGAACCGATAACAGCGAAGTTCTTGAAGGCCATGTACCGGCGCTGGTTTCGTTAGCGTGCCAGCAGGACATTCCTGCGATCCAATATCGATTTTATTGACCGCGACAGCCGATGAAGCGACGGCAGCAACTACGGCGGCGAAGGCAGTGGCCTCCGCCCAGGCAACCGCAGCGACAACGATGGTGGCCGCCGGACAGGTTCTTGCAATCGCCGCGATTGGTGCTGGAAAGGTGTTTGCTGATGCCAACATTGACGCGTCGTTGACCGCGTCAAACGGAGCCGTTGATGCCATTCACACTTATGTGGTGGCGTCGATCGGTGTCAACCTCATCGCGTCAACCGCCGCGACAGGCTTTGCGTTGCTGCGTGAGAACGGAGCGATTTCAGCCCTGACCGACGCTCAAAAGACCGTCATCAACGCTGCGCATTCTGCGACTCTCGCAAACCTTGCGGCGGATCATTCAGGGCGGAACGCCAATGAAGCTCTGGACGATCCGATAGCAATCGCTGCAGCACAAAAAGCGGCCGCCGACGGTGTCAAAGCCGCATGGCAAAACGTCTCGAACCTCCAAGCCCGAGCCGCCTCCACCTTCGCCGGAACCGGCCCCAATGGAGGCGGTTTCGCAATGACCTTCGCGGGCTTCACTGTTGGGGTTGGGGATGTATTTCCAGATCGGCTGGGCTGGATGGGTTGGTGGTTGGCAAGGCCTCGCAGCTTGGGCCGACGGTGTTATCCCGTTCGTCGATCCGTTTGAAGATTGGCTTTATGACGGCGGTGACCCCACCCTTCAATGGAGCCAATTCTTCGGCGGAGTGTCTAGGGATGCGATTCTCTTTGCTTGGGGAGGCGCGGTTTATAACCTCCCAGCGTGGATGAAAAACCCGTTTATGTATGAACTTGGCGCGACAACTACGACACTGTTTCCGCAAATCGCTAGTCTATCGGTTGTGGCACGTGGTCAATGGATCTGGGCAAATTATGGCATTCGCGGCTTCTTTCTTGGTGCGCAATCTACAAGGGCAGTAGCCGCCTTTCGCTTCACGATCCCTCAAGGATTGACTCCGGGAGCGATCGTTGGGTTGGGGGTAGGTGACCGTATTTGGGAGTGGTTGAGTAGTGAACAGCTAAGAGGGTCGCCGAATGTTTGGGTTTGTATGCTGATTGCAGAGACTTGGCTGGGAATTCACGACCGTGGAACTCGAGGTTACAGATCGTGTTCTGGTTTTGTTGGTCGTGTCACCACTGTGACTTGCGGCCGCCGCTAAAGAGATCTGAGAGGCCGACACATGCGTCCTGTTCTGTGGCTCTTCTTGTTCTTTGGGGTATGCACCCTATCCGGGACAACGGTGGCGTTGTGCGTTGTGGATCGAGGTGGTTCCGTCATACCTGCGATCTTTCGGGGAGCGGTGGCTGGCTGTTTTCTTGTGTGTTTTCCAGCCATTATCTGGTTCGTAGCACGGGATCTAACTTGGCGCAGATGTCGTGGCTATCCGTTTGAAGTAGCCGACAGGGTGCAGATCACTTGCGGTGAGCACATCGGCTCGGAGGGGCTCGTGATTGCGCAGGATCAGGGAGCCCAATACTTCGACGTGCTCCTCGACGAGCCAGTTAATGCAAAGGTCACTTGCTGGGCGGGACACTTGAAGCGGTCTGGAGCTGTAGGACGCTGGGGCGACCCAAACGTCCCGCAAGAAAAAATCTAGCGGCGCAACAAGTAGTTGAGCGAAACCTCATGCTTTCGAGGCAGAAGGCAGAACACCGGGGCGGCAGAACACCGGGGTCATCCATTGTTGAATGCGATCCAGAGCTTTCCCGGCAATTGCCAGCGATCTCTCTTTTCGCCTACTGAACGGCCACTGGCTGTGAAGCGAACCCTGCCGTTGCGTTGAATCTCGCGGCGGGCGTCACGCGGTTGGCGGTGCGGCGTTTGCCAAAGTGTTCGACGGCGTGCAGCCAGAGTTCAGGTGACAGATCTAACCGATCCAGAATCGGTGGAGCGCTCTTTGGGATTGCTCTGCGTCTACCAGGCTTGAGCTGGCGGCCAGTCCAGTCGAGCAACTGCAGGTATTCTGCCAGCGTCATGAACACACAGCCCTGGTTCTGGTTGAGCCACTGGGGCCATCCAAATGTGCCAAAAGACGCGGCAGAGGCACGTGTCGTGACAGAAGTCGGAAATGCTCTGACGGCGACAGCAGATGAAGCGGCCGCGGCAACAACGGTGGCGAAGGCCGTCGCCTCCGCCCAAGCCGCCGCAGCGACAGCGATGGTGGCCGCCGGACAGGTTTTTGCAATCGCCGCGATTGGTGCTGGAAAGGTGTTTGCGGATGCCAACATTGACGCCTCATTGACAGCGTCAAACGGGACAGTCGATGCGGTTCACACGTATGTGGTGGCGTCGATCAGCGTCAACCTCATCGCGTCAACCG
>JBKDRW010000603.1:0-3280 GCA_046341255.1 Planctomycetota bacterium
CAGAGTGAATCCGATCAGCGGCTTCGCATCACCCTGCGACAACATTATGGCGATTCGCTCCTGCTTCGGCGGTTTCGATTTTCCACCATTGACGAGAATGCTGACCAGGTTTCCTTTCCCGAACCATCGAAGGACGTCCGTCGTCTCACCGATGACGTGACGGCGGCGACGAAAGAGCTGCAGGATCTGAATGGCCGAGCGCCGAGAGTTCCCGTTTTTCGTAAGATGTCAGCCGAGCAGATGCGAACGACGACCGTGCATCGTCGAGGCAACTTCCTTGACCCGGGTGATGTGGTGACGGCAGCACTTCCAGCATCGTTCCACAAGACTCCCGTCAATGATTCGGTCGACCGACTGCAGTTCGCACATTGGCTGATGAGTCCCGAAAACCCCCTGACGGCTCGTGTCTGGGCAAACAGAATCTGGGCTCGTTTGTATGGACGCGGGATCGTCGAGACCGAGGAGGATTTCGGCTCGCTCGGATCGCTGCCATCACATCCGGAACTGCTGGACTGGCTCGCCGCGGAATACCGCGACCGGGGCTGGTCGCTGAGAAAGCTGCTGAAAACCATCGTGATGAGCAAGACCTATCGACAGACATCCGACACTTCTGAGTCTCTCCGCGAAAAGGACCCACGCAATATGCTGTTGTCTCGAGGCAGTCGATTCCGGCTGCCGGCAGAAGTCATCCGCGACGAAGCCCTGTCCGTTTCCGGACTGCTCTCCAAAAAAATGTTCGGTCCGCCCGTGATGCCGCCTCAGCCGGACGGATTGTGGAGATCCACGTACAACGGTCAGAAATGGATCAACGCCGACGGCGAAGATCGCTACCGTCGCGGCCTCTACACGTTCCTGAAACGCACAACTCCGTATCCCTCCATGACGACGTTTGATGGAGGCAGCGGAGAGGTCTGCCAGATTCGCCGCATTCGCACAAATACGCCACTTCAGGCCCTGGTAACACTGAATGATCCTGCGTTTCTTGAGGCAGCCGGTGCACTGGCTGCTTACATGACTGACGCCCATGAGGACTCCGACGAACGTCTGCGGTCCGGCATGAGACGCGCCTTGATCCGTCCGATCTCAGATCACGAACTCCAGCCACTGGTTCAGTTAAAGAGCGAGGTCATTCAGACATTCGAGGCAAAGCCGGCTCAAGCGGCCGAACTGATCGCAACGTCCCGAGCGAGGTGTCCCGACCGGATGTCACCCGCCGAGTTTGCCAGTTGGATTGTCGTTGCCAATACCATCCTGAATCTCGATGAATTCCTGGTTCGCAACTGATGACGGAGACCAGATTGATTTCGCATCATCGCACCATCGCATTGCTGTTTCTCCTGGCAGTGAACCTCAGCGATGCCGCAACTGTCGCTGCTCAGCAGGACGCAGAATCCGGCAACGCTCTTCCGGGGCAGCAGGAGATTCTCGAGGATCTTACAGCAGCCGAACTGAATCAGTCCATCGATCAGCTCTCTGCAGCCGGACGCGTGGTCACAGATCTCACCATGCGATTTGATGGGACGCAGATGAGGTTTGATGCCACCATCGATGTCAACGCGGAGAAACGCCCCTGGATTGTGCAGCTGAACCTCACAGATCAGCAGTACCGAGCAGCCACGCGAAAGTACAAGGCAGCGTTTGATCCGGTCATTCATCAAACAGTTTCAGCAGGCCGGACAAAATATCACTCGGTTGTCTGGCTTCAGAAAACAGAGACCGGAAGCGAATTGAAGATCCCGGAAGGGCCTCTGCCGGAAAGTGGCGAACTCGGAAAAAATCTGCAACCGCTCAACGCGCTGATGCGATCGGTACTGGCCGAAAATCATCTTCCCGGTGCGACGCTGGCGGTCGCATTTGAACAGACGCTGCTCTTCGAACGCGGCTTCGGCTACTCGCAACTCGACCCGCCAGTCACCATGCAGCCCAACGCCACCATGCGGATCGCCAGTATCTCCAAGCCCATCACTGCTGTCGCGGTCCTTCTGCTTGCGCAGGATGGTGTTCTCGATCTCGACGAATTCGCTTTGACCTGTCTGAGCAGGCATCCTTCGGGGAACTTTGATGCGAATGCCGCCGCCATGGCAGATCCTCGCTGGAAACAGATCACCGTCCGACAACTGCTGCAGCATACTGCGGGAATGGATCGCGACGTCTCCAAAGACACAGTCTTCCAACTGCCCGAAATCAGTCGAGCCCTGTCACTAAAGAAACTGGCGAAATCGAATGATATGGTTCGGTACCAACTCCGCCAATCGCTGGATTTTGATCCCGGTACGAAACACAGATACAGCAATATCGGGTACTGCATTCTGGGACGCATCATCGAAGCCGTCTCCGGGAAAGACTACGCTGACTTCGTGCAGCAGCGAATCCTTACTCCGTGTGGTATGACGCAGACACGTCTGGCACGAACCCGCCTGACTCACCGCGCCGAAGATGAAGTGCGATACTACGTCCAGAAGCCAAAAAAGACGCCGGCTGTCTGGGTCGGCTTTGAAAGCCGAAATCCCAATCGCGTCGATCTTGTGGATGAGCCGTACGGAATGTGGGACATTGAAGTGATGGATTCCCACGGTGGCTGGACATCAACCGCGCCGGATCTGCTGCGATTTGTGATGGCCCTGGAACACCCCACATCACCCCTGCTGAACAGCTCTCTTCGGTCAGAGATGCTGAAGCCCCCGGAGTTCGGTCCCGACGCCAGCGACGGATCCTGGTATGGGTGCGGATGGAGTGTCCGGAATCTCAACGACGGAACCGCAACCTACTGGCACACAGGATTGCTCGCAGGAACATCTGCCATTCTTGTTCATCGTCGCGATGGCTACCTCTGGGCCGTGCTCTTCAATTGCGATCGCAGTCAGGATGATCAGCTTTGCTCTACACTGATTGATTCGAGGATGCACTGGGCTGTCAATGAAGTCCGAGATCATCATGCCGAGGGCGATGAGTCCAAGTAAGAAGATCCAACAGGACGATTTGAGTCTCATCGGTTCGTCACAGGAACCTTCGCTTCCCATGCCATGCAGCGTCTGAGACCAGAGACCAGATCGACGACGTGCACCAGAACAATCCTGAATCCGAAACAGTCCCAATTGAAACGACAGACCACCCTGCCCATTCGCATCTCAGAGACGGGACATTGATCGAGCATCCCCGGGGTCCATGAATTCCAAAGAATGGTCAGCACTGATGCCCGGCATAAAACAAAAAACGGGACAACGTCGGATCGACAACCATACATGGCGATCGTTCCAATATTGTCCCGCAGGAATATGTC
>JBKDRW010000604.1:0-14732 GCA_046341255.1 Planctomycetota bacterium
GGACAAGTGGCGCCGTGACAGGTCTGTCGAACGTTGCGTTCTCGAACAGCAATCAGACACTGGCATTGACATTTACGGATTTCAATCCCGGAGAAACGCTGCAGTTCGTTCTGGACATTGATCTGTTCGGCACTCCGACACCGATTGCTGCCTCCATTTTCGGCAACCAGTTGATCGGTGCGGACGTTGCGGTTGGGTTTTCGAACAACAAGTCGGTTCAGGGGCAGATGGCTGGAGACCCGAATGCGTTGTCGGCGTCCCAGTTTGTCGTGGGTGCTCAGGCGTCCAATTCAAACTCTGCGAACAACGGTATTCATATCAATGCGACCGCAATGCCGGTCAGCAACATGAGTATTCTGAACAACGTGGTGACGGGAGCACCGGGCCACGGGTTGTTTCTCAACGCTCAGACGGCCAGCGACATCAGCGGACAGATCTCCGGAAATAGTTTTCTGTCCTCCGGCCGCGACGGAATTCGTCTGGACATGGTTGACAGCAACTTCCATGGTTCGATTGATTCGAACCAGATTGCGAACAATGGTGGGTATGGTATCTCGCTGCTGCCCGGATCGTCTCGATCCGGAATCGTTCAGGCGGCGACGAATGGCCGAAGTTCCACACCGATTATCATCACATCTCAAAATCATGGCCTGCAGACCGGCGATCAGGTGATGCTGCAGGGACTTGTGAATGACGAGCCAACGGTCAGCCACCGAGCAAATGGTCTGCACACGGTTACCCGTGTCGATAACAATCGCTTTTCGCTTCAGGGAACGGACTCGCTGCTGACTGGTGAAGTCTACACCGGGGGTGGTGCGTGGTATGTGCCGGATTTCCGCGGCAGCCTCACGTCAGACGCAGCACGAGGTTTTGCTCAGATTGACCTGAAGGCAGAAGGCACATCCAAAGCCATCACCGGGGCGACGAACACCGCTGACATTCAGATTACGTCTGCCGCTCATGGGCTGAAGACAGGCGATCGAATCCGCATCACAGGGGTTCAGGGGAATACTGCGGCGAACGGCACATTTTCCGTCACGGTTGTTTCAGCGAATGCCTTTCTGCTGAAGGGTGTGACCGGAAACGGTGCGTACACGATTGGCGGTTCATTTGTTCCGCTCGTTGAGACAACTCCGCAGGGGGATGTGGTGCCTCAGGGAATCATGGGCAACACAATCACCGGGAACAAGCTGGCCGGGATCTTCTCCGATGCTGTCGTGGGAACCACGGTGCGGGCGGATATCGTTCAGAACACGATTTCACTGAATGAGGCGAAAGGCATTCATTTCCAGTCGCACAGTTATGGTCTGGGGACTGGCCTGCCGCTCAATCCGAATGATGACCTCGCCCTGCCGCCGGATCAGAGTCTGGGATTCAATGTGAACATCGGAACGGCATCGAACGGTCTTGGTAACATCTCCGGAAATGGTAACACACTGAATCGCAACAATGATGTCGGGATTGCAATAGAAGCTCTCGACTACGGCACCGGCGCGGTGGAGATCTGGAATAACACCATCACAGCGACTCAGGACGATGGAAGCTCAGCGACACCATATGCGGGTGAGGGAATTTATGTCCGACTTGATGATGACCGTATTGCCTCTGAGGCCGTTGCGATTCTCCAGAAATCCCTGATCAAACAGAACGTTATTGGTGTCGATAATGTCGGGAACGAGGGGAATGGTCTGTATTTTGCAATGACCCAGCGCACCAAGATTCAGAATCTTGAAGTGGTCGCCAATACGTTCCTCAACAGTGGTCTGGACGGGTTCCACTTCGAACGTTCAGAAGATGCTCGCCTGAACAGCGTGAAGTTCGAAAAGAACAGCTCAACGAATAATGCGGGGGACGGCTTTGACCTGTTCCTGAAGAACACATCGCGGGATCGGATTGACTTTCAGATCAATGAGAACTTCATCGAGGATAATGGTCAGTACGGAATGCGTGTTGATCTGCAGGCCGATGCGCGAGTTGAGATTCAGTTCAACAATAACTCTGTGAAGCGGAATGGCAGCAAGGCGGCAGGCAGCGGATTTCATCCGAACGACGGTGTTGTCGGATCCACAGGTGCTGCGGGCGGGGTCGGAATTCGCGCGTTCCAGCAGGCAGAAGCGATCTTCACAGCAGACAATACTCAGATCAATGATAATGTCGGTGACGGCTTCAGTGTCGACGCGATCAATTTCTTTGACACCCTGAATCTGACGGCCGCATTCACGAATTCACAGCTCAACGAGAACTCCCTGACAGGTCTCAGAAGCAACGGCGCCGCGTTCGGTGAGTTCACATGGATCAACTCGCAGTTCAATGACAACGGTGAAGATGGTGCGCGAATCATTTCCGTCCACGACAAAGCGGACTTCTTCCGCCGTCGTGTGGGTGGAATGGATATCGACGTCACAGCACTGAAAAGTACGTTTGATCGCAATCAGCAGTCAGGGCTGCAGCTCGGGATGGGTACCAGTGCCCAGCTTGGGGATGGTACCGTGATCAACGCGAACTCATTCAGCGATAACGTGGCCGAAGACGGTCTGAAGATTACTCAGTCGTCCGGGCCTTACCTTGAGGAGTCGGGAAGAAGACGCACGATCAATGCCAACTTCAACTACTTCGTCGGGAACGGTGGCGACGGGATTGATATGGGTCACTTCACCGTTCAGGAAGCCATCACACAGATTGAGAATCTGCCGAATGGTGCGGTGAATGGCAGTGCTGCCGATGGCGAAGTTGGTAATCCGGAGCATGGGGATGAAGTTGTCACCGACGTCTTTGTGTCGATTACGGATGCTGAGATCACCGGCAATGCGGGCGACGGTATTGAATGGCTGGGCGACAGCATCGATCGAGTTCCGGCAGTGACGGGTGGCGGTCAGGACATTGCTTATGATTACAACTCCGGGCTGACAGTTCGAGATTCTCGGATCACGCAGAACGGGAAACGCGGTATTGATATCCTGAATCGTCGCCAGCACGACTCCTATATCAACATTGTGAACAACGATGTGCTGTCAAACGGCTACGAAGGCATTTACGTTCTGAACACGGCCTCGCACTTCCAGAGGCAGAATGGTCCCAGCGATCCACTGGACGCGTACAAGGAGATCTTCCGAAACGGTGAGACTGCGATCAGTCCGAATATCGAGCTTCGTGTTCAGGACAACGTGATTGAATCGAATGGGACGTCAACAATCACATCAACCGTGCCGATCAATAACTCGATCAATGTCGGGCAGGACGACAGCATTTACCCGCATCCCGACCATACGCACCTGTTTACTCAGGTTCAGGGAACTCTCGGTGGACTTGTTATTCGAGTGGGTGCGGCCGACAGCGTCGGGCCAATTCGAGTCGCCAACACGCCGCGGGAGCTTGGCCTTTCTGGTATCGATGCGGAAGTCTGGAAGAACACCTTTGACGGAAACTTCGGGGCCGACGTTTATTTCGATAACTTTGTTTCTCAGATCGCCCCGCAGTCGGGAGACAATTTCAACGAAGGCCTGACACCCACCTATCGCTGGATCATCGGTTATCGTGACCCATTGTCGCGATTTGACCTGGCGTTCCGCGAAAATACGGGCAATTCTCTGGATGTCATCAATGGATTTGCCTTCTACGACAACTGGGAAGGCTGGTTTAAGTCCCGATTGGCCGGCGATCCACGAAATCCCTCCGGAGACTGGGGCAATCCGTATCGCTTTCGCAATGCAACTCGTACCGCCGGGGTTCAGTTTTTCAACGATATCGGGATTGATCCCACATCGGTTGATCTCGTTGCCGGAACCAATATCTATCCCTGGTCTTACGACGGCCTCGGCACAACGACGTGGCGAATTGAGTCGGACTTTATTAACGGAAACAACCGCTTCGGCCTGTCGAACTCGACGTTGGGTTTCAGTGACTTCTTCGATGAGGTTAATCTGGCAACCAGCTTTATTCCTTACCAATGGGACACGGGCGTCGATACGCCGTCCTTTATCGGGAAATCTACCTTTTCTCTGAATCGCGGGGACATCTTTAATGTGCAGGCGGCGGACGCGATACCGATCCAGCCGGATGCATTTGAAGACAATGACGGCTTTGTGAATGCGAAGCCGCTGGCGACAGACAACCCGTTGACGTCCGAAACGGAGACGGTGCTTGAAGGGACCAATACGTTCTCCAACCTGACCATTGAGACCAAAGCGGACCGAGACTATTACTACTTCACTGCGGCTGACTCGGGACCGATGTCAGTCGTCCTGAATGTCGTGGACACATTGGGTGACGCACTCCAGTTCACGCTCTACGAGATCAATGACTCGTTGTACTCTGAAGAAGTGCCCATGTTTACCGCCGCGGATGGATCGGTGATCTATCAGTCTGTTGCGGCCGGGGGAACGGGCACTCGGTCTGCGACGGTGACCAAAGGTCGAAAATACGTGATCGAAGTACTCAGTGATGAGTTGGAGAATGTCGGGAATGACTTTTCGGTAGGAAAGCCTTTCCGCTACGGAACGACTCGGGACTACTCGTTTACGGTCACATCACCGACGGCCCCTCCGGCTCCGGGCCCCAGCGGTGGTGGTTCTGGTGGTGGTAGTGGATCCGGTTCAGGCTCGGGGGGCTCAACGGGATCAGGTGGTGGCGGAGGAAATAACGCGAGTGGTGGATCGGTTCCGGGGGCACCTGTTGTGCTTTCCATCGGCCCGGTTTCACCTGATCCACGGTCGACATCTGCCGGCAACGTCATTGTTGATTTCAATGAGGATGTCACGGGAGTCGACATTGCTGACTTCCGGTTGACGCGAAGCAGCGTCGTTGTGTCTCTGACGGGAGCTACGGTTACCCAGCTCACGCCAAGTCGCTATCAGTTGAATCTGTCGGGTATGACAGGTGAAGCTGGCGACTATGTGGTCACTCTGGTCAGTGCCGGGTCGGGGATACGAGACACAGACCTGCTCGCGCTGGCTGCCGACAAGAGCGAATCATGGACCGTTGAAAACAGCCTCGACAGTTTTCTTGACAATCCGGATACCAATCCTGGTGACGGTCGGGCAGCCGATGTCAATGGTCTCAGGACCCTTCGTGCGGCGGTGATGGAAAGCAATGCATCCGTTGGTTCGGACGTCATTGTCCTGCAGGCCGGGACTTATACGCTGTCACGCGGAGGAGCATTTGAAGAAGGCGGTTTGACTGGTGACCTTGATGTGACGGGCAATCTCGTTATTCGTGGTGCTGGTGCCGGTCTGACCGTCATTGATGCTGCGTTTCTTGATCGAGTCTTCCATGTTCATCCTGGTGCAGTGCTGACGCTCGAGGGACTCACGATCAAGAACGGATTCGCCTTCGACGGGGCAGGTGTTTTTGTCGGTTCCCGGAATATCGGAACCGTGGCTGCTCCCGTGACGCTGCGGGGAACACTCAACCTGCTGCACGTGAATGTCATTGAGAACGAAGCGACCAACCAGGGCGGAGGAATCTTCAATGCGGGGATTCTTAATGCAGTGGGTTCCTCGATCTCGGAAAACATAGCCGGGTCAAGAGGTGGTGCAGTCAACAATACAGGCACCGCGTCTTATCTGAACACCACGATTTCAACCAATTACGCCGTATCCCGCGGTGGTGGTCTGTTCAATGAAAACAGCGCCGGATCGACGATCATCAATGCGACGATTGTGGGAAATGATTCGGGGTCCCGAGGCGGTGGTATTGCCGCGGAGGCAACGACGACAACTCAGGTCGGGAACTCGATTCTGGAACGTAATACCAATGATGTGCCGACAGCCGGAAAGCTGGCTGTCAACATGTATGGAGGGGTCTTCTCCCGCGGGTTTAACGCCATTCAAACGATTGATACGACCTACGCCACGGGCGCTGCTGCTGGTCTTCTGACGTCTGACCGCTTCGGTCAGACGACACCGTTGACTGATCTCACAAACGTCCTGCAGTACGGACTCGGCAACGGGGTAGGTTTCCACGCGTTGAAGCCGAATGGCAGGGCGGTTGATGGTGGCAGCAACGCCCTTTACCCGGTCACTCCGATTCTGGGACAGAAGGATGCGATCGGGAATCCGCGTCTGATCGAGGGTAATGGTGATGCGGTGATTTCCATCGACCAGGGTGCTGTCGAGCACCTTGTCACGAACCCATTTGCAATTTTTGTCGCCACCCCGAATCCGGCCGGGCTGGGTGAAACCATTACCTTCAATGGACTCGGTTCGACTCATCCGAATCCAGCTGTGGGCACCATTGTGAAGTGGGAATGGGATTTCGATTACAATCCATCAAACCAGGCTCCTGTCACAAATGCACCGACGGAGTTCTTCACCAAGGATGCTGAAGGCTCAACGGTTACCCATATTTACAATGATGCTGGCCGCTCACTGTATACGGTGCGGCTGATTGTGACGGACAACTTTGGCAACGTTGGATTCGTTGACCAGGTCATCCGGGTGGGCTTGCCGAGCAAGCCTGTGGTGACGCGGCCGTTTGCTGTGACAACGGACCAGACTCCTGAGATACGCTGGACGGGTTCACCGGCGACCTACACGCTGCAACTGTTCAATGTGACGACAGGAACACGGGTTCCGGTATTGAATGTTACCAATCTCACGGCGACCAGTTACACGCCATCAGCAAATCTCGAGGTTGGTCGATATGAAGTGCAGATCACTGCGACGAATGGCAGTGGCAGCAATGTCGGTGACAGCTCCTTCTTTGACGTCACTCGTGTGGCCCTGAACGCTCCGGAGAACCTCACCTTCGACATTACGCCTAAATTCACATGGGCGTCGATTCCCGGTTCTTCTCGATATGATCTTTGGGTGAGCCAGATTTCCCCCCGATATGTTCAGACGGTTCTCCGCAATCAGTTTGTCACATCGTCTTCGTATGAGACCACAACCTCGATGGGGCTGGGGACGTTCACATGGTGGGTTCGCGCCTACGATGCGGACGGCGTTGCCGGTGCATGGAGTCCGTCGAAGACGTTTTCAATCGGAAAGCCATCGTTCACTGCTCCGGCGGTTTCCACGCTGGACACAACGCCAACGTTCACGTGGAGTGACATGGGTGCTTCCCGTTATGAATTGTGGGTGAATCAGATCGGCGGTGCCAAGAAGATCATTTCTCAGAGTGCTCTGACCACGAATACGTTCACCCCAACGACGCCGCTGCCAAACGGCGAATTTGAAGCATGGGTGAGGCCATTGGCCTCTGACGGTGAAGCTGGATTGTGGAGCGATGCTTACAAATTCCGCATGGATTACCGCGTGGGACCTGTGACAACCGCGCCGGTCGGGATCATTACCACATCACAGCCCACATTCAAGTGGGATGCAATTGACAGTGTGGCGAAGTACGACCTGTGGGTTGAGAATCTTTCGACAGGTGTGAAGCAGTTCATTCGTACGGATGTGACTGTGACGGGGCAGAAGCAGCTTCTCCCTGCTGCGGTCATCACAGCAGGGCGAGTCATCACCTATGAAGGGCTGTCGTTGACCCTCGCCTCGGCGGATATCTCGGCGGTTCCGTCAACTCAGGCCAGTTTGCTGCAGGCCGCCTTGAGAGCAAAGGGCGGTGCACTTGCCAATGTGACGGTCACTTATCTGGGCACGACTCAGGACTACCAGGTGGCGTTCCCGACATCAACGACGTCGGCGTTGAAGTACATCAGCAGCGGAGTGACCATTCCTGCACAGACAGCGTTTTACATCCATTCGACAGCTTTGCCAGCCGGTAACTATCGATGGTGGGTTCAGGCGGTTGCGACGTCCGGGAATCGAGCTGCGTGGAGTTCCCCGAAGGACTTTACAATTGCCGTTCCTTCCATTGTGAATCCTCGCGGAGCGATCAATACAAATCTGCCTCGCTTTACATGGAATGCCGATCCTGGATTCGTGAAGTTCGATCTGTGGGTTGATAACCTCACAACAAATTCATCACAGGTTCTGCGAGTGCAGGATCTCACGACCAGGTTTTATCAGGCCGTTCTGCCTTTCGAAAACGGGACATTCCGGGCGTGGGTTCGCGGAATTGATGCGGCGGGTAATATCTCACAGTGGAGTGGATTTGCAGACTTTTCAATCAGTGTTGGCGTCGGAAACGCTGCCGTCGCCCTGACCCCATCGGGCGTCACAGCAAACAATACTCCGAGATTCACGTGGCAAGCCGGATCAAATCCAACGCCGGCGTCCTACGAGATTCTGGTGAAGCGAATCGACCAGCCTGCTCAGCCGACTGTTCTGAATGTCAAGAACCTGACGGGTACCAGCTATACGGCCACGGGGCTGACATTGGCACCCGGTGCACGATACCGCTGGTGGGTACGAGGTCTGGATGTGGCTGGGAACGGCTATCCATGGAGTCAGCCACGCAATTTCACGGTGGTTTCAGTGGATGAAGTTCCGGGGGCAACAGAGGATGGATCATTCGTTCCTGAAGTGAACGAGCGAATTCTGGTGTCGTTACCGCAGGAACAATGGAGCAGCGATGGTATCCTGAGCATTTCTGCCCATCCTGCGTCCACCGTTGTTCAGGTTGATCCGGTCTTCCTGAACGCGACTGAAGTCCAGACCGTGGCGGCGGAGTTGACTGCTGTAGAATCCGTACAGTCTGCATTCGAACTATCCATCGACGAACTGATGTCGGCGTGGGGGACGGACTTCGATCTTCTGGATGGTGAGCGTCAGGACTTTGCCTCAGCAACAGTGAGCGCACCTGCTCCAGTCGTTCATGGCGAAGATCAAAAGCAACTGGATGAGTCAGAATCAGCACTGGCCGCTCTGCATGCCCTGATGGCAAGTCTGGCAGTCGGCAGTGTTGTGCACGAGAGTGTCAGGGGTCGATCGGAAGAATAGCCCTGTCTTGACACAGTTCTGAGATATCCCATCTGGCCCGCAAAATCTGTTGATTTTGCGGGCCTTTTTTTGCAGATGTCTGCTCCGACGCTCAGACTTGCCCGCTGGCTGTCGACATTGTCATCTTCAGGGTGGAAAACGCCTTCGCAGTCGTGAAAATACGCGTGGTGATGGACCGGGTTGATTGTTCCGGTTGCCAGGGAACCAGCGTGTTGATCAACGACCTTGAAACAAAAGCCAACGCCGTTCCGTTGACGATGCATCTCGTTCTGAGGTTCATGGTGAGCGGATTCATGATGCTGTCGTGCGTGGATGGGACGGTGTTTGGGCAGGATGACCGTGAACCGATGGTCGGGCTTGGGCTGTCATTCCGGAATGCGGCTCTCGAAGAGCGGTTCACTCGCTCGCGCAGTGAACAGGAAGCTGTCGCAAAAACGCTTTTGAACTCCCACGTGACAGGCCGGCAGACGACGCTTACAAGAACTCGAATTCGCATTCTTCCGGCAACCGATGGGATTCGGTTTGATGTGATGAATTCGGGGGACGTTTCCAGTCAGACGACGGGAGTCAATTCGCAGGCACTGGTGGAAAGCAGTGGTCAGCAGCACTTCGAAGCGATCAAGCCGTTTTGGTTTGACGGGAACCAGTTTCTGACGAAGCCTGCGTACGGCAAGGTGGAGGCATTGCAGACACCGCAACGTGTTGTGAGTGCCGTGGGCGCAAGAATGCCGATTCTGAGTGGCGTCGGTGATCGAATTGCCTGGAGTCAGGTGGTTCGCCGGGGAGGAGAAATCAATCAGGCTGTCGCTGAAGATGTGTCGCGAGACGTCTTTCCAAAGGTGGATCAGATCGTCGATCGTGATTTTGCGGATCTTGGGCAGCAATGGAAAAGTCTGCAGGCCAGGGCTGGCTCTTTGTTGGCTGGTAACCGGCTGACATGGGCTGCGCGATCTGGACAGTCGAGTTCTTTAATCTGGGTCATCAACAGATCTGCGAAGCTTGCCGCTTCAGATGTTCTGCGAATCGGAAACTCGCTGAAGGCCGATGAGGATCTTGCATTCTTCATATCGGAAGAGTTTCTCAATGAACTGCTCGCCAGCCATGTTCGGGGCGGGATGCTGATCTCTGATCAGCAGTTGCAAACGATACAGGATGCGCTCGATCCCTCCGCTGATCAGTCGTTGTCCGATGTATTGAATCGACTTGGGTCGACGGTCCGTCAGTTGCAGTCTGAACAGTCCGAAGCCGTGTTGTTCTCGGTCGAGATTCCGGAAGAAAAGCCCCTTCAGATCCGATTCCGAGATGGCCAGATCCACATTCTCGCGACATTTCAGGTTCATCCGAGAGTTGGAAATCCGAGTGGATGGATGACGACCAGTTTCCGTGTTGTTGGCAGAAAGCTTTCTGATGATGACTGGACGATGTCAGTTCGAGGCGTCGATGTGAACCCTGCGGAGGCCGAGAAAAACCAGAAGTCGGTCGCTGGTCCGCCTGATACGGACCTGCGTATGCCGCTGCTGGAAGTGCAGCGAGGCGGGGTGATGACTGTAGCCGCCGGAACAGTCTGGGATACGGTGATTCGTTCAACGCTGGATCGTCTGGCCAGAGAGATTCCGGAAGCCCGTCTGCCGCTGGAGTTCTCTGCGGGCGATGCGTTGCCTGGGGCGAAATTCCTTCGTATTGTCCAGGTCGATTCGGATCGCGGTTTACTGCGGTGCAGCTTCCGTTTTCGATGAGTGGCACCATGGGGGCGGCAAACCGGGAAAATCCGGGAATCAGCGGCCAAATGCTGACGACGGGACCGCTCAAAAATGACTAGGATTCGGGCTCGGTGAGCCAAATGCTCAACGGGAAAACCGAAAATCCTCCAACGGCTGGCAGCTGATTCGCGTAATGAGCGTGGAAAGGCTTTCAGTATGCTCAAGATGTCCGAGTCGGACGCAGAAGATCGCGAACTGGAAGATGAAGGATCACCGTCAATCGGCGATGCTCCGTCTGATAGTGAGGTGCGCCTTGTGCATGCTGCTCGCAATGGCGATCACGACGCATTTGGTTCACTGGTGATGCGATACGAGCGTCGTGTCTTGAAGGTGGTGCGTCGGTTTGTTCCGGATCTCGAACTGGCCACCGATCTGGTTCAGGAATCATTTGTTCGAGCCTATGAACGGATCGATCAGTTCGATCCGTCGCGAAGATTCGGGCCATGGTTGTTTCGTCTGGCCGTGAATCTGACGTACGACCACTTGCGGAAGATTCGTCGCCGAGGTCGCTGGGCCCTTTTTTCCGATGCTGGGGAAGACCGGTCTCCGGACCCGTCGGTTTCGGATCCTCGGAAAGACCTTGATCTGTCGCAGGAAGTGCAGGTGGTTCTGGCGGAGATTCCGGAAGCTTATCGAACGGTGCTGATCCTGCGTGACCTCGAAGGGTTCTGTACATCGGATGTGGCGGCGATTACCGATCGCAGCGAAGCGACCATTCGATGGCGGCTTGCAGAAGCTCGGAAGATGTTCCGTGAGGCCTGGGAACGGCGCGTCCGTCGCGCTGAAAGTCAGAAGTTGACGAGAGAGACGAGGGACGGATGATGTGGTTGTGCTGCGAATGTCTCTGAAAATCGTACTGATATCTGAACTGAGTGGCTCGTTGTGGGTCGAAAGATTTCGTGTTGAGTGGTAAGCCATGAATTGTGCTGATGCAAAACATCTGATCCACCTGGATGCTGGCAATGATCTGCGTTCGGATGAAGAGTCTCGACTGGCGGAGCACATGGCTTCGTGCAATGAGTGCCGGACGTATCGTGTCGGCATGGCTTCTGCGATGGGAGTGCTGCTGGCCGCACGGGATTCGGATGCGAAGATTGAAAGCCCGTCTGTATGGAGTGCGGTGTCGCGAGAGATCACAAAACGTCGCACGTCGCCCGCAAAGGTTCGTCGGTTCAATCTGCAGGTTGCAGCGTTAAGTGTTTGCTCGCTCGGTCTTGCCGTCGTGACGATTGTGCAAAGTCTCTCGTCATTTCGGAGCAGCCCGCAGATGTCGGGCGGATATTATTCAGCTCAGCCCGTTATGAACTCTTCTCGTCCGATCGTGGGGCGAGAACCGTCTGGTTTTTCCGGCCGGAATGAAACCAGGCCGATGATGGATCAGTATGTTCCTCAGTCGTTGTCCGGTCAGCCACAATCGTTCTGAATTCCGGCTTGACGACATTGCATACGATCGGCCCTGATCAGGCCTGTGAGGGCGAACTCAGTCGCTTCTTTTCCTTTCGATGCCCATCATTTCCAGCGCGTGGCGAATAAAGATTTCCCCGGTTTGCTCGCCGAGGCTTGTGCGAGACACGTAGGCATAACGATCGAAACCTGCGAAATCGATTTCGGTCAGAATGTATCCAAAAGCATCGTTCGTCAGGCCCAGAAGAAGATTGTGCTGGCCTGTCATCTTTCGCTTCAGGAAGAAGCCGATGTTGGGCAATGCCTCGCCGGGAATGGTGAGCATCTGTGCGTTGCCGACCTGGATCAGGTTGACCTGCACGGAAATCCTGAAGTCCTCGGTGTGAGGATATTTCAGGGGTGAACCGGCCACGATGGCTCGCATCAGAGGCGATTCGATCGGAAAGAAAACCCGGCGAGTCAGATTGCTCACCGCAGGATCTGACTGGGGTTCTGCCTTTGAAATGATGCGGCCAGCTTCAGATGCCATCAGATTGCCGATGCGAAGACACTCATCCCATGTTCGAATGTCGGGCCAGATTGCGGATTTCGGATCAGGCTGTCTGGTGAAATCGCGATTATCCGCAGTGACCATGCCGCCCTGAGCACTGTTCATGAAGACGGCAACGCCACCGGATCTGGCTTCGATGGCATCGTACATCGGGCCGATGCAATCCGGGCTCAGGATTCCCGCTTCACTGCCCAGCACCTCCGGATGAATTGCATAGTTGACCAGCGTTCCGATCACCTGGCCATCCCTTGTCAGCGTCTGTACGACGGACATACGAGGATCATAGAGCGCGGGCGCATAGTAGTTGTAGGCAATTCGATCCGCAGCTTTGTCTGTATTGACCTTCAGCACTGCAGGTTGGAGCTGGTCGATTGCCGCGTTGATGGCTTCTGCGGTCTTCGTGCAGACATCGTTCATAAAGTTCAGGTCGCCCGTGAACTTGCCTGATGGCAACGGAAACCCATAGCAATCCGGCGCGCTGTGGGTGTGTGTTGCCCCGATCACGATGTTGTCCGGAACGATCCGCGGGACCAGTTTTCGCACACGATCGCCCAGCACCGAAGGAAATCCGAGCACATCGATTCCGACGACCGCCACTGTTGTTTCGCCATTCTGAAAGACCATCACTCGTGCCGTCAGATCGCCGCGTGTTTCCGTGACGGCATTGGGTTCCCCGACGCCGCCGGACACCGGCAAGAGCGGATCGGGCGTGATCACGCGCTTTGCGGCGGCAGCTCGAAACTCGCCGGCATTCAAGAGATCGGGCCAGCCTGCGGAAAGGCAGATGGTGGAAAGCCAGATCACAACGATACGACAAACGGAAGGCATACACGTCCAGCTTTCAGTCAACGGGTTGGTGCTCGAAGAACTGCGCATCTGTGTGAGGCAGCAGACAATAGACACAACTCTACGATGATCGTCGGAACGACTCAACCTTACGCATCACTTGTTCAGTCTGCCTCTGTCTCTTGCTTGTAACCCTGAAGAGAATCGCGTTTACTTCGTGCGTCATTCCGCCCTGCAGAAAAGACTTTTCGCAGATCGACCCCCAAGGCTTACGGAGCGATCAAATGACTCATGCCAGACGCGACTTTCTTTGCACGGCTTCCACTGGCATCGGAGCCTCGTTGTTGATCGGCACGTCGAAAGCTGCCGGACCGGCATCATCCATCGATCCGTTGAACGTCGGATTCATCGGATGTGGTGGAATGGGATCCAATCACCTGAAGCACCTTACGAAGCGCAGCGATGCTCTGGTGACGTGGGTCTGTGATGTGGATCAGCAGAGACTGGATGCGGCGGTGAAGATTGTCAGCGATGCCAGCGGCAAGGTTCCTGCAGCGACGAAAGACCTCCGGAAGCTGCTCGATGATCGGGCCGTCGATGCTGTCTTCGTTGCCACTCCCGACCATTGGCATGCACCGGCAGCGATCCTGGCCCTGGAGGCTGGCAAGCATGTGTATGTGGAAAAGCCATGTTGCCACAATATCCGTGAAGGACGTCTGTTGACAGAGGCCGTTCGGACGAGTGGTCGGATTCTGCAGGTGGGAACTCAGAGTCGCAGTACGGACTGTGTTCGGGATGGAATTCAGAGGGTCCTGAAGGGTGATATCGGCGAAATTCTCGTGGCCAAGGCGTGGAACAGTCAGCGACGCGGCTCGATCGGCAAAGGGGAACCTGGCACACCTCCGGCTCATCTGGACTTTGATACCTGGCTCGGTCCGGCGCCAGAAGTTGCCTGGCGGTCGAATCTGCTGCATGGCGTGTGGCGGTGGTGGTACGACTTTGGCTGTGGTGATATTGGTAACGATGGTGTTCATGATATCGATGTGGCTCTGTGGGGACTGGGAGTACAAACTCACCCCAGTCGAGTCACCTGCCTCGGCGGAAAGAACTACTTCGATGATGATCAGCAGTTCCCGGATACGCAGTACGCGATCTGTGAATACGATGTAGACGGAACGCCGGTGGGGCGGAGCAAACAGCTGATCTTTGAACAGAGAATCTGGTCGCCGTATGTTCAGGAGGGCTATGAGAACGGAGCCGCATTCTACGGAACAGAAGGCGTTCTGATCATGGGGCATTCGGTGGGATGGCGACTGTTTGGTCCGAAGGGAAAACTGTTGGCCGAACGTATGGGTGGCGGAGACCTGGTTGCGCACCATCAGAACTTCTTCG
>JBKDRW010000605.1:0-8743 GCA_046341255.1 Planctomycetota bacterium
GAAGGCTAGCAGAACAGACTCGAATTCCAACCGGATCCGGGTGTCATTTTGCAGCACAGTCGAGATGCTTCGCCTCAGCCGTGAGGCCGTCCGCGAGTTTCACAAGAGATCGAAATCCGATTTGTTGTGCTCAGAGCCGACCAGTCCAGCCATCTTCTCACTGACAGAACATTTCCAGAGTGTGCGAAGGATTCGCAGTGTCGGAATTTGCACGATCGCCGAACAATTCCCTTCCATGGCCTGTCCTGCCTCGTTTTCCGGCAACACGAAATCACCAGGCGCTGATGACCAACGGGACAGGATCGAGGGTCTTGTCACTGGCGGTTTACCATGTCATTGTCTGATCGAGAGCCTGCGCTGCGACGTGGCTGCCACGCGAACTCAGAAACAGAACCAAAGTTTCCTCAAAGGCCGCTGCAACATCCTTTCCACGAGGTACTTCGAATTCCCCAATGCCCCGCCGGCCCCGGCATTGCTGGACATGTGCTGGCGAGGCACCTGTCAGATGCTTACACTTCCAGAGTGACGCCGCATGTTTCTGACCTGACAGAGTCTTTCCATGAACAGTAAACAGATCACCACCAGCGCACTTCGCTTCACCGCAACTGCCGCGGCCTGGTTTGCTTTCATTCCGTTGCTGCGCGCCGACGAGATTCAGTTCAATCGCGACATCCGCCCGATCCTTGCAGCAAACTGTCTTGAATGTCATGGTTTTGATGTCAAGACCCGCAAGGCCGAACTTCGGCTCGATACATTCGAGGGGGCCACGGAGGACCATCATGGAACGGTTGCGATCAAACCCGGAGATATCTCATCCAGCGAACTCGTTAATCGAATTCTGACTCATGATCCGGCAACCATCATGCCGCCTCCGGAGACGAGAAAGTCGCTGAAGCCCGCAGAGAAAGAGCTGCTTCAGCGATGGATTCAGCAGGGAGCGCAATATCAGAAGCATTGGGCGTTTGAACCGCCCGTCCGTTCTGAGGTTCCGGCCACTCATGACGACCAGTGGGTGCGAACTCCTGTTGACGCATTCATTCGGGAAACACTGAGCCGACATGCCCTGGCCCCGCGTCCCGATGCGGGTCGCGAGATGTTGATTCGGCGTGTCGCGTTGACGCTGACAGGATTACCACCAACAGTGGCAGAAGTGGACGCGTTTCTCGCCGACACATCAGATGACGCTTACGAGAAGATGGTAGATCGCTACCTCGCCTCACCTCGCTTTGGCGAAGAACAGGCTCGATACTGGCTGGATGTTGCTCGGTATGCCGATACGCACGGTCTGCATCTGGACAATGAACGCGAAATGTGGGTTTATCGAGACTGGGTCATCAGCGCGTTCAATCAGAATCTTCCTTTTGATCAGTTCACAACATGGCAGCTGGCCGGTGATCTGCTTCCGAATCCGACCATCGAGCAGAAGGTCGCCACGGGCTTCAATCGCTGTAATGTGACCACCAGCGAAGGCGGAGCCATTGCAGATGAATGGCTGTATCGTTACGCAGTGGATCGAACGAGCACTGCCATGCAGACCTGGATGGGCCTGACTGCCGGCTGCGCGGTATGTCACGACCACAAATATGATCCGGTGACAACCAAAGATTTTTATTCGATGTATGCCTTTTTCTATTCGACAAGTGATCCGGCGATGGACGGCAACATTCGAAATACGACTCCGTTTCTGAAGGCTCCGTCAGCCGAGCAGAAACTTGCTCTGGAAAACGCACAATCAGCGGAGTCCGCGGCCCGCAGGAAACTCGAGGAATCGCTTGCTGCGATCACGTGGTCTGATCCGGCATCCAATGATGCTCGCGAAGTAACGGATGTGATTTTCGACGACGCGTTTCCCACCGGCTCACGTTCCCGCAATACGTCTCGTGACAATGCAGTCTGGCCATGGCATCCCGAGTTCGGCAGCAAGTCTGGCCAGCGGGTGCTGCAGCTGGCATATGGTGGCGACTACGACTTATCTCTGGACCTGGCGCTGATCCCGATCCTGACGCGAGCCGAAGGCCATCTCGAATTCTGGCTCCGCATCGATCCTTACGCAACGCCCGGGAAGTTGTCCTTTTCGTTGAATGATGGCAGGAACCATCGCGCGGTCTGGGGCGAAAAATCAGGAGTTGGTGGCCGTGCGGATCTGGACATGGGACCAATACCCGCGCCCGGAGAGTGGGTCCGGATTGTCATTCCGTTTGACAAAGTCGGTGCTACGACGGGATCTCGGATCCAATCCATTTCCTTCGCCATCGATCGCGGTAAAATCTTTGTCGACGACATGAAGGTGGTCGGGAAGACAGCACCGAATCAGGATCCTCGATCGTCTTTCCAGCAGTGGTGGGCCATCAGCAAAGGCAGCAATCCTTCTGCGATTGAGGGAGACCTCAGAAACCTGCTCATCGGAGGCCCAGTGGACCATGCGTCAACAGAACAGAAGCAGTCCCTGACTCGATTCTGGATGACGCACATCCAGCGACCGGTGGAATCCCCCATTGCTGAACACCGCAACGCGTACGATTCGTCCGTCCTGACAACGATTGCGATCAATGAATCCATTCCCGGAACATTCATTTTCACCGATCTTGAGAAGCCCCGCGATGCCTTCGTCATGCTTCGTGGACAGTACGACAAGCCGGGCGAGAAGGTCGATCCGAATGTCCCGGCCGCATTTCCACCACTTCGCGACGAGAACGGCCGATTGATTTCCGGATCACGACGTCCAGACCGACGTGATCTCGCGCGATGGTTCCTGTCGGACGAGAATCCGCTTACGGCTCGTGTGACCGTCAATCGAATCTGGCAACAGGTCTTTGGAACCGGACTGGTGAAGTCCAGCGACGACTTCGGAACTCGAGGAGATCTGCCTTCCCATCCTGAGATTCTGGAATGGCTTGCCTTACATTTTCGCTACAACGGATGTGATACCAAGTATCTGTATCGGCTGCTGCTGACTTCGTCTGTTTTCCGACAATCCTCGGAGATCGGGGATGAGCTCGCTCAGCGTGATCCCGAAAATCGATGGCTGGCTCATGGTCCACGATTTCGACTTGATGCGGAGCAGCTTCGTGACAACGCTCTGTATGTCAGCGGGCTGATGGATCTGACGATGGGAGGCAAGGGAGTTTTGCCGTATCAACCGGACGATATCTGGGAGCCCGTCGGCTACGAGAACAGCAATACGCGGTTCTACATGCAGGATCATGGGACGTCCCTGTATCGTCGAAGCGTCTACTGTTTTCTGAAACGCACGGCTCCGCCGCCGTTCATGAGCAACTTCGATGGTTCCAACCGCGAGCACTTCTGCACGCGTCGCGAGCGCAGCAACACACCTCTCCAGGCACTGCAGCTGATGAATGATGTTCAGCACTTTGAAGCCGCAAGAGCTCTCGCCGAACGAATCATTATTGAAGGCGGATCATCTGCAGACCAACGTATTGACTTTCTGTTTCGAACGGTGCTGGCGAGGCATCCCGAGTCCGACGAAGTGCGTCTGGTCAGAGACGCCTTTGAAAAACAGCTGGCGCTCTTTGAGGAGATCCCGTCCGATGCGGACCAAACAATTCGCACGGGAGAGTCTGTTCCGCGTCACGTGGCTTCTGCCGCTGAAACTGCTGCGTGGTCCATGGTGGCAAATCTGATCCTCAACCTCGACGAATCCGTCGTACGAAACTGACCTGCACCTCGGCAGTCGCCAACTTTTTTTTCATGGTGTAATGACCGAGTTGTTCTGGTGCTGCTTCGGCGAGCCGAATGCAGGAGTTCCTCTGCGCCGTTGAACATCAGGGGCGATGTCGACTCCATGCGGCTTCCGCAGTTGACAAGATCGCATTTCCCTTTCACCTGATCACTCGGTACATACCACAGCCCCGCCAGACAGCTGTCCGGCATGTTTCACGGAGCCAGGCACAGCACTCTGACGATCACATTCTGCAGCAGGCATCGATGCGAACATCACGAAGAGTGCTGATCCGAACTTCGAGCGACCGCGTCCGCCAGACCATCAGCCAGTTTGTCAAACCTGAAACTTTGAGACTGCAGGCCTCTGAAGCGACTCACCACCCGTCGATTACCGCTGCGCCCGCGCGAACGCGTGCCATCGGAAGGCTCTCCGGGAGATGCACCTGATGTCTGAAACACGGGCGGCGGAGCGTCGACAAGGATCGCAAGCTGTTCATAATACTCGCGTCGTGTGACACTCTGTGCCGCGACAACATTCATAACGAGTGAACCGTTCACAAGCATCGGCTCAATTTCCGTCGCCTGCAACATCAACTGAATCACGGCAACCACATCGTCCACATGAACGAGGTTAAGCCAGTCTTCAGCTGGCGAAGTGATCGGAGTTGCGGCCTTCAGTTCCGTCACACGACGTAGAAGTCGGTCTGGTCCATAGATCCCGGCAAGCCGAAGGAGGATGCCCTGAACATGCCGCTGTTCGGCCAGGTTCCGCAGCATGGATTCCGCTTCCAGGCAGGCTCGACCACCTTCCGTCACTGGAATCGCAGGAGTCAATTCATCGACCTCCGCGCCGCCGCCATCTCCGTACACGCCTGTGCTCGATGTATACACAATTCGCCGGGGCCTCTGCATCAACAAATCTCTTTTCGGCAGCCCTGTCAGCAGTCGGCTGAGCCCATCAAGCCAGATCGTCTTTCGATCCTGCCCAGCGACCCGCTGAAACCCCACGGCCCAGACGAGGGCATCGACATCAGGAAGAATCGGAATAGCAGATTCCGCGTCTCCCAGATCGGTAATGACCGGGCGGATACCATCAGCGGAAAGGCAATCGGCCTTCTGAGGATCTCTTGTGATGGCATAGACCGTGTTGCCGGCAACAACCAGTCGCCGCGCAACTCGATACCCCACGTAGCCGCACCCTGCGATCAAAACGGACATCACGATTTGTATTCCTGCTTTCGCAATCCGATCACCGCGACGGATGGAGACGTCTTTATCCCGACAGAAGAGATATGGGCAACAGCCTTCCAGATCAAACGACCCGATTCCCGGACGATTGCCGATTCCCGGTTTCGCTCCCGAACTGAATGCCTGAACTTCTAACCGACCGCAGGATCCGGCGACCTGAACGGCACGCAATCCACGCACGTCCGTCGGTCAAAGGCTCACCACGGCCGATCACCACGACCCAAGTCATCCCCGGGGCAGATCCGGAGCCGATCAACTTCATCGTCAGCTGTTGACGGCTCAGGAGGACCCTCGACCTCCCGAATCGCGTGGTTCAACGGACTGCTCAGGAACGGAGGGCTTCTGGTCTAGTGCCGGTGTCTCAGCTGGCGCCGGTGTCTCAGTGGGTGCCGGTGTCTCAGTTGCGGTGGACTGCGAATCAGACGTGTTTGCTGGCTTTTCGGCTTCCTGAATCATCCTTCTTTCGCGAACGGTATGTCCAAGTTCCAGTTTCCACAATCCCTTTGCGTCCTTCAGAGTCACATACCGGTTGCTGATTGAGGCAATCTCAGCATCGATCTCAGCGACGATGACATGATCACCCGTCTTCAGTTTGTCGGTCGTATTTTTTCCTTTATTACGAAACCACGCATACAGCACATCGTCTTTGCCGAGAACGGCCGCAAGAACCGTCAGTGCCGCATTGTCGTCCTGAACGTCCAGCGCAATCTTCCGGGAATCCGACTTTGGCTCGTCACCCCTATCCGTCACCTTAACTTCGACGTCATATTTTCCGGGCGTAAACGTGCGTGGTGGAGTCCATGAGATCATACCGGACCTGGAGTCAATGGTCAGACCTTCGGGAACGCCGGACCCAAGCGAAAACGCAAGACCCGCCGTGTCATTGTCGTCTGTTGCCGTCGCCTGAATCGAAAACGGCTGATCAAGAATCACGATCCCCGACTCGGGCAGCGACAGTTTTGGAGCGACATTCGCGGACTTGATTGTGATCGTCAGCTTCGACTCAAGTTTCACGTCCGGATTGCCGGACTGAGTCAGTAAGACCGTTGTGGCATACTTACCGACGGGGATCGCCTCACCTGGCTGCCAGGAAAACACACCGGACTTCGGGTCAATGCTCATCCCTTCGACCGCGTCTTTCAATGCAAAGACGGGCTCACCTTTGTCAGGATCAAAGTTGTCTGCTTTTGCTGTGATGGACACAGACTGCCCAGGTCGAACCGTCTGATCGGAAACCCCAGCCAGTCGTGGATTATAAGTCTTCGGCGGCGAAGGAATCACGAACATGGAAGCCTTGACGAAATCGCCATAACTTTCCGGAGTCTTGTCTTTTCGATCCCAGTTCAATGGCAGCAATTCCACAACAGCATTCGCCGCGTGAGCGCTTCGCTTTGACTGATAATGCCCGCGCTGAACCTTCCAGCCCTTGTCGGTGGCAGATTCAACCAGCACGTACTCCTGCTGACTCTCTCGGTCGAGTTTCACAACAAACGGAAACTCTTCCGGAAACCCGGCCTTCGAGCTGACGATGAGTTCCGTGGTGGAATCATTCAATGCGTCCGCGATCAGCGACCTCGGAAACAGCTCGCTTCTCGGATCGACGCCTTCAAGGATCACTCCCTCAACGACCATGTTCACTTTAAGGTCCGGGTTGCCTTTCGCCCCTGTGCTTTCGATCCCGATCGAGGCAATGCGGTGCATCAGATCAGCCTGTTCGAACAGAAACAGGAATCGCGACAGTTCCTCCAGACTGGCCTCGGCATTCTTGACATCCACACCAACGATCGAGAAGCCTTTCGGATTCGCTCGTCCGCCGGGAACCACGTCGAACGTCGGACCACCAAAACCACACTGTCGGGCCAGTTCCGCAACCCATTCGCGATAAAGACGCTGTGCCGTATCAGGGTCGGCGGGCAGACTGGCAAATTTCCATCGGTCAAGCCGACCCTTTGCTGTATCGAGCTGAAACTTCTGCTCGTTGAGTCCTTCCTGTCTGCGAGTCGCCGATGCAACTTTCTTCTCGAGGTCACGAACTGGCTTCAGCAACGCGTCGGTCACGGTGGTTCGCAACGTCGCGAAGACCACGACGCCACCGAGGAGCAGTCCGAGAAGCGTCGTTCTTTTTTTCTGCGAATCCATGGGCGAATCGATCAATCAATGAGCGGAAGTCGAACGAGAATAATACCTGCTGCAATGCATCAATGTGACGTCGGTTCAGGAACCTGCAACGGAAGCCGCATCCTGCGAAGGCTCCGAAAGCCCCGTCATGCTGGTCGGAATCACAATTTCCAGGACCGCATTCCACTGATAATCCGGAGACGCCACAGCCGGCTTTCGCTTGGGACTGTTTGATGACTTCAGCTTGTAGCCCTCGGCAGAAAGCCGCCGCTCCAGTTTCAGAATGTCCTCCTCCGATCGGGCATAAAGATCGACCGTCACCGCTCCCACGTCACCTCGAGGAACTGCCTGGAGAGAAAACTTCTTCACAAAGATCCGATCGGTGTTCGGAAGCGATTCCTTCAGATCCATCAGACGATCGAGCCATGGATGATCTCGATCTGACCAGTCCTTCAACTGGTTGTACAGCACCATCGTCCCTTCGCCCGCATCCACTTCTTCAGAGACCCCGGAGTTCTCTGTCTCAATCATTGCCAGCGACAGCTCCAACGCTTTCATCCTGTTGGACTTCCACATGGAAAAGCCGCCAAACACGAGAATCAGGCCCAGCACTGCCGCCAACATCCGAACTCGTCGGAGATCTCTCTTTTCCGGCGCTTTTCTGGGATTCACGAGGTCCACAGAGTCAATCGACGACCTTACCTGACTGAGGATTGCCCCCGCGATGGGCAGAAGTTCGCTGCAGGAGACGCGAGTGTCCGAGGGTGAATTCGCAAAAAACTGAATCGGATCGATCCGCTCAATCTTTGCCTGATCAAATCTCGTGGACAACTGGTCCGATATCGCACCGGTCACCGTGGGCGAGCCAACCAGCAGAATCCGACCGATTCGATGCTCTCCGAGAATTTCCGCAGCCGACAGTCTGGCACGTGTCAGTTCTGATCGAAGGGTTCGTTCAATCGCGTCCGGTGTATTCCATGGATTGCCACTGTGTGAGAAAATCACCGTGGTTCCGCGAACAAATGTCAGCTCGATAAAGTCATGCCTCAGCAGAGCCACAACATCCACGGCGGAACTCTCAGGATCGGCCTTCAGCAGTCCGCCTTGTTCCAGGACCTGCGCGATACAATAAGCACTGACTCGAACACCACTCAGTTCGCAGCCAGCGTCATTGAGAGTTCGTCGCGCCACATTGATCAGGTCCGCAGGCGCAGTCACCAGCAGAACGTCGCGAGAACTGCTGCCCGGTTTCGTTGGCAGCGGCGTAAAGTCCATACAGACTGATTCGAGGGGCACGGTCAATTTCATCATCGCCTGCATCCGGATCATCTCAGGCAGTTCGGCATCCGGAACCTGCGGGAGTTGAATTCGCTGCACGGTGACGCTTTGTCTCGGGATCACAAGGCCAACCGAAGGACGTTTTTTCTCCGAGGTGGCTGGGAACGCTTTGCGGAGACCATCCAGAAGACCGAGCGTATCGCTGCCCTCACCCTGGCGATCAAGCACCGTGATGCTTCGAACAGAAACCTTCTGCCCGTCAGCAGAGCCTTCTGCAAGCACCAGCCGGTCCCGGTCCCATTCAATATATCGTTCGGTCATTCCAACGTGTCCGTTCGTAATCGTCAGTGGTTCTGAACCCCGACCCGCCGCAGGGCATTGCGGGCAAAGCTTCTGGCTCTGTTGGCCTACGGGCTGT
>JBKDRW010000606.1:0-23933 GCA_046341255.1 Planctomycetota bacterium
CTCCTCAGTACTGTAACCATGGCCAGCACATCATGCCACAAATCCACAGGCTGCGGAGGCGACAATTCAGGATGCAATCGGAATCTGCAGGCGGACGCCCGCGTTTCGAATCGCCGAATAGTGACGTTTCATATGGATTCAGAGTGGGACGACCGACTAGTGCCCGCTGACGCCCCGACGTCGGGTTGCCAGAGTTCTGGGCAGCGGCCCCGCGTCGTCTTTCCGAATCACGCCCTGTGCGAGCTTCCGAGGCACGGATGGACTGCAGTTGCCCCGCAAGAACCAATTTCAGAACCTATGTCCATTCGGAAAGCCGCCCCGCGGCCTGAGAGCGGCCAGGTTCGCGGGCCGAAACGAGCTGTCGAGGCGGGCTGACTTTGCAGAATCGTGCATCGCCGGATTGCTGGATCGAGAGGGAACATCAAAACTGTCCGTTCGAATCGAAGAAATTCTGCTGGCGAGCGAATTGTGAGAACACGGTCTCGTGTTCCGTGGTAACTGTTTCAGTCGGATATCCGGCGGCAGGCTTCTGAGATCGACAGGATTCCGAACACGATTCCGATATCTCTCGCATCTTTACGACCGGGATTTCTGCATCCCGCTGAAATTTGGTGGCCCATGTCCCTGCGGATTGATTCTCTGTGTAAAACCTATTCCAACGGCGTAAAGGCGCTGGACCATGTCACGCTGGATATCCCGATAGGCATGTACGGCCTGCTGGGGCCGAACGGGGCTGGCAAGTCCACCCTGATGCGAACGATCGCGACATTGCAGGATGCGGATGCCGGTTCCGTGAGGCTGGGCGAACTCGATGTGCTGACGCACAAGCAGGAAGTGCGGCGATTGCTGGGCTACCTGCCTCAGGAGTTCGGTGTTTACCCGCGAACATCCGCACGGGACATGCTGGACCACATTGCCATTCTGAAAGGCATCACGAATTCTCGGGAGCGTCGTGAGATTGTGGACGCGATGCTGGAGCGAGTGAACCTGTTTCAGCATCGCAGCAAGGCCATCAGCGGTTTTTCCGGCGGAATGAAACAGCGTTTCGGAATTGCTCAGGCGTTAATCGGAAATCCGCAGTTGCTGATCGTCGATGAACCAACAGCGGGGCTTGATCCGGGCGAACGCAATCGCTTTTACAATCTGCTGTCAGAGGTTGGCGAGAACGTGGTCGTGATCCTGTCGACGCACATCGTGCAGGATGTCAAGGAGTTGTGCACGAACATGGCCATTATCAATCAGGGGAAGGTTGTTTATTCGGGCCCGCCACTGAAGGCCGAAGAAGAACTGCGAGGCATGGTGTGGCAGAAGTCCATTTCTCGTCAGGAGCTGGAGGAGCATCGTCGGCAGTATCGAGTCATTTCGACCAAACTTGTGGCTGGTCGGCCGCTGATTCATGTGTTGAGTGATTCGATTCCGGGGACCGGTTTTTCGCAGGTAGAGCCTGATCTGGAAGATGTCTTCTTTTCTCGCGTGAATCAGGCGGTCTGACCAGAGCCGCATCTGCAGATGCCTGTCATGCTTCCAGACATCGTTTGTCGTCCGATTGATGACTGCCTTCTTTGACGATCTGATCAGCCTATGTTTCGCACATTCTTTCGCTTTGAGCTGTCGTATTGGCTCCGTGGGTTCATGCTGTATGTGTTCATCCTGATCAACGCTCTGCTGATCTTCGGGGCGACGTATTCGGACAATGTTCGAGTTGGCAACAGCTTGGAAAATACGCATCGTAATGCACCCCATGTGATCCAGACGTTCTATGCCACGATGGGACTGATCTGCTGTCTCATGACGACTGCTTTCGTGAATTCTGCAGCGACCCGAGACTTCGCTTACCAGACCAGCGGTCTGATCTACTGCAAGCCGATCAATCGCCTGTCCTATCTGATGGGACGATTCTGGGGCTCGACGCTGGTGGCCGCGCTGCCGCTGCTGGGCGTTTCGATCGGTGTGATCCTTGCCGGATGGATGCCAGGCAATGATCCGGAACGCTGGGGGCAGATTTCATGGTCTGCTCATCTGTGGGGTTTTCTTGTGTTTGGTCTGCCAAACACGATTTTCCTGGCGGCCATCATTTTCGCCCTGGCGACCTGGTTTCGGAGCACCGTCGTCTCATTCCTCGGCATTATCGCATTGCTGGTTGGTTACAGCATCGCCGCAAATCTGCTGACGGACCTCGACAATCAGAAGCTGGCGGCGTTGGTGGATCCGTTCGGCATCCGCACATTTTCCGTGGAGACTCGTTACTGGACGGTCGCTGAAAAGAATTCCCAATACGTAACGCTGGCCGGCATGATGCTGTGGAATCGCCTGATCTGGCTGGGAGCCGGACTGCTGATTCTGGGTCTGGCATGCTGGCGATTTTCATTTTCGGAACGAGTGTCGAAGGCGAGTCGTTCCGAACAGCGGGACGCAGCGCGTCGAAGTTCTATGGTAACCCCGGTGGTCGTGTGTCGGACCGGTTTCGGTACCACGATGGCGCAGCTGCTCAGTCAGATCCGCATCGACTTCTTCAGTACGGTAAAAAGCACGGTCTTTGTTGTGATTGCTGCCTTTGCGTTCGTCAACACGTTGTCGGCTCTGGTGCTGTCGTCGAGTGAAGGTTTCGGGCTGAAGTCACTGCCCGTTACTTACAACATGATCGATCTGATCCGAGGATCGATGTTTTTGTTTCTGATCGCCATCATCACGTTCTTTGCCGGTGTTCTTGTCTGGAAGGAGCGCGACGCTCGGCTGGATGATGTCTTTGATGCCCTGCCACATTCGACATGGATCATGTATGTGGGAAAATCGGCGGCGCTGACGCTGATTGTGATGGTGATGCTGGGCATTGGCGTGGGAGCCGGGATCCTGACTCAGGCGGCTGACGGGTACACTCGATTTCAGGTTCCCCTGTACGCCGCCGAACTGCTGGGGCTTGATCTGTTTCGGATGTTCTGCCTGATTGTTCTCGCCATGATTTCGCATGTGATGGCGCCGAATAAGTACCTCGGATATTTCTTTTTTATTCTTCTGGTTGTCGCGGACTCTTTTGTGTGGGTCGTACTCGATGTCGAATCGAGGCTGGTCAATTTCGGGTCACTCCCGAATTATATGTATTCGGACCTGTACCATTTTGCTCCGTTTGCTGACGGACTACAGGTATTTCTGGTGTACTGGCTGCTGTTTGCGGCACTCGTCTCGATCGGCGGCATTTTGTATTGGCAGCGAGGGCGTGAGACGGGTGTGCAGGCACGTCTCCTGGAGGCTGCCCGTCGCTGGCAGGGTGCGATTCGACTGACCAGTCTCGCTCTCTTTCTCGCCTGGAGCTCGACAGCGGTCTGGGCCTGGTACAACACTCAGGTGATCAACAAGTATACTACGAGAGATCAGAATGAGGATCTGGCGGAACGCTACGAGAAAGAGTTGAAGACCACAGCGGATGGGCAGTCGCAGCCGCGAGTCACAGAAATTCATTATGAAATCGATCTGGTGCCGGAGCGACGGTCGATCGAACTCCGCGGGACTCAGACTCTGGTGAACCGCGATCGGGTTCCGCAGGCGCAGTTGTTCGTGAATCTGGCGGACGGCTATGACACCACGATTGAACTGGAGCGGGGACAGCTGAAAGAAGATCTGAAAGAGCTGAAGTATCAGGTCTATTCCATCGATCCGCCGCTGGAGCCTGGTCAGAGCCTGCAGATGAAGTACACCGTGAAGTATGCAGCGAAGGGCTTCGAGAACAACGTGAGTCGCACGGACATCGTTCAGAATGGAACGTTTTTCAACAATATGATCTGTCCCCAGATTGGTTATCAGACACAACGAGAGCTTCAGGATCGCAATAAACGAAAAGATCGAAGTCTTGGTGAGCCGGAGCTGATGCCGCCTCTGGATCCGCAGAATCTGAAAGCTCGCTCACAGAATTACCTGAGTTCGAGCAGCGACTGGGTGAATGTGGAGACCATCATCAGCACATCGCCGGATCAGATTGCTGTTGCTCCCGGTTCACTGGTACGAACGTGGGAAGAGAACGGACGGAAGTATTTTCACTACAAAGTTGACCACCCATCGCTCAACTTTTACTCGTTCATTTCGGCTCGCTATGAGGTGGCTCGAGACGAATGGAATGGCATTCAGACGGAAGTGTATTTTCATCCGGAACACTCGTGGAACGTTCCGAATATGATGCGGTCCATCCACAAATCTCTGGAATATTACACGCAAAACTTCGGGCCTTATCGGCACCGGCAGGCAAGGATTATCGAGTTTCCCCGCGTTGCTGAGTTCGCTCAGGCTTTTCCCGGGACGATGCCCTATTCCGAAGCGATCGGGTTCATTGCCGATATTCGCGACGAGGATGACATCGACATGGTGTTCTACGTGGTGGCCCACGAGATGGCTCATCAGTGGTGGGCGCATCAGGTCATGGGAGCCAATATGGAAGGCGCCACACTGCTTTCTGAAACGCTGGCTCAGTATTCGTCGCTGATGGTGATGGAAAAGGAATACGGTCGGGACACGATGCGAAGGTTTCTCCGTTATGAGATGGACAGCTACCTGCAGTCTCGAGGGGCCGAGAGGCTGAAGGAGCGGCCGTTGAAGACAGTGGAGGCAAATCAGGGATACATTCATTATCGCAAAGGCAGCGTGGTCATGTATTACCTGAAGGAATTGATTGGCGAAGATAAAGTGAACGCGGCCCTGCGGTCACTCGTTGATCGCTTCGCGTACAAAGAGCCACCGTATCCTGTGTCCGTTGATCTGATTGAAGCATTGCGAGCGCAGACTCCGGCGGAATACCAGCCGGTGCTTGAAGAATTGTTTGAAAAGATCACTCTGTTTTCGAATCGCGCGGTTTCAGCGAAAGTCCGACAGCTTGCCGAAGATCGCTGGCAGGTGACTCTGGAAGTGGAGAGCGAAAAGTTTGAGGCCGATGAAACGGGTCGGGAAACCGTCGTACCATTTGACCAGTTCATCGAAGTCGGTGCGTTTGCCTCGCCGGCGGAAGGTCAGATGTTTGGCGAGACTTTGTTTCGCGAAAAACGACGGATTGCCTCAGGACGAACGATCGTGACCTTCGAAACGAAGCAACGCCCCGAAACGGCTGGCATCGACCCCTTCCTCCTGCTGATCGATCGGATACCGGCTGACAATGTGAAAAAGGTGATGGACGAATAGTCTGCAGAGAAGACTCGTTCCCTGCCCTGCCCTGTGCCGCGCAGGGATCGAAGCATTCTGGCTTCAGCTGCGCAAATCGAGGAGCGAAGGGCGTCATTTCGGACGCAGTGTGACTTGCCGGCTTCACGGAATCTGTTGCCCGAGCATCGGACTTTTCAGATGCCGAGAAATCAGATGAGCCACCAGACCTGTTGGCGAAAATCGCTTGTCGTGACGGAAGCCTCCAGAGGTTCGGCCGGAATCCCCTGCGGCTTCGGTCAGGACGCGGCCCACAACTCTCTGGACGGGTTTGCTGAACGGATTGGTCGAGTCTGATATCCTCTTTGGCCTCGCTTCTGATTTTCAACTGCGATGTCATTCTGCGGATTGGCTCATCCATGGCCTGCCTTCGACCGGACCTCGTTCTCAATTTGCCTTTCGATTCATTTTCCTTCGCCGCCTGGCGTGGTCGCTGGTCATTGCGTGGACAAGTCCTCCTTCTTCTCATCGCGGTCTTCAGTCCGTGCGTTCAGCCGCACCGGGCGGTCGGAGACGACATCCATCCAGGTGATGACGAGGCTGCTCCCGGGTTACTGGCCACGTACTCCGACGGCTCACATCAGATTCATCGTCGCGATCGCAGAATCAGTTTTGACTGGAAGAGCACGCCGGTCGACACGCGGCTTCAGGACACGGTTCAGATTCAATGGCACGGACGAATTCTGGTTCGCCAGCCCGGGCTGCATCGATTTCATGCCATGATTGCCGGCGAGGTTGACGTGCGGATCGATGACGATACTGTTCTGAATGGCAAGGGTGATCAGATCCTTGTCTCCGGTGAGCCGGTCGACCTTCAGACTGGCGATCATACGTTTGTTGTGATGTTTCGAAATGGGGAGCGAAAAGATCCGAAGCTTCAGCTGTTCTGGTCTTCGCCCGACTTCACTCTGGAACCTCTGCCGGCCGATGTTCTGTCGAGCAGCCTTCTGAGCGAAGAATCGGCCCACTCGGCTTCGATGCGAATCAGTCTGGCGATGGAGCAGGGGCATCGGCTGACTGATGCTCTGCGATGCACGGCTTGCCACGCGGGGCTCGATGAACTGCCGGTGCTTCCGGCGCCGTCGCTGAAACACGTGGACGCATACTCTGCGAAAAGTCTGATCGAGCGGTTGATGGATCCGAAGTCGGTGAACCCGCAGACGGCCATGCCGGGTTTTGGATTCTCAGAGCAGGATGCACAGGATATCGCGGCGTATTTGCGGCAGGCGGCGACTCCACCGTCATTGTCGTCGACACCAAAATTCAAGGATGGCGATGCCGACACCGGTGCGGCGCTGATTCTGAAGACGGGTTGTGTCGCCTGTCATGTCGTCGCCGAATCGTCGGAGTGGAAACCAGAGTCCGCATACGCAGGCCCCGATCTGTCTCACGTGAGTGAGAGACGCAGTTCGCAGTGGTTGGTGACGTGGCTTAAGTCGCCCGAGACGCTCAATCCCTCCCATCGAATGCCGGTTTTCGAACTTTCGGATGACGAGCGGCGTCAGATCGTGGCCGCGCTGACGAAGGATGCACCGACGAAGGATGCCGCATCGGAGTTGAAAGGCAATGCAGAGCATGGCCGGCGACTCGTCGAGGCCGCGAGCTGCCGAGCCTGTCATGAAATCCCCGGTGTTGAGCCGATGAATCGTTTCGCTCGTCCTTTATGGACAGAAGCAGCTTCGGTCCGCAGCTGTGTCGTGACGGCAGAACAGGCGATCGTTGCTCCTCGGAGCGAGGCCACGCAACCCCTGTTTGTCAGATCGTCGGCAGATCAGACAGCCATTCGTCAGTGGCTTCAATCGATCGCACAGCCACTGAGACCAGTCGGACACTTCGTGAAAGGCGAACGATTGCTTGACCGTCATGGCTGCATCGCCTGCCATGATCGCGATCAGGAAACGGGAATATCGGAGATCGCGGGTATGATCGAGACGCTGCGTGATGATCTGCGCGGGCAGAGTCAGGCATTGGTACCGCCAGCGTTGACCGCTGTGGGCGATCGACTTCGCGATGAGTCGCTGCGAGAGATACTTGCCGGTCGACAAATCGAACGTCGGCTTCCATGGCTGGCAGTGCGTATGCCGAGGTTTGCGATGTCAGAGAGTGACCAGCAAGCGATCGCAGAATATCTGATTGGTTCGGATCGTATCCCTGATGCGGCAGACGAAGCACGCCCGGAGTTATTTCAGCATGACAATCCGCTTCATCCCACGCTGGCCACGACCGACGAACTTCTGATTGGAAATCAGCTTGTTGGTGCTGGCGGGTTCAACTGGATTGCCTGTCACAAGGCGGGCGCCTATGAACCTCGGAACGTAGCGCTGGGGACCCGCGGGTCCGACATCATGACGATGGGGCAACGCATTCGATCGCGTTACTTTCTGCGATGGATGCAGAATCCCATCCGGGTTGTTCCGGGGATCGAAATGCCGGCGATTCGAAAGAGCGTGCCTGGCATCCTTCATGATTCGATGCAGGAACAGTTTTCTGTCATGTGGAAGGCGCTGTCTGATGCGAGGTTTCAGCCGCCGACAGTGGTCAGTCGATACGAGCAGCTCGTCAATGTCAGTCCAGGAGAGCGTCCGCGAGTCATCCGAGATGTGTTCACACTGCCCGGGACGAAGCCGAATGATCCGAAGTCACGCCGAAGTGTGGCTCGTGCCTTTGCTGTGGGTTTTGAAAATGGACATAACGTGCTCGTCGATCTGGACACGATGCAGTTTCGTCAGTGGTCATTGGGCGAGTTTGCTCGGCAGCGAACGGAAGGGAAAAGCTGGTTCTGGGATCTCGCCGGGATCTCCATCACCGACGAAGCAATCGATCTTCCACTTGCGCATCTGGAACCGGCAGATACGGGCAAGGCTTTGCGGCCGGTGGCTGATGAACAGCGACTGGGTGAATTGATATCGTGGCAGATCGGGAAGAATGACGTCAGCCTTCGTGTGCGATATTACTATGAGGCAAAACCGGTGGTGTCGGATGCTGCGAGCGAGTCGGCTTCGTCGCGACATACGCAGCGGACGACGTGGAATGATGCCGATCGAGACTTCCAGACCGCCATTCTTCGCCTGAGATTTCGTCCGGTCGGGAGCCGATCAGGGGGAAGTCGTGAATCGGCTGTGTCCGAGTCATCGTTCGGTGTGGAAATCACTGCGACGGTTGAAGACGCTCCGGATCATGCTGCCATTGTTCTGCCTGCATGGCTTGTCGCCCAACATCCTTCGAATGTGCCGTGGAAGCTGGTCATTCATGACACCAGTTCCGGAAAGAGTTCGTCGGTCGTGCGTCTCATCAAGGGGGAGTCGGCGCGAATGTCCATGCTGGTCTCCGTCCCGGCGCCGGTTTTGCTGCCGGCGAGCCTGCCGGCTCCGAAAAGTCAGTCAGACGTGTTGACGAGCATTCCGGGATTTGATGGCCATCGCCTGCCGATCAGTACGAACGTGATGCCCACTGCGATAGCGTGGCTGGACGATGGTCGCCTCGCATTCACTTCGCTTCGAGGACAGGTCTGGATGGCCTCGGACTCTGACCATGATGGACTTCAGGATCAGCTCAACCTGTTTGCCGAGGGCCTGTCAGCGCCGTACGGGATTCAGGCCGAGGGATCCTCGCTCCTTGTATCGCACAAGCCTGAGGTCATTCGTCTGCGTGATGAGGATGATGACGGACAGGCTGACGAATTTGATGTGTTCGCCACGGGCTGGGGCTTCAGCGATGATTATCACGACTGGACGACAGGTTTGGTTCGGGACGCCGATGGTCGCTATTACGTCGGTCTGGGGAGCGACTACGGAACCCAGGCTCGAACGAAAACCAACGATCGCTGGCGGGGAACGATTCTGCGAATTGACCCGAACGGTGCTCCTTACCCGATCGCGTATTCATTTCGATTTCCGATGGGGCTTGCGATCGATCGTTCTGGCCATTTGTTTGCCACGGATAATCAGGGTGTGCAGAACACGTTTAACGAGATCAATCATGTGATGGAAGGGCGACATTATGGTGTGCCGTCCCGATTTGAAACGGTGAAAGAAGTGGCACCGGAGGGACCAAGCCTGATGGTTCCCCATCCGTGGACTCGAAGCGTCAACGCCATTGCGTTCTTTCCAGAAGACTATCCGATTCGTGAACTTGCAGGCCACGGAGTCGGCTGCGAATACGACACTCGCTGTCTGATTCGTTTCACCTTGCAGGATGTGAATGGAACTCTGCAGGGGGCAAGCTATCGTTTCAGTCTGGCGGATCAGGCCGGAGGAGGATCCAACTTCGTTGGACCCATTGCTGCCGCGTTTTCGAACGATGGCGCGCTGTATGTGGGCAGCATCTGGGACAGCGGCTGGCAGGGGGGAACCAACACGGGTTCCATAGAAGTGCTGCGTCCTTCGATGACTCAACCATTTCCCAATGGCATTCGCGAAATCCGCGCGACGTCCAATGGATTCGATGTGTCTTTTTTTTACCCCGTAAATGCGTCCATGGCGGGAGACTCCTCAAATTGGAGCGTGCAGGGCTACACTCGGGCCTGGGGCGGGAGTTATGCAACACCGGATTCCGATCGCCATACCCTTGTTCCGCATGCGATCGAAGTATCAGATGATCAGAAGACCGTGAGCCTGTTGGTCGATGGACTTCAGGCGGGTTATGTCTTTGAAATTGCCGTGAAGAAATCACTGGACGAGTCCAGTGACGCTGCTTTCTGGCCTCGCGAGGGCCACTACTCAATGAAAGTGGCCCCACGGGATTGAGTGGCGGAATCGCCAACGTTGTGAAACGAATCCTGTTGCAGAAGCCGTCCTGGCTTTTGAATTTGCGAGAGTGAGCGGGAGGCGCGGCGAAGATGCCTGACGCCTTCCGCGACAGGGAATCAGGTCAGGATTCGATCCACCGATGTGAATTTCACAAACTGCTTGTCATCGTTGATGTCTGTGCGTGCGGTGACATTTGTAAACGTGCTGGACGGAGCTTCAGACAGTGTCAGATGTGTATCGTCCTGGATGGCGGTGACCTCGAAGACTCGACCATTGATCTGGATCCGGGAGCGAATATCGTTTGCTCCTCCGGCTTTGAGCTCCGTTGTAAATTTTGTGCCGACACCGACAAGTGTTGTGCTGCCGGTTGTTGCGGTGACTTTTCCGGTCACAGGTCGCCCGAACTGAGCGACAGTGCTTCGAACAGGCACATCGGTCAGTGCGGCCGAGTTGCTCTCGTCCGTGAAGTTGTCTGTCGTCAGGGCGCGAATGGAGTTGACAATGGTCATCCCGTTACCCACCACGCGGCCGAAGACGGCAAACTTCTGGCTGTCAAGGGACGTTGAATTGTTGCTGGTATTGATGAACCATTGGCTCTTCGTCGAGTTGTTTGTCGCACCGGCGTTCGCCAGAGACAGCGTTCCGGCAATATTCCCTCGGGCTGCGTTGAATTCATCATCCACGTTGATGCCAGCGTCGGTCTGGACATCACCGAACAGTCCGTTGTTGAGCGTAAATCCGCCACCCTGGATGACGGCCGGTGACGAGACACTGCGATGCACGATGGTATTCGTGTACCGGCTGCTGTTGACATAAGCAAGGAAGTTGGTGGCAGCTTTCGGAGCCAGCGTGTCGAACAGTTCGACTTCATAGGATTCCGTGCCACCATCCGCTTTGGTCACATCAAACTGAACGAGAGTTCCGGTGACATAATCCACGAGCACAGAGACCTCATTCGATCCGGCATTGGCCACGGTGGACCTGACTTTGATCGTCTGCAGACCTCCAAGTTGATCGTTGGGTGTGGCGTCCGTTGTGTAAAGGTCCCGACGGGTCACCGTCACGTTTGCGGTGTAGCTTCCATCAGCACCGGCAGTGATGGTCTGATCGGCTGTTCCATCGTTATTGGAATCGATGGTGACTGTGGCCCCGGAAATGGTCTTGCCAGTGATCGTGACATTTGAATCTCTGGTGACAACCACACCGCCCGCGGAATTAATCGACTTGCTGGAAGACGCTGTTGCTGTCAGGCTGACTGCCAGAGTCTGTACTGCGGTGTCGGCCGTGCTGGCGCGAGCCACCAGACCGGATGTATCATCATCAATACGATCGGAAGAAGAAGATGGAATCGTCGTCGTGCGATTTCCCGTTGTGGACCTGGTGGAATTGAACGTGTTTGATGCGTCGATGCTGAGCGCGTCTCCGGCTGCGCGTCGACTCTTCCCGGTGTTGACCACGAAGGCCCCATTGAATGTATTGGTTTCGCGGATGTCGATGGCATCTGTGTTCGCGCCTGTCCGTATTGTCAGCCGATTGTCAAACACGTTGTCTTCGATCGCGACCACATCATTCCCGTAACGAGTTCGAATAAACACCGTGCCGCCGATCGTGGAATTGCGGATCGCCACGTCATCATCGCCCGCCCCTGTTTCCAGATAGTAGCTTCCTGTTCCGCTGACATCATTCAGAGAAACGCCATCATCCCCTGCGCCGGAATGTACGGTGATCGAGCCCGTGTTGGTGAGATCCTTCAGGGTTACCAGGTCTTCACCGGAGGACCCGGTCATGACCATGCTGCTCTGAATGCTGCTGGACTGCAGGCTGAACGTGTTGTTGCCGGCTCCGCCGTTCAGTGACACCGATCGCAGGAAGGTCGCGTTGGTCGACGACATTGTGTCGTTGCCAGCGCCACCTTCAACAGTGACAGCGCCACCGAGTTTCACGCCTCGGGAAAAGACGACAGAGTCATTTCCGTTTTTCAGAAAGATGCGAGTCGAGCCTGAGATGGTGTCCGAACCGCTGGCGGCGATAAACGCCGTCGTTCCACCGTTTACGGTCGTTTCATTCAGACCGCGAACCACACCATTGTTGTCTTCGACGGCGACCTCGATTGCGTTAACGGAATTGTCTCCTGTGAGCGTCAGGTGCCCTCCACGAAGAGAAGCGACCACATTTCCTGCCAGCAGCGCGCGCCCTTCGAGGTTCTCGATCGAGGCGAGACCGATATTGTGCTGGTTCTTTCGAGCTCGCTGATGACGCTTACGCCAGTTCCACATGAGAACACCTTTGGTGGCTGAGACCTGATTTCAATGGGGCCGACCGAAAACCCGCGCGCACATGTCCGCGGTGTTCAGACTGCCATGATTCTGCTATCGGTAAGACTTCCCTGACCGAAAAAACTTAACAGCCGACATCTCCACGCTTTCGAATCAGTTTCACGGGGGACAGACAAAGTCTGCAGGAATCCCGGAAAATCGGCGATTTCTGCATGATTCCTGAGCTTTGCGAGGATCAGCAGATTCTGCAGGACGTGCAGTCTTCGCGGAATATAATCCGAGGGGAGTATTTCAGGGCGAGCTGCCGGGAGTTGGGTTTCCCAGTCCTCCGCGGAGTGCTTCTGTTTTCGAATGTCGCCGTTTCATGAAGATGCAGGGCGAAACGCCTGATGCGTCTGACAGAGACGGAGAAGCATGTGGAGCATCATCTCGGATCGGAGATCTCCCGCCCCTGCTGTTCGCCGCTGTTCCTACACCGACTCGTCCGAGGAGGCTTTTCATGTCGAACCACTCTCCGCAGGCTGAATCGCATCGAGGCGGTGTCATTCATACCTACCAGCAGTACGATCCAAAAACCTTCCCGTCGCCGACAGAACCGCCCCCGGACCTCGTGTCGCCCGCGTTTGAGCACATGCTGACGTACGGCTCGATGCGAGAATTTACCGAAGAGGAACTGGCCAATGCGATTCGACTGGATCCCGGTCAGTTCGCAGGACTTGGCCCAAGCCTCGATGCACTGATCAGGATGCTTCAGGAGCGGAAGGAAAAGATTCTCAGTACGTACGAGACCGACTCTGTCCGCAAAAAAGCCATGCGGAAGTTTGCGGATGACGCGAGACATGCGAAACCGCCGGGGAAGTATTCGAAGTCGTTCTGGCAATCGGTCAAGGAGGAGCAGATCTATGCGATCGAAAACCTTTGGTACCGTGCGGAGCGAACAGATCCGGACTTCGCATCGCGGCTTGTCGGGTTAATGGAATCTCTCGGAGAAAAATATCAGGTCGAACATCTTGCGTCGAAGTATGCGTTCACCGGACGACAGTCGATGTCGATTCCGGAAGCACTGGAAATCCTCGATGAACTCAAAAAGATCGATGAACTGCTGAAGCAACTGGAGGAAGCGAAGCAGAACGCGCAACTGGCGATCATCGATCTGGAAGATCTGAGCGAGTTCGCCGAGCCGGAAGCCATTGAAAACCTGAGCAGATTTCAGGAGCAGGTGCAGGAGTATCTGAAGGATGCCATGGAGCGTCAGGGGTTGACTCAGCAGGATGGCAGGGTCCATTTGTCACCGAAGGCTTACAAGCTCTTTCAGGGCCGCCTGCTGCAGACAATCTTCAGCAATCTCCAGGCATCACGATCCGGTCGACATCAGGGGGTGATTGATGGCGAAGGCGTTGTTGAGCTTCAGCGGACGAAGCCTTACGAGTTTGGCGACTCCGTCGCCCAGATGGATATTCCGCAGACGCTGATCAATGCCATGCTGCGTCAGGGAAACACCCGTCCGTTGCGATTGAATCAGGGCGACATTGAAATCCATCGCTCGCGTAACAACCCCAAATGTGCGACGACGGTGATCATGGACCTGAGCGGTTCGATGCGATACGACGGCCAGTATGTCAACGTCAAACGCATGGCCCTGGCGCTCAACGGGCTGATTACGTCCGAATATCCGGGCGACTATCTGAAATTCATTGACATGCACACGTTTGCCAGGGTGGTCCCGCCGGGCGAACTGGTGTCGCTGATGCCGAAGATTCCCACCATCACAAGTCCGGTGGTTCGTCTGCGAGCCGACATGAGTCGCGAAGATGTCACAGAGGTCCACATCCCGCCGCACTTTACAAACATCCAGCACGGACTGCAGTTGTCGCGGCAGTTACTGTCGGTTCAGGACACACCAAATCGACAGGTGATTCTGATCACCGACGGCTTGCCCACGGCCCACTTCGAGGGCAGTTTATTGTACATGCTTTATCCGCCGGATCCCAAAACCGAAGAAGCGACCAAACGCGAAGGACTGCTCTGCAGGCGTGAGGGAATCACGATCAACATCTTTTTGCTGCCGAGCTGGTCCCAATCCCATGAGGACGTGCAGTTTGCGCATCGCCTGGCTGAAAGTACGGGGGGTCGTGTTTTCTTCACCGCCGGCAAAGACCTCGACCGCTATGTCGTCTGGGATTACGTGAACCAGAGGCGGATGATTATTGGCTGACGGAGATTGAAGCTCTCAGGTTCCGTGCCTCGGTGGCCTGCGAATCCGCGACACGAATCTGCTCAGCAGCCAGAATGTGATGGACCAGGCACGTTGGGGATCGATTTTTCAAAGTCCTGGTGGTCGCCTTTGATCGGGCGCGGCGGTGGGGCGTGAGGCGGGAGACTTCATCGCCTCGAACGCAACCGTGACCCCGTACGAGCCTTGGGTATGCGATGTATGGTGATACCTCGGTTGGTCTGCCGCCTGTTCAGGCCGTCAGGCATTTGTCCGTTCCGAACGTTGTCGTCCTTCGAGAGGATGTGCCGATGGAATAATGCATCACTGGCGACTGATTAACCGGATTCAGAACGGTCACGCAGCAATGATCGGCTCGCGGGGTTACAGACCATCCGTAGCATGGTCAGCCAGTTGCCGGAACTTTCCATCAATCCTGGACGGCACCATCAGAGCTTCTAAAATAAGTGCCTGGTGCATGGAATCTGCTGTCCTTTTCACTTCCTGCTGATTGATCCCTCCAATGCTTGAAATTCCTGTTATTCGCTGGGGTAAACCGTACGAATCGCTTGAGAAGGCGGACGTCGTTCATTTCGAGACCGGCGAGGTCATGGCACGGATGCATCAGGCCAATGCGGGTCTTGTGCAGATGGATTCTCGGAAGTCGAGCAAGGCTCGAGAGATTCTGAAGCAGTTTTCGATTTCTGAGCTGATTCAGAAGTGTGAGCAGGCAGCCGATCTGTATCTGTCGGCGACTTTGCCGATGGGAACAGGCACGCAGACTCCGGAGGAGTTCTGCTCGATTCAGTCGGCGACAACCGGTCTGCCGCTGAACATGTGCCGGGCCAACATGTCCAAGAACGCATTTGTGCTCAAGCACATGGGCGATATGCTGAATTGCCTCACGCGAGGCCTTCCGCTGGACATCCTGTCTCGCGGTTACGGCATGGAGTCACGAAACGTGATGGTCAGCTTCCAGGCGACAACGTCAACACTTGGACTGGTGCTGCCATCCAATTCGCCCGGCGTGCATACGCTGTGGCTGCCTGCGATTCCTCTTCAGATCGGACTGGTGCTGAAGCCTGGATCGTCGGAGCCGTGGACTCCGTATCGAATGTACGAAGCGTTCGCCGCGGCTGGCGTCCCGCGAGAAGCCTTTTGCCTGTATCCGGGTCCTCATGACGTTGGCAACAAAGTGCTCGAAACGTGCGGCCGTGCGATGATCTTCGGTGGCCAGGCGACGGTGGATAAGTATCACGGCAATCCGCGAGTCCAGGCGCACGGGCCGGGGTTCAGCAAGATTCTGATCGGTGACGACTGCGTTGATCGCTGGGAAGATTATCTCGATGTGCTCGTGAAGAGCGTGCTGATGAACGGCGGTCGAAGCTGCATCAACTGCTCAGGCATCTGGGCATCTCGACACACCGAAGCCATCGCCGATGCCATCGCGAAGAAACTCGGCCCGATCGCGCCACTGCCGACGACCGATCCGAATGCGGCCATCGCAGCCTTCACGACGGCCGGTGTTGCCGAAGCGATGAATACTCAGATTGAGGACAGTATTAAAGGCCCGGTGACGGAAGTGACGGTGAAATATCGTGGCGGCGATCGTCTGGTGAAGCATGAACGTTGTGACTACCTGCGTCCAACGGTGCTGCATGTGAGCGATGTCGACAACCCGATGGCAAACACGGAATACATGTTCCCGTTCGTGTCGGTCGTTCAGTGTCCTCAGGATCAGATGTTGAGCAAGATCGGTTCGACTCTGGTCGGCACAGCCATCACGAACAACGAAAAGTGGATCACCGAACTGGTCGACTGTCGCCATATTGACCGTCTGAATGTCGGCCCCATCCCGACATGTGCATTGAACTGGCTTCAGCCGCACGAAGGGAATATCATAGATTTTCTGTTCCGCAATCGGGCTTTCCAGAACAGCATGCCTCCAGCCCACTGATGGTGTCTGGGGCGGCCAGCACTTGTGCGCTCTGCGGGCCGAATCGGGCAGTGAGAATTTCGTTGTGCGTGGCACCGGGACTCGCTCCGCCTGATTCGGCCTGCTGATTTTTGTCCGCCCGGACGGCACGCGAATGAAGGATCAGTGAGTGGATCTTGACGAACTGATGACTGGTACGGAATGGGTTGTCGATGCACGGGGGTGCATGGCGGAGCGGTTGTGTTGTCGAGAGCGCTTGCAGGATTTTTTTAACCTTGTGATTCGTGAACTGTCGCTGAAGGTCGTGGGAGATCCGCATTGGCATCAGTTTGCAGCGCCGGGTGGCCTGACGGGATTGTATCTGCTGACGGAATCGCATCTCGCAGCCCACACATTCCCCGAACACTGTTTGATGACACTCAATCTGTATTGCTGCCGGCCTCGGCGAGAATTCGACTGGACGGCGGCGATGGAGTCGTACTTTGGTGCGACAGATGTGCGCGTCATCCGGATCGCTCGCGGAGGTTTGCCACAGAACCTGAATCAAGCGATAAATCCATCCGCCACTGGGCTAAACCCGGTGGCGGATGTATCCCAGCAAGACGCATTGTTCGCTTCAGAACGGCCCCCCTGTCCTGCACTGTCCTCCTCCGCGGGGGAGAGAGAATGCATCGCGCCCAGCCTCGCCATCTCGCGGGAGGCCCAGGGATGAAGATCCGAGCGGCTTCGTGTCCGTCATGTGGAGGCGGGGTTGAGTTTCGAGTCAGCACATCGCTTGTCACGGTATGTCCGTATTGTGACTGCGTGGTGGCTCGCGGTGATAAATCGGTGGAAGATCACGGCAAGGTCGCCGATCTGATCGACACCAATTCGCCGATTGTTCTGGGAGTCGGTGGGCATTGGCATCGCCAGCGATTCGATGTGATTGGCCGAGTCCAATATAAGCATCCGGCGGGCGGAGTCTGGGACGAATGGTATCTGGCGTTCGGCAATGATAGCTGGGCGTGGCTCGCGGAAGCTCAGGGCAAGAGATACATCACGTTCGAGAAGAAGCTGAAGTCGGGCGTCAAAGTCCCGGATCATGAATCGCTGAAGCCTGGTGACACAATCACGCTGGGTTCTCGAGGTGAGTTTACGGTCGGCGAAGTCGGCGTGGCTCGGACCGGATCGGCCCAGGGGGAGATTCCGTGGAGCTTCGTTCCGAAGAAGGATCACAAGTTTGTGGATCTCTATACGGAAGGCAAAGGGTTCGCCACCATTGACTACAATGGCGAAACTCCTCGTCTGTTTCTGGGACAAGAAGTGACTCTTGAAGAACTGGACATTCGGACCGGTGGTTGGGGCGGATCGTTCGAAGAACCCACGCATCACGTCACCGCGCTCAGTCTCAACTGTCCGTCCTGCGGCGGTGCGCTGGAGTTGCAGGCTCCGGACAAGACCGAACGAATCGGATGTCCTCATTGCGGAGCATTGCTCGATTGTCAGCAAGGCAAGCTGTCTTACTTTCAGACGCTGAATGCGAAGCGAGTTCGTCCGCAGATTCCGCTTGGAACGGTGGGGAAGATTCGCGGCATTGAGTACATGATGATCGGGTTCATGGAACGCTTCGCGATGTACGAAGGCACGACGTTTCCGTGGACTGAATATCTTCTGTACGACCACAAGTCCGGCGAATTTCGCTGGCTCGTGAACAATAAAGATCACTGGTCGTTTGTTGAGCCTGTGTCACCGAATGACATCAAGGATCGTTCACAGACGCTGGTCTACAAGGGCGATACGTTCAAGTTGTACGATCGCGGGACAGCGTACGTTCGATACGTGGTTGGTGAATTCTACTGGAAGGTGATGGCCGGAGATGCGGTCGAAACGTTCGACTACATTGCCCCGCCGCGAATGATATCACTGGAACGATCCGGTTCCGATGAGCATCAGGAGCTTAACATATCGCTCGGAACGTACATGACCGTGGCGGAAGTCGAGCAGGCGTTCCAGCAGCACAATCTCACATGGTCACTCGGAGTCGGTCCGATCCAGCCGGCTCCGAATACCCGTGGAGTCTTCCAGTTGTGGCTGATTTTCATGATTGCCATCCTTGGTGAATGGTTTGTGCTGGGGAACGTGTTCTCAAAAAATGGCGATTTCGGGTTTCTGCTGCTGATGCTTGGTCTTGTTTCGGCACTGCCAATCCTGACGATCCTGTATCTGTGGAATTTTGACGTCCAGCGATGGTCACAGAGTGATTACAGTCCGTATTCAAGTGAGTAGTTAAAACAGGTTAACCATACTCGTTCAGGCCGGCGTGTGCCTTCAGTCCTCGAGATCAGTGTCATCCGGGGTCATCCAGGCAAAGCCGCCGGACCGCTGCCTGCAATGATGGGACGCTGAATCCCTGCTGGTGGCGTGCCCTGTATCTGATGATGATCGAGACAACACCATGTTTCCAGATCTAAGCACGTTCATTTCGAAGCTGTACCTCATGATTGGGCTCTTTCTTTGTGTCATGTTTGCCGTCGGAGTCTACTCTGGCTGGAAGATGCCGTCGCCGCAGTTCAACAGTTCGGGCAGCGGGTATTCCGGTCGCAGCAGCGGCGGCTTCTGGGGAATAGGAAAATGATTCTGCGCATACTTCGTGCATCGACACACATACTGGCCCAGTCTGGTGAGGCCATGGGTCAACTGACCTCCGAAGAGACCTCGTCCAGTCTGATTCGACATTTGACGGCGGTCGTGGTGTTTTCTCTGGTCGGAGTGCTGGTGCTGGCACTTTGCTTCTTTTTGATCTCGAGGTTTGTGCCGTTTTCGGTCGCGAAGGAGATCGAGGAAGATCAGAACGTGGCTCTGGCGATCATTGTGGCGTCGGTGATTCTGGGCATGTCGCTCATCATTGCCGCATCGATTCTTGGATAATCGATGAATCGCGCGCCACTGTTTCTTCTGTACCTCAACGTGCTCGTCGTTGCGACGTGCGGGTTGATTTACGAACTGCTGGCCGGAACGCTGGCCAGTTATCTGCTGGGTGATTCCGTCACTCAGTTTTCGCTGGTGATCGGCATCTATCTGTCCGCCATGGGTGTTGGCGCGTGGCTGTCGAAGTTTGTCTGGAAGCAGCTTGCCGCATGCTTTATCGAGGTCGAACTTGCCGTCGCGCTCGTCGGAGGCTTCTCAGCGCCGCTGCTGTTTGTCGCCTTCGGGGCGATTGACTGGTTTCGACCGCTGCTCTTTGGTTTTGTGTTTGTGATCGGAACGCTGGTCGGACTTGAGTTACCTCTGCTGATGAGGCTGCTGAAAGAGCACGTCGAATTCGACGACCTGGTCTCGCGTGTGCTGACGTTTGACTACATAGGTGCCCTGCTGGCGTCGCTGCTGTTTCCGATTTTTCTTGTGCCGCATCTGGGGCTGGTACGAACGTCGCTGGTGTTCGGAATCCTGAACGCAGCTGTTGGCGTGTGGGGCAGTTTCCTGCTTGGTCCGCTGCTGACGCCCCGACGAGCAGCGGGACTACGAGGCCGCGGAGTGCTGGTCATTGGTATGCTGGTCGCCGGAATCATCAAGGCGGAGTCACTGACACGATATGCTGAAGAGCAGCAGCTGGCGGCGAGAATTGTCCATGCCGAGAGCTCACCATATCAACGAATTCTGATCACGCAGAATGCCAATGGCTTTCAGTTGTTTCTGAATGGACATCTGCAGTTCAATTCGGCGGATGAATATCGTTACCATGAAGCTTTGACGCATCCACCCATGTCGGCTGTTCAGAGTCCCAGACGAGTTCTGGTGCTGGGTGGTGGTGATGGTCTGGCGGTGCGTGAGGTTCTGAAGCATCCGTCGGTGGAGTCTGTGACGCTGGTGGATCTGGATCCTGTGATGACCACGCTTGCCGATCGATTCCCGCCGCTTGCAGCACTTTCCGGTCGCTCGATGAGAGATTCCAGAGTGACGGTGGTCAACGCCGATGCATTTGTCTGGTCAGGACAACAAACGGGAGACGCATTGTACGATGTGATTCTGATCGACTTTCCCGATCCCAGTTCTTATTCCGTCGGCAAGCTCTATACGACATTTTTTTATCAGCGAGTCCACAAGCTGCTGGCAGATCACGGAATGCTCAGTATTCAATGCACATCGCCTCTTGTAGCGCCGAAATCGTATTGGTGCATTGTGAAGACAATTGAGGATGCTGGCTTTCATGTGCAGCCCTATCACACATCCGTCCCGACATTTGGAATCTGGGGCTTCGCGCTGGCCAGCAGGCGATTGACAGCTCCCCCGGCAGCGGTGGCATCCGGTCTGACATCATCGCTGCGATTTCTCAACGACGAAGTCATGCGGCAGATGTTTATTCATCCCAACGATATTGTTCGAGTCGACTCCGAGGTGAATCGCCTCAACAACCAGGCCCTCGTGCACTACTATGAACAGGAATGGCATCGGCTGGAGTGATTCAGTGGAACGATGGTCCGAATCGTTCATGAGCCGTTGAGACGAAGGCTCTGCAATGGCCTGCCTCGAGATCGGCTTCTGACATGAATCGTCCCTTCGACAACCGTGAACCATCTCCGCCCGCGACCAGCACATCGCGTCGCGAATGGTTATTTGCGGCGCTGGCGGCAGCTTCGGGCGCGGTGGCAGCAGGATGCCAGAAGGCAAAGCCGTCGATGATCGGCGATCTGTTTATTCCGGGGATGAAATTCGGGCATGAGATTCGAGATCTGTCAGCCGTCGACCGTGCAGCGATCGATTCGGTGCCGGTCGACGAGGAAGAAGTCGACGTTGTCATCGTCGGCGCCGGGATCGCGGGACTTGCCGCAGCGTGGCATCTGCTGCGATCCGGTGTGACGAACGTCCGAGTGTTCGAACTGGAAAGCGAAGCCGGTGGAACCTCCAGATCCGGACAATCTTCCGTCTCGGCGTTTCCGTGGGGCGCCCATTATGTGCCATTACCGGAGGCGGGCTTCACGGATTTGATGGAACTGCTTGTGGACATGGGGGCCGTTCGAAGGCAATCGGACGGCACTGTTGAAGCTGTCGAGGGTGTTGCCTGTCGCGAGCCGGAAGAAAGACTGTTCGATGGGAAGCAATGGATCGAAGACTTATATCCGCGAACGCATGCCAGCGAACAGGATCTCGCTGAATGGGATCGATTCAGGAAGGTGATTCGCGACTGGATTGACTGGCGGGACGCAGAAGGACGTCGCGCGTTTGTCATTCCGACGGCGGAGTGTTCGCGCGATCCGGAGGTCATGGCACTGGATCAGGTGACCGCGGACAAGTGGCTGACCGATCAGGGCTTCACATCAAAACCGCTGCGATGGCTCGTCGATTACTGTTGCCGCGATGACTATGGTCTGAACCTTGAGAACTCCAGCGCGTGGTCGGCGCTGTTCTACTTTGCGTCGAGACTTTCGAGTTCCAGCCAACCCGAGCCGCCGCTGCTGACATGGCCCGCTGGCAACGGCGCGATTGTGAATCACCTGAAGCAGGTTGTTGGAGATCGGCTTACCACCGGTCAGCCTGTCATGCGAATATCGGCCGGAGATCCGGCGGCTTCGAAGCCTGCGATCGTGTCTGTTTGGGATTCGTCTGCCAACAAACCGAAGTCGATCAATGCGAAACATGTGATCTTTGCAGCGCCGCAGTTTGTGAGTCCTCATGTGATCGCGAATCATCCGGACGAACGAACGGCTGCAGTGAAGTCGTTCTCTTACGGAGCCTGGGTGGTCGCCAACATTCATCTGTCGGATCGACCGGCCAGCGTTGGGGCTCCGTTGTCGTGGGATAACGTCATCTGGAACAGTCCATCGCTTGGCTATGTCGTCGCGACTCATCAACTTGGGTCCGATTACGGTCCGACGGTCTGGACTTGGTACTATCCCATGTTCGATGCGAACCCATCCAAAGATCGAGCCCATCTGTTGGCAAGCCCGTGGAGCGTCTGGGCGGAGGTGGTTCTGGCGGATTTGTCTCTGGCGCATGCCGGCATCGCCGACCTGATTCAGCGCATCGACATCATGTTCTGGGGGCACGCGATGATACAGCCTCGCCCCGGGTTTATCTCCAGCCCGGCTCGTCAGGTCGCTGCAAAGCCCCTTGGTAACATCCACTTTGCCAACACCGATCTGAGCGGCGTCGCGCTGATGGAAGAGGCCTTCTATCATGGCCTGAGAGCGGCGAACGAGGTCCTCGCATTACGGGAAGCGAGTCATGTCGTCTGATCAGGCAGCAACGACTCGGACGCTTCACGTCACAGGCGGGCTGTCGAGAATTCCGTGGTTGTTCGATCCGATCACCGACCTGAGCATGTTTCTTGGCAGCGCTTTGATGGCGATGGGGCTGCTGCTGATCGGAATGCTCTCGCAGACAATTGAGGATCAGACGCCCGAATGGTTGTGGGTTGTCGCTATTCTGTTGATCGATGTGGCTCACGTGTATTCGACAGCGTTTCGAGTTTACCTTGACCGCGAAGAGCTGCAGCGTCGCCCGTGGCTGTACGGATTAACGCCGCTGCTGGCCTTTGTGATCGGTGCGGCCGTGTACTCCGAGGATTCGCTGTTGTTCTGGCGCCTGCTGGCATACCTCGCGGTGTTTCATTTTGTACGCCAGCAGTATGGCTGGGTTGCTCTGTATCGGGCGAGGGCCGGCGAACAGGATCGCCTCGGCTGGTGGATTGATGCCGCCGCGATCTATCTGGCAACGCTCTATCCGCTGGCGTGGTGGCACGCGTCACTGCCGCGCAACTTCCACTGGTTCATGGACGGCGACTTCGTGAACCTGCCACATCTGCTGGTCAGCATTCTTCAGCCCCTGTATTGGCTGTCTCTGGCTGTGTACACCATGCGTGCTCTCTGCCGATTGGTATGGTACAACGCATGGAATCCCGGAAAAGACATCGTCGTTCTGACCACCACCGTCTGCTGGCACGTGGGAATCATCTCGATGAATTCCGACTATGCCTTTACCGTAACCAACGTCATTATTCATGGCGTGCCGTATCTGGTGCTGGTGTATCGGATGCAGAGCCGACAGACCGACGAGCAGGTGGCTGAGCCACCGGAATCTGGTCTGCAAACAACGCTGCCGCCGCCATGCCGGACACTTCGCCGCCGACTCACTGTCTGGCAGTTTCTTGGACTTTGCTGGATTCTCGCTTATCTCGAGGAGCTATTGTGGGACAACGGAGTCTGGCAGGAACGGCCGTGGCTTTTTGGCACGCTCTTCTCTTCGCCTGATGCAGAAAGCTGGCTGCCTCCGCTGCTCGCTGTGCCGCAGATCACACATTATGTTCTGGACGGCTTCATCTGGAAGAGGCGACAGCACACGGATCTTGGAACGCTCACATCATCCGAAGCTGTTGGATTGTCAGAATCTGCGGCGAGTACAGGAGTGCATTGACCGAAAGATGGTCTCGTATTGTCTGCCGGGTGTCCAATGTGGATGCGGCCTGCCACTTCCGGTTGCTGTCAGATTGTCCCGCATCCGCCGCGATCCTCGCCGGGAACAGCAGAATCACAAAACATATCCGATGGGTTCGCCCCGATGGAACGAGTCCGGATGGATGTGCGGATCTGATCCGTGCTGCAGCGGAT
>JBKDRW010000607.1:0-4819 GCA_046341255.1 Planctomycetota bacterium
TCGCAAGGTTGATCCTGTCACATTGCTGAGCCCGACCGATCAGCCCGCCGAGCTGCGACGTACCAGCGCGATGTTTCCCAGTCGCGTGGCTGACAATCTGTTCTGGCTGGGACGTTCACTGGATCGATGTGATCTCCTCAGCCGCCTGATTCGCGCGCTTGCCGAGCGGCTTGTCGGGGAGGGCAGCGTCGACCTGAACGAAGTGCGATTTCTCGCTCGAGCCCTGAGCGAAATGGGACAGATCGAGCCCGGCTTTGTTTTGGAAGGCATGGAATCGCAACTGCCAACGCTGACAGAGGCGCTGCCGCTGGCCGTCTATGATCCGAACGAGTACGGTGGTTTGGCACGAACGGTTCGCGACCTGACTCGACTGGCCTCGCTGGTGCGTGACTGGATCAGTCCGGATACATGGCATCGCATCAATGTCACCGCAGAAACGTTTCGATCCATTTCAGGCAAGGGAACGCAGGATCTTGCGGATGTGGTTTATTCTTCGAATTCACTGGTGGGAGATCTGGCATCGGTCAGTGGCCTGATCGCCGACGGGATGAATCGTGGCCCATCATGGAGGTTCCTCGAGCTTGGCCGCTGCATTGAGCGAGCCGGGACAACCGCCCGCATGCTGCGTTCCGCCGAACTGAAACGCGGCATCTCGCCAAACGTACTCAAGACCATGGTCGAAGTGCTGGATGTTCGCATGACGTATCGATTCCGTTATCGCGAGAATCTGCAGCGGAATGCTGTTCTGGACCTCGCGATCACCGACGAGACCAACCCGCGATCACTCGCATACCAGATCGACCGCCTTGTGTCTCATGTCGATCGACTTCCCGGATTCGAAGCGAGACCATTACGATCCGAAGAAATGCGACTGGTCATGGAGGCGGCTCATGCCGTGAGGATGCTGACCGCAGAGGATCTCGCCTCTCCATCATTGAAGGCCGTTCTGAATTCACTCAAGACTGTTGATGAGTCGATGACAAAACTGTCCGATTCCCTGACAAACAAGTATCTCGTGCATTCCGTTTCGCCGCGTCGGATTTCCGAACCGGGAGGTTCTGCGAGATGAAATACCGCGTGACACACAAGACAATCTACGACGGTCATGATTCCGTTTCGGTCGGACACAACCAGGCATGGCTCGAATTTCGTCCGGTTCCATCGCAGCAGGTCGAATCATTTTCGCTGATCATCGATCCTGAGCCCTCCGTTCGAACCCGACGCATCGATGCCTTTGGGAATCCCGTTCAGTTATTCTCATTCAATGAAGGTTATCAGCGATTGAATGTCACGGCGACCACGGTCGTCACGGTGCGTGCCCCGGACATGTCCAGATTGCCTCGCGAGATCACGTGGGATGAACTTGCAGCAGCACTGAAACGACCTGCCGAAGATGACGATCGAGATGCCCTGGAGTTTTCATACCCCTCTCACCGAATTGTGTCCTCACCAGCAATGAAAGAATACGCTTCCGAGTCGCTGAAGTTAGGGCGGTCGGTGGTGGATGCCGTTCAGGACCTGACTCAGCGGATTCATCGTGACTTTGTCTATGACAGCCGCGCGACGACAGTCAACACGCCTGTTGTGGATGTGTTTCGGCTCCGACGTGGCGTTTGTCAGGACTTTGCTCATCTGCAGATCGCAATGATACGCTCGTTCGGGCTTCCAGCCCGATATGTCAGCGGTTACCTCCGCACGACTCCGCCTCCCGGGCAGCCAAGATTGGTCGGAGCTGATGCCTCACATGCATGGCTCTCGGTGTACTGTGGCCATGGACAATGGCTCGACGTGGATCCGACCAACGATCGATTCTGTTCGGACGATCATGTGACGCTCGCATGGGGACGCGACTACAGTGACGTGCCGCCTCTTACAGGCGTCTTCGTCGGAGGCGGACAGCACCGACTGATTGTCAGTGTCGATGTGCAGCCAATCTGAGATTGAGGCAGCCATTCTGAAAGTTGCTCGCCGGATGCGTGCGGTGTCGACGTGTCTCAGCCAGGACATCACAATGACGCTGGTACCGCACTGATTGAAGCCAGTCGACACTGGAACCAGCATCCATTGTCGGAAGCCTGTAAGGTCAGATCACCACCATGCAGGCGAGCCAGATCGCGGGCTATGGACAGGCCGATACCGGTTCCGGATGATGCCCGAAGATCGTTATGAAGCCGTTCAAAGGGTTCGAACACACTCGACCGGTACTGAACCGGAATGCCAGGTCCGGCATCCATGACATCAATCGTCACGCACGAGTCTGAACAGGTCGTGCGGATCCGCAGCAGCTTTCCACCAGCCGCGTATTTCTCGACATTGCTGATCAGATTACCGAGGATCTGCTCCACAAAATCCGCATCCAGATTCAGAATCCGGCCACGATCACTTTCGAGCTGCAGCTCGATCGATTTTTCCTGCAGCGATGGCAGAAATCGTTCTGAAATGGATCTGACCAGAATGACGGGATCCAGCCTTGCCGGACTGATCTGCAGGGTCTTCCTGCGTTGTCGGGCGAATGTCAGAACATTACCAATCAGTCGACTGAGCCGCTGAGCTTCGGCATTGATGATCTCCAGCCGACGAAGAGGTTTCTTCGACTGATCTTCCGAGACCTGATCGAGATCACGCTCCAGAAGTTCGGCATACATGCGTATGTTGGTCAGAGGCGTCTTGAGTTCGTGCGACACCTGATTCACAAAACTGACCTGTTGCGAAGCTTCCCGCATATCTCGAGAGTAATCCCGGTAGAGAAACCATGCGAGTCCGCACAGCGTCAGTGCAAATGCGACAATCCCGGTGCTGAGCCCGAACATGATACTGCCGCGGCCATCGACGAGCTGTGATGCAGGCACAAAGCATTGCAGACGCCACGAAGCCAATGGCGACGCAAGCGGCGCTTCGCAATAAGGTGGTCCGTCCAATTCAAAGTCAGCTCCCCATCGATACACAGGCTCGACAGATGACGTAACGACTCGAAAGGCCGTATCAACGCCGGAGGAACCCTGGGTAACTTCCGAAGACTCCGGCAGCCATGAAATCAGATCGGCAATCCATCTTGCTCGTTCCAGAGCGGCTCCAACGATGTGTCCTGAGGGGCGCCGCTGCCAGTAAACAAGATTCATCCCTCGATCCCAGTACCACACAAACCATCCCCGAGATTCCGGGTACCCTGCAATCTGACTGGCTTCGAGCGCATTTTGCTGAAAAGCCATCGCATCCACAGCCTGGGCTGCCAGAGCATCCGTCTGAACTGGCAGGCCGCCACTCTTCTGTGACGGATCCACGATGTATCCCTCCGCGCGTTGAACCGGCAGTTCAGCACGGACGAGAGATTCATCCTGAACCGACTCCGAGGTCTCCGGAAAAGCCTTGCCCGCGGCGGCTCTCGATGGCATCTGTGGTAACGCACCGGCATCGGCGATGATCGAGGACTGCGATCCCTGCAGGGCCTGTTCGCTGTTCCGTTCAGACTCCACCATCGTCCCTGCACCATCCATCGCCTCGCCGGCTGCAACCCGCACCTCGTTCAAATCCCGCACTCCGTCGGAAAACGCCGGCGGCAGTCCGGCAGCTGCAGGGGACGCCCCGGACGCGTCATTCGCATTCAGGGATAACATCCCGGAGGCGACGGATGTCGAGTCCGAATCTGCAGAGGTTCGAAGTTCATCGCCGCCTGGAGTGAGGGACGGCGACGAACTGATCACAGGGCGAGACCCCACGGCGCGACGCCGAATGTCGGAGGGACGATTCCATTGCTCCAGCGTTCCCGCCTCTGCCTGTGCCACGGCGTTCTGCAGGTCTCGATCTGTGAACATCCGAGACGCCTGTCGAAGAAAACTCTGCTCCGTACCGTTCAGCGGATCGGCAGGATTGGGATAAAGCAGCTCGCCCCCGGGAGACAGAACAAACAACTGTGTCACCTGTGGCTCGCGACGTACAATGGCCCGAAGCTGCGTCAAATCAAATTCATTAAGCGAAGTGATCTGCTGCAGACGGCGTTCGGTTTCTTCAAACCGCTGCGCAACGATGCGATTGACATCCTGCAGACGCTGGTCCATCAGCGATCGGTACCGCTGCTGCATCAGGGCCTGCTCGTCCTTTGCCATCCGCATGCCGAACCATGTCAGCAGAGCGATGGGCAGAAGAACGATGGCGATCATCAGAATCAGCGAACGACGTTTCATAGGGAATCGGAACCTGAACAGACATGATTGATCCTCTCAATTCTTGTCTGCAGACATGGCCCGTACAAACGGTTCGTCATCGTCACAGCCGTTTTTGATCGAGATGGTGATTCAAATACCGACCATCACACAAGTTGTGGATTTGTCAGAAATCTGTCACACCCCGGGCTGATCGGCTTCGATGGAGCGTCGAATCAGCTGCAGCGGCATCGTGACCATCTCATCCTCCTCGCCGTCCCTCGCGTGCAACGTCACGGTTCCTCGTTCGATCCTGTCGGGAGGTACTTCGGAGAGTGAAAGGTCGATCGTGATCAAAGACTGACCATCCGGCAGAACTTCGGACTTGCCGACGCGGGCAGCAACTGCTGTCGGGAAGCACTCAAAGTGGGTGATCTTCCACTTTGACGGCAGCTTCACCTGAACTCCATTCGATGTGGCACCGGCGATGTCCTTCGGTGTAAAAATAATTCGCCCTGCTTCCGATGGAATGATTTCAACAGCTTCATCTTTCGGTCGATTTCGACCACCGAGAATGACCGGAAACTGCAAAACCGGGAACTGGGTATCGTCGGTCTCAATCGTCACGACCCCCTTGTGATTGCCCGGAGGCATGCTGTCGACATAACCCACTTCAATAC
>JBKDRW010000608.1:0-3561 GCA_046341255.1 Planctomycetota bacterium
CATCGAGACGCATCAAACTGCGATCACGTGTACGTCAATCTGGATGTTCGAGTAGCGGCCGATGCCGTTCCCGTGGCAAGGGGATCGCATCGAATCTGGGTTGGAGCATTTCCAGCGACAAAGTTTGCCGAGGTGATGATCTCAGGAAGCGACATCCTGCTGCAATCCGGTCGCGACGCTTTCTCTCTCGGACCCGTGCGACGTGGCGAATGGCAGAACATTCAGCTCGTGATTGATCTCAAGAAGCGAACTGTTGCGGGACATGTCGCGGCTGTTTCGGATGACGCGCAACCCCGTGAATCATGGATCGCCGGCAGTCGCGAGATTTCACTGTCCGCAATGCCTGCGGATGGTGGCTCAGCGAATGGGACTGAATCGCTGCCCCCGTCTTCTCGCCAGAGTTCGGAACCAGGCATCAATCTGGTGGTTCTCGAGACCGCAGATCGAACGGCCGCTGCTCCTGGAATTGAATACGACAACATTGGTGTGCAGGACATCCCGATTCCCGCCGGATCCACCGAGCTTGTGGAGTCGGACGATGGGCCGGATCAGGCGAGTCTGGTCAGGAAACTGCAGTCGCTGATCGGCATTCATGGCGAATATGAACTGATGAGAGCTGACAAGCCACCGATGTTGCCATGGGGACCCGGGCCAAACAGTGTTGTGAAGGTGGCGACTCGCTCACAAAGCCCATTCCGGAATCAATTTCCGATCGGAACGAACGGCGTCTTTATGCCAAACCGCGCAGAGTACGACGGGTTCGGGATCACGCTGCCATCTCTGTACCAGTTCCGCGAGGATGCTGCAGATAGCACTGAGACGCTGAGAGCCTGTTTTGATTTCCGATGTGCGGATGTTTCGAATGGCGGCGATGGGTCGTGGCGATTCTACCTTGGTCACGGCCCGGGGAACTCGGCGGCCATTGAGCTCTTCCTGAACGGCAGCCAATTCTTCCGACGCAGCGGAGATGCTCGCGATGTCGTCATGCCGCTGAAGGTTGATGAGTGGTATCAGGTGCAGGTGACTTTGGATCTGAAGAACCGCAATTACTCAGGCTGGATCGCATCCAGGGATTCTCAAGTCGGGTTTTCTGGTGATGTTGCTTCGAACTGGGACGGTATCGTCGACTATTCGTTCATCGACAGCTACGGTCATATCGGGGGAGTGCGTCCGGCTCTGGACGTTGATAACTATGACATCCGGACGTCGGTGTTGAACTCGTTCGACGCTCCGGCGAACGAGGGGTCCATGGACACGCAGGCTGCTCGAATTACGGAGGCAAAGCAGATTCAGGCACAATTGGAGAAGGTTCAAAAGACTCCGGAACAGTTGAATGCACTATTGTCCGACGGGCCATTTCCGATGACCTACGGGATGGCTGAGGGCACGCCACATGATGTGCCGATTCAACTGCGGGGCGAGCCGTCTCAGCCGGGCGAGATCGTCCCGCGTGGATTCATCAGGGCTCTGGGCGGTGAGAGCCTGGATGCGAGCAGCCCTGGAAGTGGTCGAATGGAACTGGCCAACTGGCTCACGTCTCCACAGCATCCGTTAACCGCACGCGTCATGGTAAACCGGATCTGGCAGTATCATTTCGGACGTGGCCTCGTGAAAACTCCCAACGACTTCGGAGTTCGTGGCCTGCCGCCAACGCATCCTGAACTGCTGGATCACCTTGCAACGCAGTTCATCAGCAGCGGCTGGTCCGTGAAGTCGATGCATCGGCTGATTATGCTCAGTGCGACGTATCGGCAGGCGTCGATGCCATCAACGCAGCTTGTGAATGTCACGGCTTCAGAGCTGACGGATCTGTATGCACATTTCAATCGGCGGAGGCTCAGTGCTGAAGAAATTCGGGATTCAGTCCTGTTTGTCACCGGAGAACTGGATCCATCACCTGGACAGGGGCATCCATTTCCTTCGCCTGTCAGCTGGGGATTCACGCAACATGGTCCATTCAGCGCGGTTTATGATCACAACAAGAGAAGCATTTACCTGATGACACAGCGGCTGAAACGGCATTCGTTTCTGGCGTTGTTCGATGGTCCGGATCCGAATGCCTCTACCGCAGATCGACTGGGAACGACTGTGCCAACCCAGGCATTGTTCTTCCTGAATGATCCGTTTGTCCATCGAACGGCTGACCGCTGGGCCAGAGCTTTGATGGCAGTATCCGCAGTTCCAGACGAGCAACTTCACCGCGCCATCAGCGTGGCGTATGCGAGATCTCCGGAGCCGGAAGAGATGAGTACTGCGAGGGAGTTTCTGAATGCGTATTCCCGGGAGCTTCACGGCGATTCCAAATCCTACGATGGAACCGACCCTGTCGCCCTTGCCGGTTTCCTCCGAACGCTGATCGGGAGTAACGAGTTCCTGCATGTCGATTGAGTCATCCGCTGACGGAACTTATAAGAATTCGCACTCCTTCTGACCTGAACCAGTCTCCTCTCAAGGCTTGTGTCACATGTGGCTGTCAACCCAACATGCGAGAGGCGATCGAAACGGCTTCTGCCTTTCTGGGGCGATCACAATGCAAATGACGTGAGCGACTCGAACCCGTTGAATGCTCCTTTGCCGTCATCTGACATTTCTGACCGCGACGTCTGGTGATCTCAGCCACCGATTCGGCTGATCTTTGCCATACAGCTCCCTGGTTTCGTCCGGGAGAACGCTGTCGTGCGGTCTGACATCACCAGCCAGTCGAATACGAACCTCGCGATGCTTCATTTAAAGTGAATCCATCCAGATCGTGATTTTTCCGGCCGCCCGGTAACCTCTTGTCATGACCTTCGCGATCGGGTGGCAAAAGCAACTGCCTCATTTCTGTGAATCCGGTTCGTGGCTTTTGATGTTGTCCTTTCGATGATTCAGCTTTGGATGATGTCGCCGTTCGTTTCTTGACGGGTGTTATTGCTTCAAGAAGCGCAGTGTATCGAAGTTCATCTGCAGCGTCAGTCGGATGATCGCTCACGTTGAGATTCAAAACGGGGGATCGCTGATACGTCGTGCAATCCCAATGCTGCTTGGTTTTGCATCAGCTCTCGATCTTCGATCTGTCTTGTGTGATGCTGATCTGGCCTCCGATCATCAATCTGTTGCCTCGTCTGGTTCGTTTTTCCTTGTTCGAAAACCTGCTCGGGCGCCTGTTCGTTACGTGCATGCTTTTCTCGTCTTTGAGCATGATCTGTGTCGTCGTTCGACTTGGTGAGCGAACGACGTTTTTCAGGATCATGCTGATTCTCGCTGATCTGTCGCTATCGGCCGCACAGGTGGTTCCGCATCTTCAGGATGCGGCCGATTCGATCACGCTGATGGTTCAGATTGACGATGGAAATGCACTTGAATCCATGTGGATCAGCGAGGCCGGCAGCCACCGGACGTTGTGGTTGGGCAATCCATCGATCAAGTCGATCTGCGCGGCTGTTTTTTCCGGGAGCGAAACGGTAAATTGCCGAGAATGAGAGATCCTGATCTGCGAATCATTGTTTTGACGGGAAGCGACCGGGCCGACATTCTGGCGGCGTGGAGAGATCTGAACGCGTACCTGCAGGGGGTTCGTGG
>JBKDRW010000609.1:0-2651 GCA_046341255.1 Planctomycetota bacterium
CAGTCAGTGCATTGACGACAATTTGTTCCGTGAGATCCATCATGGATTCGTAATTGCCGTAAGCCTGATAGATCTCAACCATCGTGAACTCAGGATTGTGAGTCGCGTCGACACCTTCGTTACGGAAAACTCTCCCGATCTCATAGACGCGTTCGATTCCGCCAACCATCAGCCGCTTCAAATGAAGCTCCAGTGCAATCCGGAGATAAAGCGACATGTCGAGCGCATTATGATGCGTGGTGAACGGTCGCGCTGCGGCGCCGCCTGCAACGGCGTGAAGGACTGGTGTTTCCACTTCGTGGAATCGATTGGATCGAAGAGTCTGCCGGACGGAGTCAATGATCGTTGAACGCTTCAGCATGCGTTCGATCACTCCGTCCGTGTAGATCATGTCAAGGTAACGCTGGCGAACAAGGATCTCCTCATCCTTCAGACCGTGGAATTTTTCGGGGGGTTGCGTCAGCGATTTGCAGAGAATCGTCAGTTGCCGCACGAAGACGGATTTCTCACCCGTGTTTGTCAGTCTGAGCGGACCATCGACTCCGATCAGGTCGCCGTCGTCAAGGGCCGCTACCAGTTCCCACTGCTCTTCTGTGAGATCACCCTTCGACGCCAGCAGCTGTATACGACCGGTCTGATCCTGCAGGTCAATAAAGCGCAACTTGCCAGCCTTTCGGCGGGTGCGGATTCGCCCGGCGATGCGAACGACGTCCCCATCGATGCCAGCTTCAGTCGGACATCGCTCTCGGACTGAGGCGATTGCTTCATGATGATCGAATCGCTGGCCCCAGGGATCGTGCCCGAGTGACTGGATTTTCTCCAGCTTTTCAAGGCGAGCCAATTCGAAACGATCGGGTTGTGATCCTGAGGTCATGTAGAAGTTTGCCAGCCGCTGCTTCATCGTCAACAGGGACGACAAAATCCGCGAGAGAATTGGAAGAGAAGGGTTTCCGGACAGCGGCCAATACCTGCTGTCCGCGAGAAGAAGCCGCAAAGTTTGCTGGAAAACGTCATCTGGGTCAATGGTAGCTCATCAGCTGTTAGCCACCTCTCCCATTTGGCGCAAATATCCGCAATTCACCGGGCTGTTGTGTCGCGGTGTTTGTGAGGACACGAAGGTTCGTGGGCAGTCTCAATGTTGCAGTTCACGGGAGTTTGACCGGCTCTCGGTTTCGAAGTCCGAATCAGACTGGCCTCGATCCCTGGCTGTTTGACTGCAGCAGGCTACGCCAGGTCAATTCGTTCGGCCCCGTCGCTCGGTGCGGTTCGCCGGGAAGCACAAAGTCGCGATTGACACGCAGTGGTCTCGATTCAACCGCGTTTCGGATCACCGCGGCCGTACCAAAAGCTGCTGGACCCACAGTGCAGGACATCAAAATCAAGCAGATGTCGCGAATGACTGTGAGTCCAGAAGTGTTGGCGACCAGAGGCTTCGCGGTCGCTGCCGATCGTGCCTGAACTACAGCGCCTTGTCTGAAATATCTCGTCGGCACCATCCGCCGGTCCATGAGATCCTGTCGACAGCTTCATAGGCCGTGCGTTTTGCATCAGCAAGTGTTTCGCCCAGAGCAGTCACGCCGAGAACCCGGCCGCCGGTGTTAAGGACGTCGTCGTTCTTCAACATGGTGCCTGCGTGAAAGACCTTGGCGTTTGGAACAGCATCGGCTTCGTTCAGACCATGGATCGTGTGGCCTTTGACATAATCTCCCGGGTATCCTTCAGAGGCCATCACGACACACACGGCAGGCCGTGGATCCCAGTCGATGCCCTCCAGTTCCGCCAGGCGACCGGTGGCTGCCAGCATCAGAACGTGAGCGAGGTCGGTCTTCATTCGCATCAGCACAGGCTGAGCTTCGGGATCTCCAAAGCGGACATTAAACTCGAGAACTTTCGGGCCGCTGGATGTCAGCATGATTCCTGCATAGAGCACCCCCGAAAACGGACATCCCTCGAGCTTCATGTGATGCACCGTCGGGATCAGGACTCTTCGGATGATCTCGTCCATAATCTCCGGTGTCACCAGCGGTGCCGGGCAATAGGCTCCCATGCCGCCCGTATTCGGGCCTTTATCACCGTCGTAGGCACGCTTGTGATCCTGGGCCACGTCCAGCGGTACGATCGTGTCGCCATCAACGATTGCAAGAATACTGGCTTCCTGCCCTTCAAGACACTCTTCAATGATAATCTGCGAACCCGCATCTCCGAACGTGCGGTCCTGGATGATCGACTTTACGGCGGCTTTGGCTTCGGCAATGCTGGAGCAGACAAACACACCCTTGCCTGCCGCCAGCCCATCGGCTTTCACGACGAGCGGTTGTTCTTCGCAATCGTCCAGGTATTGCATGGCTTCAGGCATGCGGCTGAAGACAGAAAATGCTGCCGTCGGGATGTTGGCTTTTTTGAGCAGCTTTTTCGTAAAGACCTTGCTGCCCTCAAGACGCGCTGCCGCGGCGGATGGCCCGAATACTGCCAGCTTGTTGCGCCGCAGTTCGTCGGCCAGCCCGGCGACCAGAGGAGCTTCCGGTCCGACCACCGTCAGGTCGATGCCGTTGTCCTTGACGAACTTCACAATGCGATGAATGTCCTCGCCGGGGATGTTGACATTTTCTGCATCTACCGCGGTCCCCGCATTCCCTGGGGCACAATAAACC
>JBKDRW010000610.1:0-2382 GCA_046341255.1 Planctomycetota bacterium
CCCAGCTTCCGGCCCTGACTCAACCTCGAACTGACTACCCAGCCGGCCGACTCTATCGCCACATCGGATTTCTGCAGCGTCTGATTCTTCAGGATACGCTGACCATTCACATACACGGAAATCGGCTGATCGCTGACCAGCGACAGCTGCGAAGACTCACCGTCTGCGGCCGCTGGATCGATAGCCCAGCGAAACCAGCCGGTCGCGGCGCCTTCTTTCGCTTCGACCCTCAGCCATGTCATGACCGGAGCATCGTCAGCATTTCCTGACGAGATAACAGCAGCGAACGCAGCAACAACAGCCAGCAATCGATTCAGCAACGAGCGGCGCAGACTCATCATGGTTTTCTCGGCGGGATAAAGTACGGCAGGATCGTTCTCGAGCGATTCGGATCTGCCTGTGGCACGGAAATCCCCGACCTTCAGCACCCATTCGCTCTGATCAAACGATATTCGATCGCCACTCCACTCTCCAGCCATCACGGGCAGGACCTGCCGATTTCAGAGACGATTTCAACTCGTGGTCCGGAAACGCGGCCAACCAGCCACCCACGCAGGTGATTCCTCGGTGTGAATGACTCATCAAATGCATTGCCGAACCGCTTTGCAGCGAGCCACTTCCGGTATCTGTTCGGAACCGCTCAGGCCGAGTATCAGCGGACATTTCCTCGAGTCAGATTATCGCGCAGAACGCTCCTCAGGCATCTCATCAATCCACTGGCGAATGAGCGCCAGCGACTCATCATGACGAATCGACCGACCAAGGTTTGGCATCCGAGCTCCGGGCAGATCGGTTTCAAGTCGATAGACAAGAATGGACTCGTCCGCCTTTCCCGGAATGATGTCGTATTTCCGCCCACCGGATCCTTTCCCGGTTGCAACCGGGGACTTGAAGATGCCAATCTTCCCCGGGTCTGTCTGTGACGCCATGAGATCAAGACCGGTTGTACGAGCGGAACCTGTTGGGTTGTGACAATGTGCACAATTCACTTCCAGCCACGCACGCGCTCGATCACTTGTCGAGTAGCGTTCCGGATGATTCCATGATGCCAGCACAGGAAATTCATCGGGCGACGGACACTCTTTCAACTGCCCCGCTTCCACCCACTGTACCAGCTGTGTCTTCGCATCCGAGGCCAGTCGTTTGCGATTCAGATTGCGGGCCGTCGTTCCAATCGGTACGTATCTGTCGTTCGAGCTGTGACAACTGATACATTGATTCGCGTTCGGAATCTGATACTCCGTCTTCACGCTTCGACCGCTGTCAGTGGTCCACTCCACATCCACAGCAGCGCCGCCAAGCCGAAGATCGGCATCCGTCTGCTCTTCATTCCAGAGATAGGAAACACCGTACCACCCGGTGGGCTCAAGGAATTCCACGCGAGTTTCCAGCCATCGTTCCTTCGGTGTCAGATCCGAAGACAGATCCGGGTGTGCAAATGTTTTGATGATTACCGTTCCCGGGGGAAAGCTCAGTGATTCCGTCGGGTTCCATGCAGCCGAGGCACCATCCGGCATCCGAATGTATCGATATTTCGTCGTCTCATCGGAAAACAAGGTCGTATTCAGATCGTAGGGAATCAGATCCATCGCGGCAGTCAGTCGACCATCCTGCAGATGGAACAATTTCCATTCCGAGAGCTTCCGCGGAACCCTGCGGTAAACCTCAGCCGCCTCACTGACGGCTGACGTCTCCATTGTCATGTTCTTCAGTCTGACCTCCGGCAGGCCCTCAAACGGCTTCACGTAAACCGTCGCGTCTCGCTCTGTACGATACTTTCCCGTCAACAGGTTCGCCGGCGACAGCAGATGCAGGTTCAGATTGACAAAAGAAGCCTCTCCGTTGTCGTGAAGCGATATGGTGTGCTGCCCTGAGTCCTCTGCAGCAGGCGTTTCCGGCTTCGGAATTCCATCAAAAAGAATGTCCGGAAATTGCTGGCCCACAACCGGAATCAGAAGAGTCGCGATGGCACCGGCCGGCTGCAGCCCGCCTCCCGAGAACGAATTATGATGAACGGAGATCCGCTCAGGAAATGCGTCATAGCGGGCATCTGTGATTTTTCGTTCCGTGATCAGAAAGCTGCACAGAAGCAGGTTGGCCGTCTGATTCCCGGCCAGGGTATTATCGAACATCTCGACATCATCAGTCGCCATGACCATGAGACCTGTTCCCGATGGTACCTCAGAGACAATCGTGCCTTTGGGAGCAAAATTGACATGATTGTTTTCCTCCACCCGGTTGCGAAAGATTCGCACGTGATGGCCATTGGTCTGCTGCAGCCCGGGCAGGTCAAACACCATAATTCCTCCGGTGTTATTTCGGGCCACGTTGTCATACACATCCGCGCGGATGGTGTTTTCAATTTCGATCCCGGCGACGTTC
>JBKDRW010000611.1:0-9172 GCA_046341255.1 Planctomycetota bacterium
GTACATGCGTATCACTACGTGGAACGTCAATGGTCTTCGAGCAGCCATCCGAAAGGGGTTTCAGCGTCATTTGGAGCAGATAAAACCTGATATTCTTCTTCTCCAGGAAGTCCGAGCCCGTCCCGAACAACTACCCGCCGAATTCCAGGCCCCGGATGGTTGGCATATCGTTTGGAATCCCGCGGAACGCCCTGGATATTCGGGCACCGCCATCTGGTCACGAGTTCCGCTGACCGAATCATCATTCGGACTGAAGGCGGGTGAGCCAGATTCCGAGGGCCGCCTTATTGAAGCAAAATCAGGCCGTCTTTCGATCGCAACTGTTTATCTTCCTTCTGGGTCATCTGGACCAGAACGGCAGGCAGTGAAAGACCAGTGGCTCAAGAAGTTCCATCTTTGGGCAAAACAACGGGTGTCCGGCGACCCACTGTTTTTTGGTGGAGACATCAACGTCGCCCATACCGAAAAAGACATTTTTCACGCCAAATCGAACGAAGGTACCTCAGGATTCCTGCCTCACGAACGCGAGTGGTTCAGCAAATTGCTCAATTCCGGCTGGCATGATCTTGTCCGGGAATACCACGGAGACGTTGACGGCCCTTATTCCTGGTGGTCCAATCGCGGCCGCGCACGAGAACTCGATCGCGGCTGGCGCATCGACTACCTCCTCTGCAACAGGGCTGCCCGTTCGCTTTTCAGATCTGCCCAGATTCACCGCGAAGGTGGGCTCGAAATCAGCGACCATGCGCCCGTGTCGATTGATATTGATGTGCCTCCCTCAGCCAGCTGATGGCACTTTCTGCAAAAATGGCAAATGCACCGCATTCCCGCCGGGGCCCTGCGAGGTATTCAGCGGAGTTCGTTGCAGCTAGACTTCAACCGACGGGGTTCTCCTGGTTTCCAGGCCGCGAACCGTCGCTCCATCACTCAGATTTCAAATTGGACCGCTGCCCGTCAATTCCCCTGACGAACAGTCCCTCAACACATCTTCAATTCTCCTTAATCCATGTTTCAGCCCGTTACCGACAGCAATTTCGTCTCCGGTGAACACTCCGTCCTGAAGTTCTGGGAGATTCAGCAGATCTTCCGACAGCTTCGTCAAAAGAATGCAGGCCGCAAGCGGTGGAGCTTCCTTGATGGGCCCATCACGGCAAACAATCCGATGGGCGTGCATCATGCCTGGGGTCGAACGTATAAGGACACGTATCAGCGATTCTTTGCGATGACCGGGCATGACCAGCGATATCAGAACGGTTTTGACTGTCAGGGGTTGTGGGTCGAGGTCGAAGTGGAGAAACAGCTCGGGCTGGGAACCAAGACGGCAGTCCACGAATACGGAATCGATAATTTCGTCAACGAGTGCAAACGTCGAGTTCTCCGGTTTGCGGCTCGTCAGACAGAGCAGTCTCAGCGACTCGGCTACTGGATGGACTGGGATGATCCGGATCTCCTGCGATCATTGGCAGAACATCTGGGAACCGATGCCGACGTGACAATCACGACACCATCCGGAAAGTCTGTTACCGGCAAGGCTCATCAACTCGTTGAGAAACTCGGCAACCCGGAATGGGGTGGCAGCTATTTCACGTTCTCGACAGAAAACAATGAAACGATCTGGACGTTCCTGAAAAAGTGCTTCAACCGAGGCAAGGTCTATCAGGGCCACGACGTCATGCCCTGGTCCGGCCGAGGCGGCAGCGCATATTCGCAGATGGAAATCGCCGAAGGCAGAAAACTGACAACACATAAAAGCGTGTTTGTCAGGCTGCCGATCAAGAGAGACAACGAAAGCCGTGATTCGCAGTCCGTCGATGGCGACGGGCTTTCCGCTGCCGGATTCCCGCTTTCGAACGAATATCTTCTCGTCTGGACGACAACGCCATGGACGCTCACCAGCAATGTGGCATGTGCAGTGAATCCGGATCTGGATTACATCAGGATCCAGTCAAAGCGAGACAATGCAATCTATTACTTCGCAAAAGACAACCTGAATTTTCAGCGACTGGCGACTGAATTCAAAGATGGCTTCGGACGACCGGAATGGAAATGGCCAGAAGGCGTTCCGAAGCTGAAGACCATCGCACAGATCTTCAAGGAACAGGGCGGCTTCGAAGAACTCGGCACGATCAAAGGTGCCGCGATGGTGGGTTGGAAGTACGAGGGTCCGTTCGATGAATTGCCCGCACAGCAGTCAGATGGCGGATTCCCGGTGGACGAAAACAATCGGGGCAAGTGTGGTGCGAAGTGGCATCAGGTGATCGACGGCGGACGAGATTCTCGCGGCAACGCCAATGTTGTCGCGGGCGAAGGAACGGGCATCGTTCACATGGCTCCGGGCTGCGGTGATATTGACCACAAAATCGGTATGTCGGTCGGCATGCCCGTGATTGCGCCGTTGAAAGATGATGGCACATACGACGAGGGCTTCGGCGAATTCACCGGGCTTGAAGCGATCTCTCCAAAAACGGCCGAATTGGTCTTCGAAAAGCTCAAAGCCAAAGGCATGTTCGTGTCCGTGGAGGTCTATCCACACATTTATCCGCACTGCTGGCGCACGGGTGATGAACTGGTCTTCCGACTGGTCGACGAATGGTTCATCAACATGGACTGGCGTGATGAGATCAAAGACGTGACTCGCCGGATTCGCTGGCTGCCGGACAGCATCGATGGACAGGAACGCGAAATCGAGTGGCTGTCCAACATGGGCGACTGGATGATCTCCAAGAAACGATTCTGGGGACTGGCGCTGCCCATCTGGGTCGATGAAAAGACGGGCGACTACGAAGTCATCGGGTCGCTCGCCGAACTGAAAGCACGCGCCGTCGATGGCTGGAACGATTTTGAAGGCAATACGCCTCATCGTCCGTGGATCGACAAGGTCAGGATTCGAAACCCGAAGACGGGCAATCTGATGTCCCGAATTCCGGACGTTGGTAACCCATGGCTGGACGCTGGCATCGTGCCGTTCAGCACCATGGGCTACAACCACAACCGCGGAGAATGGGAGAAGTGGTATCCCGCGGATCTTGTCACAGAGTGCTTCCCGGGCCAGTTCCGTAACTGGTTCTATTCGATGCTGTCGCTCTCCACGATGATGCGCTACGACGAAGCCGACAACGCGGAAGACAAGAAGCCCTTCCGGACACTGCTCGGACATCGCCTTGTTCAGAACGAACAGGGGAAGCCGATGCACAAGTCGGATGGAACCGCAATCTGGTTCGAAGAAGCCGCTGAACAACTCGGTGTCGACACCATGCGCTGGATGTACCTGGCCCAGAATCCTGCGCAGGATCTGCGGTTTGGAACTCGACATCCGGATAAACCGATAACACTTCAGACGCCGGAAGGTCCGATCAGCAAAACCAAAGAAGGCGTGCCGACCGCCACCGTAACCAGCGGCCCGGCCGATGAAACTCGCCGCCAGATCCTGATCCCGCTGTGGAACTGCTACAAGTTCTTCATGGACTACGCGATCGCCGACGGCTTTGTGCCCAGTGACGACCTTCGTCGGCTCGTATGTGGTTCAACATCCACTACTCATTCGCCCCCGGCATCCGGGGAAAAGGTGGCCGACAGGCTGGATGTGGGGGCGAAGATTTCGGCCTTGTCCTCACGTCCCGAAATCGATCGCTGGATCCTGTCCAACCTTCAGTCACTTATCGAAGTCGCTCATCGAGAAATGTCGAACTACAACGCACCGGCCTTCTGCGCGGCGGCAGCTCAGTTTATTGATGACCTGAGCAACTGGTACATTCGCCGCAATCGCCGACGCTTCTGGCGTTCCAAAGACGCCAGCGATACCGACAAGAACGCCGCCTACGAAACTCTGTATGAAGTGCTCGTTACGCTTTGCCGACTCCTGGCGCCGTGCATTCCGTTCCTGACAGAGAGGATGTATCGGAACCTCGCCTTCGGTCAGGGGGGTTCGGATGAAAGCGGAAAGCAGAAAGCGGAAGCTCGGGAATTGCTTTCACTTCCACAATCCGTTCATCTCTGCGATTTCCCGACGGTCGATTCGACGTTGCTCGATGAAGCGTTGAACCTGCGGATGGCGGCTGCGCAGCGTGTCGTTCGTCTGGGACACAAGCTGCGAGAGGAATCGAATCTCCGGGTTCGGCAACCGCTGGCAGAACTGCACTTTGCGGCGGCCACAGAAGAAACAGCGGCGTCGATTGAAACGCTTGCCGATGTGATCGGTGAAGAGCTGAACATTCACAAAGTTGTACGACAGCGAAACCTCGATGCTCTGGTCAAGTACGCATACAAACCAAACCTGAAAACACTGGGCCCAAGGTACGGCAAGCTGCTGAATCTTTTGCGAACAAAGCTGCCGGAACTGGGTGACGCGTTCCTCGGCCCTCTTCGTCGCTCCCAGAATGTGACCGTTCAGCTGGACGGAAACTCGGTGGACCTGACTCCCGAAGACGTCCTTGTCAGCACGGAACAGGCGGCCGACTGGGTGTGTTCCGATGATGCCGGGATTCAGGTTGCCATCAGCACAGTACTGACACCGGAACTCTTGCGGGAAGGCATGTCGAGAGACTTTGTGCGTCAGGTTCAGCAACTTCGCAAAGATGCCAATCTCAATATTACGGACCGAATTCGAATTGAATACCACTCGACCGACACGACCATCCAATCCATGGTCGCCGAATGGGGCGATTACATTCGTGGGGAAACACTTGCCAGCTCCATTGACTTCTCTTCGTCACCCGGAGTCGACGTCAGGACCGTTAGCGTCGGAGACGCATCAGCGCAGATTTGGATTGTGATGTCTGTCTGAGGCACTGTGCGATGGACCTGATGGATGAACTGTTGCGATTGCCTGATGCTTCAACAAGGCCGGCATACGCCGGGGATTTTACGGTGAACTTGTGATCGCAGTGCGATGTGATGCAGGAACGACACAAAAGACTCGCCTGTTTGTCGATCAGGCCGACCTCCTGAGGGGTTCTTGCTGTTGCTGAAACGGCCGTTCCTCCAGACACAGCGGGCGAATATCCTGTTGGGAACGACTTCCCGCGCGATAAACATGTGCCGTGTTTCCAGAGCAAAGGTCCCGATCTTGGTGCCCCGCGATCCTATGATTGTTTCACGGACGTGGCAGAACGTCCGAAATGATCGAATCGAAACAGCGTTGACTCACTGCGATGCCGTGTTGTTTCACATAATGGGCTCATCAGGATGAAGCTCAACGCAGGGAGAAAACAGGACCTTGCGAATACAGACAGCCTGACAGAGATTCGAACATGGGCAATCCTGTTTCCCTGAAACCCGCCATCAACATTTCGCCGTGGACGATCATCGTTCGACTTCTCTGGCCGGAGAGCCTCATGACCTGAGCCGATTCCTGCAGTTGGCAAACGTCTTCAGGAAAACACAGCAGCTCCAGCGGGGCTGACTTTTGTCGCCACCCTTCGTTTATCGTGGCCGAAAACCGTCTGTCTGGCGATCGCTCAACCAGAAGCCGCTGGGATCACTTTCCTTCACGCGATTGATTCCAGAAGATTCTTGCGACAACTTCAGAATCAGATGACGATTCCTCAAACAGTCCCACAGCAATATCCGGGCGACCATCGCGGTTGAAATCGGCCACCGTCATGGCCGCATAAGTTGGTCGCCCCCGTTCGACCACGTGCCGAACAAACTGACGCTCGCGCGTCTGTTCCAGCCATACAACAGCATGAAGCTGTTCAACAGGCTCGCCCTCGATAGTTGTTTGAGGCAGCATCGCTGCAGCCGCCAGGTCCAGATCCCCATCGGAATCAAAATCCGCGGCAAGTGCCCGATGAACACCGGGCATTGCAGCAACATGGTGCTCGGTGAACTCCAGATCTCCGACGTTCTCCAGCCACCAGACTCCGTGATAAGGCTTCATCAGCTTTGAATCAAAAGAATCACCATTCGTGTAGATCAGATCGAGGTCACCATCCCGATCGAGATCAACAATCTGAATGCCACTCGAGCCCCATGACGGGTCCGGAGCCGAATAGAGAACTTTCTTCTCAACACCCGTCGGCATGTTGAGGTAGGCCACAATCTGCTCGTGCTCCTGACTGATCAGTGCCACAACATCCTGACGTCCATCACCATTCACGTCATTCGGAACCACATGAATCGCGCCCGGGCGAGCGTCCAGAGTTTCAGGTTGAAATCGTATGGTTTCATCTGGCTCACGGACTTGCTCCAGTAATGTGACCGATCCCGTGCGGTGCCATCCGAATTCCGCCACGACCAGATCCAGTGCACCGTCGGAGTTCCAGTCGATCGGCTGCACATCCGCCACGCGTCCAATGTTGTTCCAGAGCACAACAGGCGTCCGCGCCGCTTCAGCCGTTCCATCGGGAATCCAGACAAGCTGGCCTTGCTGATGATCTTCCGGAAGAAAGCTGCCGAGGTCGCTAACGACAAGATCGACAACGCCATTTGCGTCCAGGTCCGTACGACGGACGGCTGCAGGATTTGGCACTACCTTCCGGTCGATGTGCAACAAACCGGTCGCTGAAGCAGAATCCTGACGCAGCCCCGAAAACCTCAAGACGCTTCCCGATCTCATGTCACTCAGCCACAGTTTGCCGTCAGTGTCTGACTGATCTTCCCAATCGACAAAGGAAACCGCGACGGGATCACTCATCGCAAAGCTCAGGTTCGACGGATGAAACTGAATCCGACTTTGTGCAGCCACTTCTGGTGCAGGAATTGTCAGATGCTCAGGAGCCCGTTCACGAAAATACGCGACAACATCATTCTGAGACGGTGGCTTCAGATCGCTGCGGCCAGACTCGTAATAAAAATTGAAGCCGCGTCGAACCTCTTCATACCACATCGACTTTGGAAAACTCTCCGGCATTGGTACTGCATGACAGTTGCCACAGAAACTGCGGATCGCAGTTTCGTGACTGTTAACGATCGCCGCGGATGATTCTGTTTCGTTGCCCTTGTCGACTTCGGCCAACATTTTTGAATCCAATTGTGCGTCATTCGAAGTCTGCGAACATCCTGCACAGAGCACAAGAAGTGCAGTGATCGCGTACGACAAAACTCGGAATTCAGGATTCATTTCAGGCTGCCGTGTGGAATCAATCTGTCGACATTTTCGATAGCTTTGAAAAATGCTTTAATCAGCTGACAGCTTCATGTTGCGTCTCAGAATGTCGATCATTTCCTGACGCGCACGGAAGATGCGACTGCGCACTGTACCAAGTGGAATCTCAAGAATCTCGGCTATTTCTTCGTACGAAAACCCGTCGATCTCCTTGAGTACCAAAGGCTGCCGAAACTCTTCAGAGACACGCTTCAACGCCTGCTGAACAAGACGAATCTGTTCGGCTTGCTCCATCGCGGATTCCGGAGCCGCTCCGTTTCGATCATCGGCGGGTTCAAACGCCGTTCCGTCCAGCATCTGATCAAGTGAACCTGAGGACACCTGGTGCCGTCGCGACCGACTGATGGCCACATTCCGGGCAATCCGATACAGCCACGAATAGAACTGCGCCTCACGACGGAAGGAACTGAGTTTCCGCCATGCCAGCACAAAAGCCTGCTGCGCTATGTCCAAGGCATCCTCGCGAGATCCCAATGTATGTTCGAGACTATGAACCAGACGATCCTGATACCGAACAACCAGCTCATCAAAAGCGCGCGGATTCCCCTTGATCGTCTGATCAATCAGCTGCATGTCCGAGTCATTCGTCACACAGTCACTTTCTTCAAATCAACCCGACTTCGATGCCACGGGCCCTGATTTTGAGGCTGATTTCGGTGCCACTGCAGTTCCGCCTGACTGCGCACTGGTGAGTTTTCGACGATACGAAAAGCAGACCATCGCCACAATTCCGGAGACGACCAGACCAATGCTGGTAAGCTGCGAGAATGTGAGCCCGGTACCAAGCCGACCAGGCTCATCGTCACGAAAAGTCTCAAGGACATAGCGGTTGATCGGATACAGGATCCAGCCCAGCGACATGACAGCACCATCAAAGGGGCGACGACGGAAATACCATGCCAGAACTCCAGCCAGTACAAACGCCATCACGCTGCTGTAGAGCTGAGTCGGATGAAGAGGAATGGTTTCCATCGCGTCCGGACGAATCACACCTCTCAGCATCAGCTTCTCGAATGTCAGACTGTCCGACGGAAACTGCACGGCCCATGGAAGACTGCACGCACGTCCGAAACAGCATCCGTACAGAAAACATCCAATTCGACCAAAACCTTCCCCGATGAACAACGACGGCGCGATGACATCGAACAGAGCAACCGGACTCACCTTCCGAAGTCGGCTGTAAGCGAGAACTCCGGCGATGCCACCGAACACCCCGCCATAAAAGACAATGCCACCATCCCACAGAGAAATAAACGAAATCCAGTATTCTGCACCTGTCTTCCCACCAAACACCTGCTGCCAGTTCTGTAGCAGGTAAGTCAGCCGAGCGCCAATAATCCCGGGAACAAGCGCCCACATCATCATGTCCCAGATGAGTTCCGGAGGTTGCCCGATTTTCACCACTCGTCTTGCCGCGAACCAGGTGGCCGTTGAAAAGCCAATGAACATCATGAAGCCGTAGCCAAAGACCGGAATACCGCCTTCTGTGATCGGCAGCTTCTTCCACATCGCAAACACAAGAGCTACCTGCGGAACCACTCCGTAAATCAGCAGGCTCGTCATCGGCTCCTGCCACTGTCCACTCCGTCGCCAGTTCAGCGCAAACCCAACTAAGGACAGGCAAGACCAGACGAATAACAGCCATCCGACTCCAACAAGCAGCTCGTTACCGAGCTCCCGCCAGACCCAGGGATCATTGAAGACAAAACGCAGCAGAACTTTACGCATAAAGGGTTCACACAACGACTGGCGAATCAGAGAGATCCGCAAGCCAAACAAATGCTATTCGTCTTTGGACAGCAGTTCAGACTCCATCGCATCTGAAAAGTTCCCGAAATCAACGAATTTGGCGATTCACATCGATCAACTGACTCGTTGCTGATGATAGCCCAAAACAGCCGATCAGCGAAACCGCAGGATCTCATTATCGATCAGCCGAGTTGTTCCGACCCTTGCTGCGATAAGGGCGACACCGGCGTGTTGACGCACCGACAGCGGCTGCAGCGTCTGAGGGTCCGAAATCACGGCGTATTGTAAATCGATTCCCCCGACACTTCGCAGGTGCTC
>JBKDRW010000612.1:0-2558 GCA_046341255.1 Planctomycetota bacterium
CTTCAGGATCCTGCGGTGGCTATCGCTGGAGCAATGCGGCTTTGCCTGGCGGAGTCGAGAGAACCACTGCATCAAGCTCCATCCCCTCCTGCAGGCGATATCTTCCTTCGCCGTCGCGAGGATTGGTCACATGAACGCTCAGGACGACATACGCCTGGTTCTGTTCCTTGACCAATCGCGGCTTGATGAACTTAATCCGACCGGAGAAAATCTCATCCGAGCCAGAATCGCCAGGGGAAATCGACGGAGCCTCGTCATCATCGGACTTCCCGAACACGGGTTCGTCTTTCGCGGGCTCGCTTGGTCGAAATAAAGAATCCTCGTCTGCCACGGGTCGATCAGCCGCCCTCTGAGTTTCTCGAGGTGCCAACGCGGCGCGGACACCTGAATTCTGTCGAAATTCCACTTCATCTCCGACATGCAGCAGATCCCGATACTGAAACGGGACCTGAACTTCGGCCTCCAGCACAGATAAATCCGTTAATGTCAAAACGGGATCACCCTGGCGAGGCGATTGCCCCGGAAACATCCTGATGTCAGTGATGCAGCCATCGTGAGGCGCAAAAGCCGAATACCGTTTAAGCTCAGCATGTTTGACCTGAGCGGCAAGTTCCTTGGCCTGCTGATCCTTCTGTGACTTGGACAAGGATGCCTTGGATTTTTCCACTTCCAGCTGGACCTGTCTGATTTCACTCGGTGAATAGGCGTCCGCACTTTCTCTGTTCGCATCAAGCTTGGCTTTCAGATCAAGCTCAGCGTTCTCAAGTGCAATTCGAGCAAACTCGATCTCCACCTTGACCATCTCCGCTTCAAAATCAGCGGCAGCAACCTCGGCCTTGATCACCTCGTCGTTCACGGCAGCCAGCAGGTCACCCTTGCGAACAAAGATGCCCTCCTCCGTCGGAACGACAGTCTTCAGCGTACCTGCAACTTCCATCGGAATCTCGGTTTCGCGAAGCACTTTCACAACGGTCCTGAACGCAGGAACCCTCTGAACATCCTGAGCAACCGTCTGCGACATGGAAACCGCGCACACAGCAACCAGTGTGACGAGAGACATTCTGCCCATCGAATCCTCCGAATGAACGAATCCATCTGTACGAGTATTTCTGAACAACATCACGAAAACGAAGCGCCGGATTCAATTCTCAGGACAGGCCACATCGTCACCCCGGAATCACGGATCCTCTTCGCGTTGCTATGAACGCTCACGGCAGTTTAACGAACTCCCGATTTTCAGGGACGGCTGTTTTTCAGATGTCTAACGAAATCAATGAAAAATCAGGCTCTGGACTTCGATCCGGCAAAGTCTGCCTTGAATCAGCCCCCGCCGGGGCAGCTTGCATGCTTCACTTCTGAAAGCATGATGAACGCAGACAAGAAAAGGCTGGGCAATCTCCGGAATTGCCCAGCCTTTCCACGTTTTCCGCAGAATTGCTCAGACGCTATGTCCCCGCTGCGTGTCTTGCCAGCAGCTCTGCGATCTGAACGGCATTCGTCGCCGCGCCCTTGCGAAGATTATCCGACACGCACCAGAACGTGATGGCGTTCGGATTCGATAAGTCTTTACGAATTCGACCGATGAACACCGCGTCGCTGCCGTCGCACGTGATCGGCATCGGGTAGCTGCCCTGCGTCGGATCGTCAACCACCGTAATTCCGGGGAACGACGCAAACAGCTCCCTGGCATCTTCCACACTCAGTGGACGCTCAGTCTCCACATTGATCGTTTCGCTATGACAATTCGACACAGGAACGCGAATGCATGTGGGGCAGACCTGAATCGAATCATCCCCCAGAATCTTGCGAGTCTCGTAAACCATCTTCAGTTCTTCACTGGTGTAACCCTGTTCCTTAAAGCTGCCAATCTGAGGAATCGCGTTGAAGGCGATGGGGTACCTGAACACCTTGTAATCGTAATGGCTTCCAGTCAGTGCGGCCCGCGAACCCTCCAGCAGATCAGTCGTTCCCTGCAGCCCCGCACCACTCGTGGCCTGATAGGTACTGACAATAACTCTTCTGACGCGCGCTGCATCATGCAGCGGCTTGAGTGCCATGACCATCTGAGTCGTCGAACAATTCGGACTGGCAATGATGCCTTTGGCGTTCAGCGCAGCTTCAGGGTTGATCTCCGGGATCACCAGAGCCACATCGGGATGCATCCGCCAGTAGCCAGATTCATCAATCACTTTGCAGCCCGCCCTGACGGCCGAAGGCAGATAGACGGCAGCCGTCTCGTCCGGCGTGCTTGCGATGACCAGATCCACCCCGGAGAAACAGTCGTGCGTCAGTTCTTCGATGGTCAACTTCACGCCGTTGAATTCCACCTGCTGACCAGCGCTGCGGGCTGAGGCCAGAAGCCGAAATCTTCCCGCGGGAAATCGACGTTCCTGCAGCAGCTGAAGAATAATACGACCAACGGCTCCGGTCGCGCCAACGACGGCCACGGTATTCAACACAGACGAACCTTTCTGCTAAATAAACGGTTTGATCGAAATCCGGCGCAAGATCGACAGCGTGATCCGGACGAATCCGCACGCCATCAGACCAGATGATTG
>JBKDRW010000613.1:0-4555 GCA_046341255.1 Planctomycetota bacterium
GAGGCTGGCTTCCGGATGTTTGGATACACCCTGTCCGAGCTTCAGGGGCAGAACATCAACATGCTGATGCCGTCCCCGTTTTGTGAAGAACATGATGGATATATCCGCAGATACCTGGCGACCGGCGAACGGAGAATCATCGGACGAAGTCGCGAGGCGATGGCCCTGCGAAGGGATGGCTCGACTTTCCCGGTTGAACTGTCAGTGGCAGAAATCGATGGGGAGCGACAGTTCACTGGATTTATCCGAGATATTTCGGAGCGGAAAGAACTGCAGCGGCATGTTCTTGAAGCGGCGGAAACGGAACAGCAGCGAATTGGCTCCGAACTGCACGACGGCGTTCAGCAGGAGCTGACGGCGCTCGCACTCTTTGCTGGTCTGATGCACCGGCTGGTCGAGGGGATGTCGCCTTCTCCCGACGACAGGGAGCAGGCTGCGGATCAGGATCGCGGGCAGTTCCCGGCGGCTCTGCAGCAACTGACTGATATCACGGAGCGGCTGATTCGCGGTCTGCAGGAGACATATCAGCATGTTCGTGATCTGGCCCACGGCATTTTGCCTGTTGTCATTGATACAGAGGGACTGCGAGCCGCTCTGGAAAAGCTGAGTTCGACGATGTCTGCGTCTTCCGGTGTACCCTGCAGCTTTGTCTGGTCGGGTGATATTGCCGTGCACGACAACAGCGTTGCCTCGCATGTCTATCGAATTGCTCAGGAAGCGATCGGCAACGCCATTCATCATGGAGAACCGAGTCGAGTCGAGCTTTCACTTTCGGGCGAAAAAGATCATCTGGTGCTGGAAGTTGCGGACGACGGCAATGGCGGTGGAGTTCTGCGTTCAACAGCCAGCACCGGGAAGGGGTTGCGGACCATGGAGTACCGTGCCAGTCTGATTGGTGGCGCCATTCGCATCGGACGATCTCGCCTTGGAGGTACCCTCGTTCAATGTCTCATTCCCCGTGGCGTGTCCGCGGGAGAATCCGGGTCGTTCCAGCGTGACCCCGACAAACCGAAAACTTCAGGAAGGGCCGGCTATGAAGCAGACTAGAATCCTGATTGTTGATGATCATCCTCTGGTCAGGCAGGCTCTCGCCATGAACCTCGTGTCTCAGAAGGATTTTGAAATCTGCGGGGAAGCCGAATCGGAGTCCGAGGCGCTGAGGATAGCGGCCGCGACAGATCCCCATCTGATTCTGGTCGATCTTTCACTCAAAAATGGTCATGGCATTGACCTTGTTCGCCAATTCAAGGCGCGTGATCCCGCTGTGAAAATTCTGGTTGTGTCAGCATTCGAGGAATCGCTCTACGGTCAGCGTGCGCTCCGCGCCGGTGCGGAGGGCTATCTGAACAAGCAGGAGTCTCAGACGAAATTGCTGGAAGCTGTACAAACCGTACTGAAGGGGCAACGGTACATCAGCCCGGAACTGTCTCATACGCTCATTTCGCAGGGGCTTGTCAGCCGCGGTCCGGTGCAGGGGTTTGCTGATCTGTTATCAAACCGCGAGCTGGAAGTGTTTCGCCTGATCGGCCAGGGGCATTCCAGCGGGGCGATTGCAGAGCGGTTGTTCCTGAGCCGACATACGATCGATACGCACCGGGAAAACATCAAACGAAAGATCGGAGCGAAGGATGCCGGTGAGCTGAACCGACATGCTGTGCAATGGGTCCTTGAGCATGGCTGAGGGTCTGGAGATTTTGCCAGACTCGCAATTGCAATGTTGTGAGTTCCACATCCCTGTTCTGACGAACCACGAAGCAGACTGACTGGGTTCCGTCTCCGGGCATAGTTGCTTCCGAGGGACGCATGCAGGAAATCAGTAACGCAGCATGGTGTGTGCTTCAGTTCGTTATGGATTCCGATGAATTCTCCCTTTCAGAATGTCGGCATGACTGAAAATTGAGATCAGGAATCCGAGCCTGTCCGTCTGATACGCTCTGTCGCACAAGAGATTCGGGTTTTGTTCAGCCCGAGGGTGGCCTCACAACCTGCATTTTGACCGACCGAAACCAGATTGCAGCAAGAGACGATTTCTCCGGCATTTCCGTACGCCGAAGAGCATGCACAACGTGACCGCGTCGCAGTGTGCAGACTGCGGCAAGATTGGAAAGGTCTTCGTCACCGGGCTTCGCCTGCTCATGAATGGTGACTCTCTTGCTTTGAAAATCCACGGTTCCACGGACTCGGTGATCCAGCGATGCGAACAGTGTTGATACCTCACCGTGAATCGCAGCCTGAATGACGTGGATGGAATCGACCGTGACGTTTCCTGATTGCTGTGCTTCGTCATAGTCAATCAAAGCCTGCTTTTCCCGATTTTCAAAGAGGGGGCAGACGACTTCCCAGACTTGCTGATGAAGTTCCTCACCGCTCAGGCGATCAGGGTTGGCGATGATTCCGCGTGCTGTCAAATGCGGATAACTGCTGGCCTCTCGGAAAATTGGCTGCAGGTCTTCGACGGACGCGAGAACCAGCGGCGCCTTGTCTTCCCGAAAAATGGTCCGGAGTCCGTGATCAATCCGCTGAAAGTATCTCAGCAGATCGTTCTTCTCATTGTCAGTGCCAACGGCAGATTCTCCGTCCATCGCACCTGGCGTTCCGTTTGGTGCAGGCTGAGTGTGGAAGCGGAACTGCATGTCGGAATCCGTTGTTCGCATGGCCTCTGCGAGGCTTCGAGGTACACCATTGAGATCCATCTGACTGATACGAAAGTGCGTTCCGTGAAAAAGCCTGACATGCTTCTGGCTGAGCGCGAGGAGATAATAATGTCCATCAGCGGCGAGCATCGGAAGCAGCGGGATCACAAGGAAGACACGTCCAACGTCCAGTTCTTCTGTGAATGACCATGGCAGTCGATATGCTTCAAAAAAACCGGGTGCGAGGAATACGGCAACACCATCCGACGGGTTCCTCCAGAACAGTGAGTCGTTCTGCAGGTCATGCAACGGCATCAGAAAATCCCGGGCCGTTTCGGGGCTCATCCCCCTCGCCTGCAGACGCTCCTCTGCTTCGCTGACCATGATGCGAAACCGCAGTCGATCCTGCTGAGGATCCTGACGATGAACCGGAAGAAACAGAGACACACAGGGGCCATCGCGTTCTTCCAGCAACGCCTGCAGATCTGCGCTGGTCCATGGAACCATCGTCAATACTCCGCGAATACCTCATGAACGGTTGATAAAGGCGGGCTGCCAGAGATTGTGACTCAGGAGCCGATGATGCAGGTCTGAATCGGAATAATGTCTTTCATGCCTCGTGGTCTGGATTGACGAAATCGGGGTGATTTTCAGTCGCTCGTTGCGACTCGAATTGCTCAAGCACCCGAATGACTTCCGCGTCGTCCACCTGTCGAAAGTCTTCGTACACCTGACTGACTGAGCAGAAATCCGCTGGAGCAAGCAGGCAGACCACTTCATCACAGAACGAACGAAGGTCCTGAAGGCGATCTGGTGATGACACCGGAACGGCCACGATGAGTTCCCGCGGATGCTGGAGACGAATGGATTGCAACGCGGCAAACATGGTGGCTCCGGTCGCGATTCCGTCGTCTGCAATGATCACCGTCCGCCCCCGAACATGACCACGAGGGCGACCGGTTCCAAACGTGTTTTTCTGACGCTGAATTTCCCCAAGCTGATGGTGTCGCTCACTCCGGAAGTGTTCTTCTGTTTGCGGCAGAACGCCTGCGAGATCGTCGTTGTACCACACCTGACCGTCATCACAGACGGCACCGATGGCAAGTTCCGGCTGTCCTGCGGCACGCAGTTTACGACAGAAAATCAGATCGAGATCAGCGGACAATTCACGAGCCAGTACTGCTCCAGTCACGACTCCGCCACGAGGAATGGCAAGTACAATTGGTCGCGTCAGTACGCGGCCGGTGAATCTGGCCGCAAGTTGGCGACCTGCGTCCTCGCGATTTGCAAACATCAAATGCTCCTGATGGATTTCTCGTGGTGAAGGGATACGCTGAATGGATGTAAGACTCGATGAGGTTGACAGAACTGGCATGAATCGGGCTTTTCGACAGGATTTGAGAAGATTGAAGACTCACGATCTGGTCCAGAGGGCTGTGAAAGAGCAGAGTCAAAACCATGGTGCCTCGTGAGGAATTGAACATCGTTTCGTTGTTCGCTTGCAGAACCGCTGCGGACTTTGTTCATGGGAGCCCCGGTCAGGCACGTAAAGGTTTTCAGATTGTCGTCAGCGGCTTCGAGTTTTCTTTCTGTCTCCGCTCCGAAGACGACGAAAGCAGTTGACGAACCAATCCTTCGCGTGATTGGCCACGTGCATCAATGTGCCGGGTTCTTCAAAAAGATGGGTGGCACCAGAAACAATGATCAGTCGTTTCGGACAGTTCAGCATGTTCAATGCCTGCTGATTGAGTTCGAGGACTTCATGATCGCGACCACCGACAATCAGCAGCGTGGGTGATCGGACATCCGGCAGATGCTCACTGGCCAGATCGGGGCGACCTCCCCGTGTCACGACTGCCTGTATCCTGTCGGCAAGTCGCGCTGCGGCAACCAGGGCGGCTCCCGCGCCAAGACTGGCACCG
>JBKDRW010000614.1:0-7649 GCA_046341255.1 Planctomycetota bacterium
ATTCTGAATGTCGTTCTGAAGCAGACCTTCGGCATACGAAGCTGGATTGCTGTTGAATCGCTGACGATTCTCCCGGTTGCTGAAGAAGAATAAGCGACCCTTGTAAAACGCTCCGAACTCAATGGCTCCTGCTTCGGCTCGACCTGCCAGCTGCAGTTCCACCGGGTCGCAGCCATGAAGTCCCGGGATAAAAGCTGACGGGTTTCCGAAAAACAAGCCTCGTTCTTCTGCTGACTGGAAGTAATAGTCGACACCCAGATATGAACCGACAAACTCTTCCGAACCTTTCATCCACTTCTTCTCTTTCTGCATGGCGACCGGCGAATATCCGCCGAGCCCGACCATTTTTCCATCCCGCATGACGAGCAGACATGGACGGAGATTTTCGTCTGCAGAGGATTCTGACGTGGTCGAGCCGTTCGGTGACATCCCCTCAAGTCGTTCAATGCGAGCGATATACTCGGTGACGGATGTGCCGCCGACATACCTCGCCAGTTCTTTGCCATCTGCGTTCACAATCACCTCCGTCGGTAGGGAAGCGACGGAGAATCTCGACACGATTTCCGGGTGGCGATCCGAATTGACTCGAACCGCGACGACCTGCGTTCCGAGCATCCTGAGAACCTGAGCCTGTTCGAGAACCTCTGTCTTCATTCTGCGACATGGTCCGCACCAGTCGGCTTCGAAGTGAATAATCAGCGGCAATTTCTTCTGGCGGGACTGTTCCTGAGCCTGCTCGAAGGAATCGAGCCATTGTCCTTCCGGCGAGGCCGCGGTTGCGGCCGCCAAACTGGCCAGATTCATTTCTGCGGTTTGTTCATTCATGTCGACCGTGGCGGTCAACACGCTGACGGTCAAACCCATCATGGCACAAACGGAAATCATTCTGCTGCATCCTTTCAACGGTGATCTGCTGGTCTTTCCTCCTGAAAGACTCAACGATCAGATGTGCGGCAATAGCCGTCCGGTCAGACGCTCCGCATCCTGCAGAGCACAACGGAATCCACGGTATCCGCCGTGTGATGAATAAAACAACTGCCGATCAGGGCACCAGATCCGTGAAAATTCACCGATCTGATGCGACTGTTCGTCGTCAGGGAGATCAGGCTGGCAAAATGCCTTTGGTGGTTAGATAAGCGATCACTTCCTTTGCCAGAACTTCGATGCCCTTGTTGTCAGAGTCGAGGACGATTTCTGGATTTTCAGGGGCTTCATAGGGCGCGCTGATCCCGGTGAAGTTCTTGATTTCTCCGGCCCGGGCTTTCTTGTAGAGCCCTTTCGGGTCGCGAGATTCGCAGGTTTCGATGCTCGCCTGAACCAAAATCTCGATGAATTCCCCTGCAGGCAACAATGCGCGAACCATGTCGCGGTCTGCCTTGTAAGGGGAAATGAAGGCCGTGGACACGATCGTCGCTGAGTCTGCAAACAACTTGGCCACTTCACCGATCCGGCGGATGTTTTCCGTTCGGTCCTCCGGTGAAAAACCAAGATTCTTGTTCAGTCCCATGCGGATGTTGTCGCCATCGAGCACGAACGTATGAAACCCCCGTTCGTGCAGGAGTTGGTCCACTGCATTCGCGATGGTGCTTTTCCCGCAACCGCTCAATCCCGTGAACCACAGGACTGCTCCACGATGGCCGTTCAGTTTCTGACGATCGTCGCGAGTAACATTGTGTGCATGCCATGTAACGTTTGTCGCCTTCTGTTCAGCCATCCTTCGTGTGACTCCAGCAAATGTCTCTCTGAGTTTCAAAAGTTTCCAGCGAAGAATCGATTCGAAGTCAATTCGCGACCTTTCCGGTAAGGTCCCAACGCGACTCAGAACAAGAACGCTCTGAAAACGCGCACCGCCGGTTCGCCTGAACTCGTTAGACTCAGGAAAGACTGCCAGTCGTACGGGTTAAGCGAGCCGGAGATGATAGGGAAGCAAAGGGGGGTCGCAATCGTTGATTGGAATGGCTCCCGAAACCGGGCGAGATTCTCAACTGAGAAATGAACATTTGTTTATAAGTAAGAAAAATGCAGGAAGGATAGGTGACTCACGCGAACCATTTCCCGAAACCTGGTGTGACGTCTGGCTCACTGAAAAACCCGAATCTGGACTCTATGATCGAACAGTGCGAGTGTATGTTTTGTTGGCTGCTACTTTGTGAATTTTGATTTCAAGGCCGAGTCATGAGTTCAGCGTCGTCCGATCCAAAACCTGCACCGAATCCTGCAGGACTGCGTCCGGAAGAGTTACCCCCGGTGACGCCTCCCTCAGCGGGCTACATTGTCCAACTGTTCCTGATCCCGGCTCTGATCGTCCTTGCGGTCGTTTCGGTCTGGGCGCTTTTTGGCAAACTGGCCGACACTGAGAGCGACTGGCAACAACTGGTGTCTGAACTTGGCAGCAGCAATGAGCATCGGCGATGGCGTGCAGCCATTGGGATTGCTCAGTTGCTGAAGAACGAGGAACTTGCACCACCTGTGGATCGAGCGCCTCTGGCTCAGCATCCACAGGTTGTGGATTCGCTGACGTCTCTGTTGTCGGAGTCGCTTGCCTCTACGCGATCCACTCCGGAGCAGATCACGCATCAGGAGTTTCTGGCTCGAACGATGTCCGTTCTCCGGGATGATGCGAAGACGCTGCCGGTGCTGGCTGAGGCGATGAAGGAGCCTCACGCGATCGATGTCCGAAAAAGCGCGTTGATGGCGGTAGCGACTATTGCTGGTCGTCATTTTGACGAAGCGACGGGATACAACATTTCGAAGGATTCAACAGACGCGGAGAATCAGAACGTGAGGCCGGTAGAGGCTGCCACCATCACGAATCCGGAGGTGCTTGAACAGCTTCGAATCACAGCGCAGTCTCCCGATCCTGTCCTGCGTCACCTTGCAGCATTTGCGATTGGTAACGTCGGTGGAGAAAAATCCATCGAACAACTGAAGGTTCTGCTGGGTGACTCAGATCGATTTGCGCGAGCGAATGCCGCTATGGGGCTCGCAAGAAATGGCTCGACGGAATGCGTTCCCGTGCTGATGGAGCTCATGAAGGACGCTGTGAAGCCGTTCGATCAAACTGCTGTGCAGAGCCTTTCAGAGAATGAGCAACGACTGGCAGAGAACAGTTTTCAGGTTGAGCAGCCGCAGATCGTTCGTAACAGCCTGAAGGCTTCCGCAGATCTTTGGCCAAAACTCTCTGAAGACCAGCGACGTGAAGTAACCGGCACGGTGTCACTGGTCGCTGAATCCTTCTTTGACAAAGACTGCCAGGTTCGCGCCAGAGACTGGCTGAGAACTCACGGTGCTGAGTAGCTTTCAGATCTTCAGGTCAGCGGCAGGCAGCTGGTCAAACTGAAACACGACCAGAGTGACACCATCCTGACGCCTGGAAAGGTCTTCCGTTGCCGTGGCCGGTGCGCCAGCAGATGCTTCAATCGCGGAGGACGTTCGGGCCTGAGATTCTGTGCCGGACAGATGAGTCGTGGGAAGATCGATGTCGGCTGCGGCAACCCGTGAGACCTCCATGGATGTCTGTCGATCGCTTTCCGGCATAGCGAGGTAGACCTTGCCATAATGCAGTTCTGACATGGTGGGGTAGCGAAGGGACTCCTGCACGGCGGCGATCAGCTCTTCGCGAGTTGACTCTGCGATGCGTGTTGGATCCTGCTCAACAGATTCCATCGGAACCGTATTTCTGAGGTCCTCAAGCAGAGCCCTGCTCTCGTCTGCATCTGCTGACAGAACAACACCCAGCCAATCCGGCATTTCTTTTCCGGCACTGCGAGCGAAGTCGAAGCCGTGCTCCCTGACAACCCTTTGCACGGCTTGCATGGCCGCGATTCGATCGCGGTGATCCATCCGAACGACAACGACGTTCCAGTGATCTTCTGAAGGAAAATCTGTCACTGCGCTGGCAGCCGCTTTTCGAACCTTCCAGCTGGCAGTAATTCGCGGCAACGCAGATTCATCCGTATGTGGAGCGAAAAGTCCGATCAGCAGGCAGCCAGTCATTGTCAGGATCGACACAACACCTGCAAACTTCTGCCGCGACGGACGCTCACCCGGGCCATGACCGACCGAGATCCTGACTCTCGACGATTCTCGATCCAGCCCCTGCAGATCACGACTGTGAATCAAAGGACTCGACAAAGTCTGAACCGGAATCTTCCGGAGCAGTGCTGAGACGATCATGGCGTCCTGCTGAAATTGATCAGCCAGCGCGAGTGCTTCCCGAGACGCTCTCCCGCTGAGTTCGGGCATGTCGCCGTAAGTCTCGCCGTCCAGCACGGCTGACGCATGCAGGAGGAGATCATCGTTCGAAAGTACTGCTTGGGCGTTTTTGGGATGGGTTTCAGACATAGCAACAATCGACGTATCCCCATGGACTCAAAAGGGCCGGTTTGTCTGTTTGGACGTTTCGCAGCGGCAAAGAGTTCCTCAGATTCTGCCTCTTGGGGAACCTTCAGAGTGATTTAAATAGGAACATTAGTACACTATTTTAATGGCCGCGGCGTGGGGTCGATGCGAAATCGCTGCAGGGGCAGCGTTTAGATCAAAAAACGTGGGGATTTTGTTCTGGTTCCGTCCTTACCTTCATTCGAGAATCCGAAAACTGTTCGCTATCCTCTCATGTTCCTTGTTTCGCCTGTTTTACTCAATCCGTATTTTTTATCTAATGTCGTCCGACAGAAATGCCGACGAAGGACCTCGAATCGGCAGATTTTGCTGAACCTCATTACTTGCCTGACTCAGGAATTGACATGTCACTGCAGCGATTTCTCAAGACCGTCGTTTCCGGACTCCGCACTGATCGCCGCCGAAAACAGGCATCGGGAGTGAGCCGAATGGAGTGGCTGGAGAGCCGTGCCCTTCTGGCGGGCAACGTTTTGGTTACTCTCCAGGATGGCCTCGCAAGAATCACGGGGGACAACAACGACAACGCCGTTGAGGTCGTAGCCAGTGGCTCGAGTGTTGTTGTTCGTGGACTGAACGGCACGACCATCAACAGCGGTGCGTCGGCATTCACCCTGGCGACTTCTTCCACAACATTTCCCGGCAGTCTCGTGGCCATGTTGGGTGCCGGAAATGATTCGATTTCAGTTCGCAGCGGGGTCACGATTTCAGGAACGACCAGATTAAACGGCGAAGCTGGCAACGACGCTCTTGCCGTTTCGGGAACACTGACAGGCAGGGTTGCTTTGAATGCAGGAGCCGGGACCGACTCGATCGCCGTGCTCAACGTGACCGCTCCGGGCGGATTGAGGCTTGATTCATCCGGAACTGCGGTGATTGCAATCAGTGGTTCCACAATCGGATCTGCTCTGGATATTTCCACAGGCAATGGATCCGACGAGATCGTCGTTACCGGCACAACGGTGAACGGTCATACGTCGATCGTGACTCGGAATGGCAATGATGACATTGTGCTGAAGAATTCAACGCTTCGTGGCCGGTTTTATCTTTCGGCTGACCGTGGTGATGATGTTGCAATCATTGATTCCACAACGATCGAGCGAGAATCGCATCTGTGGATGCGAGAAGGTGAGGATGCCGTCCAGGTTCAGGGCACCAGCGTCTTGTCGTCTAAGTTTTTCGTGGGGCAATTGTTGGGCCAGAACGCGACTGAAATCAAGCTGCCCGCAACGGTCTCGCGGCTCCGTCAGGTCGGACGACCATCAAATAATGTAAGCGACAGTCTGGTTGAGGAGAGAATTACCAGCCCGACAACTGGTGCAATTGCCCGGACCGACGCGGTTCTGGCTGCGGCCACGCCAACTTTGACGATGGTGATCGCTGCTACGTCGATTGCTGAGAATGGCGGTGCTGCAGCGACGACGGCTGTGATTACGAGGTCGGGCTCAACAAACGCTGACCTGATTGTCAACCTGTCATCGTCAAACGAGGCACGTGCGAAGTTTGCATCAGCGACGGCCACGATTCCTTCCGGGCAGATATCCGTGACCGTTAATGTTTCAGCCGTTGATAATACAACGGCTGAGAGCGAGGCGACAGTGACGCTGACTGCGGCTGCCACCGGTTTCATCTCAGGTACAGATACTGTTGTTGTGACGAGTGACGAAATCGCCGCATTGACTGTGACGGCAGCGCAGTCGACATTCGCAGAGAACGCCGCAGAGGCGGCTCGAACGTTTACGGTGAGCAGAAACACGACGGACAAGTCGACTGCGGTAACGGTGAACCTTGCTTCGAATACGACATCGCGACTGACCGTTCCGGCAAGCGTCACTATTCCGGCGAATGCTTCGTCTGTGACGTTCGTTGCGACGACCGTGAACAACACCACGGTTGATGCGAATGTTGATGTTGTCATCACGGCGTCTGCCGCGGGTCTGGCGAGTGGTACCGTAACGGTGACCGTGACCGACGATGATTCTCCGGCACTTTCTCTGTCCGCGACACCGTCCGCAGTTCTGGAGAATGCAGGAACGGGTGCGGTTACCTTGACTGTGTCCCGAAGTGCGACTGACAACACAGCTTCCCTTGTCGTCAATCTGTCGTCAGGTTCTTCCCGTCTGACCGTTCCGGCAAGCGTCATAATTCCGGCAGGTCAGGCTTCGACAACGTTTACGGCCACACCCACGAACGATTCCGTATTTTCCGGACAGACATCTGTCGTGGTTACAGCCACTGCAGCCGGGCTGACAACCGGTACGGGAACGGTGATCATTAACGACGACGAGTCTGCCGCTCTGTCATTAACGTCTTCGGTAACCACTGTATCGGAATCGGCCGCATCTCCGGCAGTGACTTACACGGTCTCTCGCAACACAGCAGACACGACTTCAGCCGTCGTGGTCACGTTGACGTCCAGCGACACAGCTCGCCTGACCGTGCCGGGCACGGTGACAATTCCGGCAGGCCAATCTTCAGTCACATTTGTCGGAACCCCCGTCAACAATACTGCGGCGGATGGCAGCCAGCTGGTGACGGTGACGGCCTCTCTGACAGGGTTTTCCACGGCTCAGGCATCGGTGACAGTCACCGATGATGATGGTGCCAACCTGAGTCTGTCTGCGAATCCCGTGTCTGTTGCTGAAAATGCCGGCGATGACACAATCACATTCACTGTGACGCGAAATGCTGGCCCCATAACCAATGCATTGACGGTCAATCTGACATCCGGAACGGCTGGCCGTCTGACAGTTCCGCCGACGGTGACGATTCCGGCGGGCGCCGCATCGGTGACGGTCGCGGGAACTCCCGTGAACAACAGCAACGATGATGGGGATGCTGTTGTACTGATTACCGCCGCGGCCACTGGTCTGGCCGCGGCGACCACGAATGTCACGGTGACAGATGATGATATCCCGTCCCTGACCATCACTGCGAGCCCTGCGGGAGTTGCGGAAAATGCTGGTTCAAACGCCGTGACATATACGGTCTCGCGAAATACATCAGATAATTCGGCGGGTTTGGTGGTGCGCCTTTCGGATGGTGGTTCGTCGCGACTAGATATTCCATCGACGGTGACGATTCCGGCGGGCGCTGCATCGGTGACGGTGCAGGCAACACCCGTCAATAATACGCTTGACGATGGTGATGTTTCGGTCACAGTGACCGCGACGGCGACGGGTTTCGCGCCCGATGATGTGGCTGTCAGCATTACAGATGACGACGCGGCTGCGCTGACACTGACGGTGAGT
>JBKDRW010000615.1:0-3286 GCA_046341255.1 Planctomycetota bacterium
CGGGTACACTGTCTCGAAAATTGCCGTCCATCAACATGTTCATGATGGCCGATTCTCTTTCGACGAATGTTCCGATGAATTCCTTGCCGATTCTTGATCTTTCCAGCTCTGCCCAGCCAGTTGTTTCCGGCGAACCTGCAGACCCTCGACTATCCAAGGGCACCTATGCCTTTGTCAGTCTCGGCTGCCCCAAAAATCTCGTTGACAGCGAGAAGATGCTGGGCACGCTGGCACTTGATGGCTACACGCTGGTTTCCGAGCCGGATGGGGCTGACTTTGTGATTGTGAACACCTGCGGCTTCATCGAGAGCTCGCGGGCAGAATCGCGTTCGGTCATTCAGGAGATGCTTGATCTCAAGAAGGCGGGCAGGACGAAAGGCGTGATTGGGGCGGGATGCCTGACGCAGCGTCTGGAGGCCGACGGGGGATTGCTCAGGGAGATGCCCGAGATCGACCACGTGGTCGGTGTCTTCGGCCGTGACGAGATCACAAAGGTGGCTGATCGACTTGTCGGGGGGGCGCGCGAGCAGCGGGAATTGTTCCGCCCCGCACCAATCAAGGCCATGAATGATCAGTCGCGGCTGCGAATCACGCCATCGCATTACGCGTATCTGAAAATCAGTGAGGGCTGTGATCGGACCTGTACATTCTGTTCCATTCCGTCGATGCGTGGAAAGCACGTAACCAAGCCTATCGAAATGGTGATTGATGAAGCGAAAGAACTTGTGCAGGATGGTGTGCGTGAGTTGATTCTGGTCGCACAGGATACCACGTACTATGGAATGGACCTGTATGGCAAAGTTCGGCTTGCCGACCTGCTGACCGAATTGCAGGGCGTCGATGGGATCGACTGGATTCGGCTGATGTATTTGTACCCGATCAACTTTTCGGACGAGTTAATCAGTGTGATTGCCGATTCGCAAAGCATCATTCCGTATCTCGATATGCCGCTTCAGCATATTAACTCGGCCGTGCTGAAACGCATGCAGCGTCGTGTCAACAGTGAGCAGACACGAGAGCTTGTGTACAAGCTGCGCGATCGGATTCCGAATGTGGTGCTGAGAACGACGTTCATTACCGGTTTTCCGGGCGAGACAGACGAGCAGTTTGAAGAACTCAAGCAGTTTGTCCAGGAAACTCGTTTTGAACGAATGGGCGTGTTTACTTACTCACTGGAGCCTGGCACACCTGCCGTGAAACTTGATGGTCATCTTCCGGAAGAGGTCAAGGAAGCTCGGCGCGATGAACTGATGGAAATTCAGCAACAGATCGCGTTTGATCATGCTGATAAGATGGTCGGCTATGAACTGGATGTCATCATTGACGAGCAGGTCGGCGATGGTGTTTATGTGGGCCGCTCCTACGCAGACGCTCCGGAGATCGATTCCAACGTCATTGTCACCGGCGCAGATCTGGAGATTGGTGACATGGTCGCAGTGGAAATTATGCAGCGACAGGACTATGACCTCGTAGGGCTGGTTTCCGTAGAGATGGATGAAGAATACGACGACAGTGACGGAGCCGTCTAATTCACGAGGAATGACTGGATCGGTCGCGTTCAGATTGAGTCAGAAGTCATGTCGAATTCCGATTCCACAGCATTGGCCCCAAAAGCCCAGAACCGCCCGAGACCGGTGATTGGTCGCGAGTCGCTGAATGCGCCGAATCTGGTGACTGGCGTGCGATTGCTGCTTTCGATCGTGCTGTTTTCGATGATTTCGATGGGTGGCTGGTGGATCGCGTCAGCGGCATTGTTTGTGATTGCCGCCTCCACAGATGCCCTGGACGGGTATCTGGCACGCAAGTATCAGCAGATCACGGTACTGGGGCGGATTATGGATCCGTTCGTGGATAAGGTGATTGTTTGCGGCACGTTTGTGTTTCTGCTGGAAAAACAGGGGCAAACCTCCGCCACACTGGATTCAGGAGTGACTGCCTGGATGGTGATTATCATCATTGGCCGTGAGATGTTTGTCTCCAGTCTGCGAGGTATTCTCGAGAAAGAGGGCAAGGACTTCTCGGCGAATCTCGTCGGAAAACTCAAGATGGCTCTGCAGTGTGTGGCGGTGACCGCAAGTCTGTTGTCCCTCTCCGAGGAGCTTCCGTGGACATGGCTTCCCACAGTTCGAGATGGATTGCTCTGGCTGGCGGTTGGTGTCACCATCTGGAGCGGGCTGGTGTACCTTATTCGAGGTTTTCGACTGCTTCGCGGCTAGCGAATGCGGGGGACGCAGTCCTGCTTCCTTTCAACAAGATGGCTACTGCTGTGAGGCTTTCTTCATCAGGCAGGACGCCGCTCGACCATTCATGAGCAGAACGACATGACGAGTGTGGCCGCGGACATCTCAACTCTCTGGACGGATCGCCGGCAGCTGGAGACTTACCAGTCTCAGAAACTTGTGGAGCTGCTTCGCACAATTGTCCCACGGAATCGCTTCTGGACCAGAAGATTTGAGGCGGCCGGAGTGAACGTGGCCGCTGTTCGTTCCCGCTCCGATCTGGAAAAACTGCCGCTGATCACCAAGCAGGAAATCGTCGATAATCAGACGGAAACGCCGCCGTACGGAACCAATGTGACATTTCCTTCAACGCGGTATCGTCGATTGCATCAAACGTCCGGAACAACGGGGCGCCCGGTGCGATGGCTGGACACGGAAGACAGCTGGAACTGGTTCATGGAATGCTGGCGTCAGATTTACACGCTGGCAGGAATTCAGTCGTGGGACCGGTTGTTCTTTCCATTCTCATTCGGGCCGTTCATTGGATTCTGGGCGGCCTTTGAAGGGGCGGGACGATTCGGCAACTTCTGTATTGCTGGCGGAGGCATGTCCACCACCGTGCGTCTGCAGGCCATGATCGAGAACGAAGCCACTGTGGTCTGCTGCACGCCGACGTACGCCATGCGGATGGCCGAAGTGGCAGCATCGGAAGGCATCGATATTCGGGAATCCTCGGTTCGAATGCTGATCGTGGCGGGGGAACCCGGCGGAACCATACCGGCCACTCGGTCAAGGATTGAAGACGCATGGGAGGCGCGAGTGATTGATCATTGGGGCATGACGGAGATCGGTTCGCTGGCCAGCGAAAGCGAAGACCGCCCAGGTGGGCTGTATCTCCTCGAGACCGAGTGCATCGCGGAGATCCTCAATCCCGAAACGCTCGTTCCCGTTGCTCCCGGCGAAGTGGGCGAACTGGTCGTGACCAATCTGGGACGAACTGGGAGCCCGCTGATTCGATACCGCACTCGCGATCTCGTCAAAGCATCGACCGTCGCAGATCCCAAAGG
>JBKDRW010000616.1:0-19115 GCA_046341255.1 Planctomycetota bacterium
GCAGAAGATTTTTCGTTTTCGGACCTGCACGCTGGATATTGAAGAGAACGACGAGCGTTGGCGATGGTTTCGACCATGTTTGCTGGCAAGCATCAATCAATGCACGGCGCCGTGCAATCTTCGCATCAGCCGAGAAGACTATCGCGAAGACATTCGCCGACTGAAGTTGTTCCTTGACGGAGGCAAGGCGAGTCTTCTGAAAGAAATGGAAGACGACATGAAGCAAGCCTCGCGAGAACTGAAATTCGAGAAAGCAGCGAGGCTGCGAGATGAGATCAACTCCCTGAAAAACCTGAGCCTTCGCGGTGACCTGGAAAGCCATGCACAGCCGGAGGTCTTTTACATCGATCCACAGAAGGGATTGGCCGGACTGAAGAAGATTCTGAAGCTCGCTGAACTCCCGCGTCGAATAGAGGGAATCGACATCGCGCACCTGCAGGGACGGGAAACGGTGGCCAGCCTGGTGCAGTTCATCGACGGACTGCCATTCAAACCGGGCTACAAGCGTTACAGGATTGAGTCTGTTGAAGGGGTTGACGACTTTGCATCGATGCGTGAAGTCGTCACACGTCGATTTCGTCGACTTGTTCAGGAAGGGGAAACCTTTCCCGACCTCCTGCTGATTGACGGTGGGAAGGGTCAACTCAATGCCGTGATGGAAACGTTTGTGATGCTCGGCCTGACGCCGCCGACAACAATCTCACTGGCGAAGAGGGAAGAAGAGATCTTCGTGCCGGGCGTGTCAGATCCGATCAGGGTCAGCCGACACGCTTTTGGCCTGAGATTACTCCAATATGTCCGCGACGAGGCACATCGGTTTGCCCAGCATTACCACCATATGCTCAGACGAAAATCGGCACTGGATGGTAAAGTCGGTGGAAAACGGCGGAAAAAACGGGACACATGACAAGTTCCGACGTGATTCCTGTTCGTCATGTCCGTCACAACTGCCAAACTGTGGCAGGCCCCTGTTTTGTCTGATAAAGTCACTCGTGCATCGCCTTCATTTCAGCCCGACATCGGCTGAGACTGGTGCGCGTCAAGAAAGCGGGGGCGGCGTTGTCCTGTCGGCGAGTGACTCAAAAAGACTGCACCGTCCAGAAGTGTGGGTTCCATGCTGGCCACATTCATCACGTGAGCACCATTTCGAAGTCACCGTTGACAGGATTGGAGTTCCGATCACGGTATGCCTGAGATTCTCATGACAAAATGCGGCAGTGTTCCTGGATCCTCACAGCACATGACGCAATCACCGTAAATCAGATCAACCGGGAATTCACACGCGAGTGTCAGGATTCCCTGTCCATTGATGACCTATAGTCAGAGCGTGTTCATTATGAATGATCGTCAGAAAGCTGCACAGGAATGGTTCAAGAAGGCAACGGAAGCCATGAACCACAAGAACTGGGGATACGCCATCGAAGCTCTTGACAAAAGCTGCCGACTCGATCCTGAAAATGTTATGTTTCGACAGGTGAAGCACGGCAACATTCGCAAGTCTTACAATGAAAACGGCACTGGCGCGAAGATGGCTGGTATGCGGCTGATGGGGGTCAAAGGCCGGATCAAGAAGTCGCGAATGTCGAAGGACTGGAAGAATATTGAACTGGCGGCCGAGGAGGGACTTCTGACGAATCCGTGGGACGCACAGCTGTTCTTTGACCTCGGAGAGGCCTGTGACGGACAGGGCAACAAAGATGTCGCTCGGTATGCGCTGGAGAAGGCAGTGGAGCTCGATAAAGAGAACGCTGTCTACAATCGTCGCCTGGGTGACCTGCTGGTTGCAAGAGAGGACTTCAAGGCAGCTGAAGCGGTATTCGAGCGACTTGCAAAACTGCTGCCACTCGATGGCGACATCCGCACCATGCTCAACCGTGTTCGTGCTCAGCAGACGATTGTTCGAGGCCGCTACGAAGGCGCGGATTCGACCCGCGATGTGAAAGTCGAACAACCAGCTGCAGCGGTCAATGCATACGAAGAGGATCGAAAGGCACGCAAGGGCCAGACCAAAACGGCCGATGCTCCGGGAGAGTCTGCAGAAGCGGATCTGCTGCATGCGATTCGTAAAGATCCCGGCAACGTGAACCTCTACCTGAAGCTTGCCGATCTCTACAAATCCGCCCGAGAGTTCGGCAAGGCGCAGGACCAGCTCACGAAGGCTCTGGAGATCTCAGGGAACAATTCAGACATCCGCGAGCAGATGCAGGAAGTTCAGCTGCTGCTGCTTCGAAAGGATGCCGCTGACGCCGAAGAGAAGGCCCGTCAGAATCCGGGCAAGGAGCGGCTGGTGGAGAAGGCCAAATCCCTCAAGGCAGAACTCGTTCAGAAGGAAATTGAGTTTTACACCCATGCGGTTGAGAACAACCCGACGGACCTCCGACGAAAACTTGAACTGGCTCAGCGGCTCTTTCAGGCGAAAGAGTATTCAAAGGCAATTCCTCTGCTTCAGCAGGCTGTTGCAAATCCGTCTCTGAAGGTTGACGCCCTGGTTCTGCTGGGTGAGTGCTTTACTCGGGATGGAAAGCTGGACCTCGCTCGACGACAGTTTGAGAAGGCCCTCGAGGGACTCAACTTCAACGATCGCCCTGACGCATTTCGAAATGCCCATTACTGGCTCGGGAGGATTTACGAAAAAGCCGGCAAGGTGGAGCAGGCTGAGAATCACTACAACGAAGTCCTTGCCGTGGACTACGAATTCCGTGATGTGCTCGATCGACTGCAAAAACTTCAGGGAGGCGATCAGGGAATTGCCGAATGAATCGCGGCAGGTCTCCGCTGCATACAGTGAAAGACATGGAACATTCCCTGAGGCGGACTGCTGCATTGCCCGAGAACACAAATTCGGGCAAGGACCTGCGCATTGCTCAGGTTCATTGACTCCTGTCACTTTTCTTCCGGCGTGCTGCATGAAGAGCGCCGTTGCCATCAATGGCATGATCACGCAAAAAGAATGGCTGCCGATGAGCCGTATCAGCTGTGCTGTTGCTTCGGATGACGATACAGTGGACATTCGCCAGAACTGCGGTCTTCAATCATCAATCAGCGAATTTGCACTTTTCAAGTGGTTTCGACAAGCATGAATCCGATCTTCTGCAGGTTGGTTGTGCGCAGGGAGTCTCAACCTGCTCGCCGACCGATCACCGCCCTGTTTCCATGTCTGCTGGTTGCCGCCCTTGCATTGCCGAAATCGCTGCCGAATGCATCAGCGCAGGTTTATCGCGATCGAATTGAGCCGCAGTGGCTCAGGGATTCAACGCATTTCTGGTATCAGATTCAAACATCGGCTATGCGACGTGAATTTGTCTTTGTCGATGCAAAAAAAAAGCAGCGATCACCGGCATTTGATCATACTGCCGTGGCGGAGAAACTCGCTGTCGAACTGAAGCATCCTGTGAGCGCCTCACAGCTCCCGATCCAGCGTCTGGAGTTCTCTGATGATCGCTCTGAGATCACACTGATCGGGCCTGAGGGACATTTTCTCTGGAGGGCGTCTGATTCGACACTGACTCGCATGGCCGACGGAGACGTCGTCTCCTCGGAACTTTTTCTGCCGCCTCGGCCGTCGACTGATGGCAGTGCGGAATCGGAACTCGTTGTGATCAATCGTCTGGAGGACGACATTGAACTGGTCTGGATCAATGCAGCCGCAGAGGAAAACAGTTATGGCAGCGTGAGGCCCGGCCAGACTCGACGCCAGCATACCTTTTCAGGCCATGTCTGGCTTCTGAAAAAAGCAGATGGCCAGGCAATCGGCTGCGTTCAGGCCAGCCGAGAGAGTACTCAGGTTTTGATCAGCCCGGAAACCATCGATTCTGTTCGACGAACCGAGACTCCTCAGTTAAGGCGACGAAGAGATCGCAGCGCCTCAGACGCAGTCATGAACAATCCCCGGTCTCCCGATGGACAACATGCAGTCACGGTCAGGAATCATAACCTCATCCTGATTCGCACGGATGACGATTCAGAAATGGCTCTGACCAGCGACGCTGCCGCCGAACATTCATTCCGCAAAGATGCCTCAAGGGCTCGCAGTGTCGGAATGAATCATGGCCTTCCAGACTTTCCCGATCATATTGCAGAAGCGATCTGGAGCCCCGACTCACAGTTTCTTCTGGCCATGCAGACGACTCACATTCAGGAGCGACTCGTTCAGTATATCGAATCTTCTCCGCGCGATCAGTTTCAGCCAAAACTCCAGTCATATGCTTACCAGAAGCCTGGTGACCCCCTTCCGATGGCGACTCCGCGTCTCTTCCGAATCAGCGATGGTTCCGAAGTTCCCATCGATCGTACTTTGTTTCCAGACGCGTGGTCGCTCGAATTTCTCCGATGGAGTGACGATGCCAGCCACTTTTACCTGCTGTACAACGAACGTGGTCATCAGAGATTGCGAGTTCTTGAGGTCACCAATCAGACCGGTGCGATCCGCGCCATTGTGGACGAATCCAGCCAGACGTTCATCCACTACTCTTCTGAAGGCAAATTCGAACTTCGGAGGCTGCCCGACAATCAACTGCTCTGGGCCAGCGAACGAAGCGGCTGGAATCATCTGTACCGATATGATCTGAAGTCCGGAGAGCTACTCAATGCCGTCACGAACGGTTCCTGGAATGTTCGCCGCATTGAACAGATCGACGATGCAAATCGGGTGATCTGGTTCTATGCGATGGGAGTTGTGCCCGGTCAGGACCCCTATCATCTGCATTTTTGTCGAGTCAATTTCGATGGATCTGATTTCCGGGTGCTGACATCGGGAGATGGAACACATTCAATCACATGGTCTCCCGATCGACGATGCTTCATCGATCGCTATTCGCGAGTCGATCTGCCACCCATTCATGAACTTCGCACCGCAGCGGGCGAATTGTTATGCAACCTTGAATCAGCCGACGCCACAGAACTGATCGCCATTCGTCCATTACCAGAGCGATTCACAGCGAAAGGACGAGACGGAACAACGGACATTTATGGCATTGTGCATCGTCCAAAACACTTCGATCCATCGAAGTCGTGGCCGGTGATCGAGAACATTTACGCCGGGCCCCATGATCACCACGTGCCCAAAGCGTTTCGAGAAGATTATCGCCACCAGCAGCAACTGGCCGACGCAGGATTTATTGTCGTGCAGATCGACGGCATGGGCACTGCCTGGCGTTCAAAGGAGTTTCATGATGTCTGCTTCCGTAATCTCCGAGACGCCGGCCTGCCCGATCGAATTCTGTGGATCAAAGCACTGAAGGAAAAACTTCCCTGTCTGGATCTCGATCGGGTCGGCATTTACGGAGGTTCCGCCGGTGGCCAGAATGCTCTTGCCGCGATGCTCTGGCACGGAGATTTTTACAAAGCCGCCGTCGCGGACTGTGGCTGTCATGACAATCGGATGGATAAGATCTGGTGGAATGAGCAATGGATGGGCGTTCCCGAGGGTGAGCACTATCAACAGAACTCGAACACCGAACACGCTCATCAGCTTCAGGGACATCTGATGCTGGTGGTCGGAGAACTGGACCGCAACGTCGACCCCGCAACATCGTTTCAGGTCGCTCGACGACTGGTCGAAGCGGAAAAGGAATTCGACTTTGTGGTCGTTCCTGGTGCAGGACATGGAGCCTGTGAAACTCCGTGGGCCTCAAAAAAACGTCTGGCCTTCTTTGTGAAAACACTGGGAAACTCTTCGTCAGCATCACCGTAATCGATGGAGTTCGGCTGAATTCCGCGGACGGACACAGACGAGGCTCAACACCACCAGTGCTGCCACGGCAAACGATGCCCCTGCACGTCTGCATCAAAGCAAGAAGACCCGAATCCGCAGCTTTGCGAATTCGGGTCCGGTTCTGTCAACCATTCAGCACGGACAGTGCAACCACCACCTGTCCTTCTGCGTCGAAATGACTGTCAACCAACTTCCTCCAGTGTGAAGTCCCGAGTGGCGAATGACGTCATCAGTTCGTCAACAAGCCCGATCGCGGGACGCAGTTCATCTTCTGAGTCGAGACGTTCCCGGATGACGCGATTGTCGCCCGGACGTGACATCCCATCCTGAGCGGAACGATCAGAAATGAGGTAAGCCGACCGCGTCTCAGATGACTCCGAAGCCGCAACTCGTATGGCCGATTTGCTGGCCGCTGGTGACACAGAGTATTCCCGAGCCCCGTCGGTGGCAGCAATGACCTGTTCAACAAGCACCGGTACCAGATCAGCCTCCTCTCGATCGGAATCGAGTTGCATCGCCACGTCTGAAGAACCACTCTGATTGAATGATGGCGTTCCTGCGGCAACTGTGAAATCCAGCGGAACACTCCAATCACTCATCACGGCAGTCGTGCTCACAGCCTGAACCCAGACACGATAACGTCCGGGAGCCAGCGGTGTTGGACGAGTATAACTCGTGCCAACAATACCAGTCACATTTATGACGCCCCTCTGGAAGACGTCCATACGATCGACCCAGATATTGTAAGTGCCAGCACCTGTCACGGATTGCCAACTGATGGTCGGCGTGGCCCCAGATGTCGGAAGCAGTGTCGGACGACCACCCACAGTGAAGTACGCAGGATTTGACCAGATTGTCCGAAATGAATTCGACAGCACGCCTTGCACATACCAGCGATAAACCCCATTCGGGAGATTTGACGTCGGCACCCAGCACATTCCCGAGAGACCATTAACGGTCATTGAGGCCCCGGTGGTCGTATTCGTCAGAGAGACGATGTACGTCAGGCTTAACCCAGCAGAGGCAGTCACAGAATCCCACGCAAACGTAGGACGCTGGTTGAACGTCGAAGTCACCGGAGCGACGGGAACAGGAGAATTCGCAACGGCAAATTCCCGGGCGGCTGACCAGTAGGCTGGCGTTCCTGAAGCATCAATTCCTCTCACCCAGAAACGGTAGATCCCCAGAGGCAAGTCCGCAGTCGGAGTCCAGGACGTTCCCTGAAAACCAGTATTCCGATATGCCACCTGGCCATTAAATACATTCACCACGGAAACGTCATAACGAACAGCCCCCGCAAGAGCGTTCCACGTGACGGTTGGTCGCGGTGTAGGCTGCATATACGCCATCGGCAGCACAGTGACCGGAGTCTCGATCCGGAAAAAGCGAGCTGGCGTCCATGGCAGGCCTGCACCTCCGGCAGTAATCGCACGAACCCACCCGGCAAATCGCCCGATTCCAAGATCACTCGATGGGGTAAAGCTGGTGGCCGACACGATTGTATTCACAACATTCGCAACACCTGTGCTGAGGTTCGTCACAGTCAATTGATACAGCGCGGCCCCGCTGACGGGAGTCCAGGAGAACGTCGGTCGCTGCGGAGCCGACGCCGAAGGCGATGTGAATGTCGAAACCGTCGAAGTCACCTCGACATAAAAGACGCTTGGCACCGTCACATTGTCGCCCGGAGTCGCCAGATTATTGTCCGGACCGCCATCTGTCACGAGAACCGTAATCGTCGCATTTCCACTTTGTCCTGCCACCGGAGTGAAGTTCAGGGTTCCCGTCTGGCCTGGCGAGACATAACTGACGCTCGGAGTGGGAATAAGGGTCGTGTTGCTGCTGGTTGCTGTCACACTCAGCGGACGGTTTTGCCCCACGCTGTCGGTGATTCCGCTCAGATTCACGGTCTGCTGCGGAACGCCGGCTCGAACCCTTGCGGTCATACCATCGGAAAGCGTCAGATCAAATGCAAATTGGTCACTGTTTCCGTTGCCGATCAGGACATCGTTCGGCCCGCTGCCGTTCAGCTGATTGACGAGTTCATTTCCGTAAATCGTATCCTGCATCGCTCCGCCGATCACATTTTCGATAACGCTTCCTGAATTGAGTTTGAGTGTCAGTCCCGCATTCACCACCTGCGGACTTGTGCTGACCAGATCCACTGTGATTGGCAGCGTTGTCGTGGGACTGAAATCCAGCGTATCAGTGCCTGCACCCTGATCAAAAATCGATGTGGTGCCGCTCGTTCCATCGGTGTCGAAAATATAAGTATCGTTGCCACCCCAGCCAGCCAGTGAGTCGATGCCAGGGGAACCATACAAAAAGTCATTCCCCGACCCGCCACTCAGCTGATCATTCCCGAAGTTTCCATTCATCGCCGTACCCAGAGATGCTCGGCCCGTGATCTTGTCGTTTCCATTCCCGGTCGAAACACCAGTAAAGTGACTCCCATTCAGATTCAGGACGAGATTGCCACTGACGGTCTGGGGCCCCGGAGCGGCACTGAGGTTGATTACGATGTCCGAGTTAAATAGTGACATCAGCAGATAATCAAGACCCGACCCATCGACCAGAGTGTCGGTCTCTGCTGTCGTACGAGCCCCGATCTCATAGCGATCATTTCCGCTGCCTCCGTTCAGCGTGTTGTTTCCGAGCCGACCTTCCAGCGTATCATCGCCGCCATTCCCAAACAGCTCGTTGTCAAACCCATCACCGAGCAGCGTGTCATTCTGGCTACCTCCCAGAATACGTTCGAGGCGACTGCCTCCGGCAAGATTCAGCTGCATATTCGGATTGACGGTCGTCACGGGCACCAACAGATCGACCGAAATGTTCTGGGATCCGGTTAAAGAAAAATCCAGCGTATCAACGCCGCCAAGCGTATCTGAAACGTTAATCGTCCCCAGCGGCTGATCCGTATCAAACACATAGGTGTCGTTGTCTGCTCCTCCATCAATCTGGCAGCTGACTCCCAGCCACAAACTGCTCAGAAACTGAATGTTGTCGTTTCCGGCATCACCATTGATGGTCAGTAATTCAAAATTGATGGCCGCCCCTCCCGTCGAGCCGATAAAGACACTGTCATTGCCCCCACCACCATTGATCGTCGTTGCAGGAAGCTGCAGTGGATTCACAGAGGTGTCAAACGTGACCGCGTCATCGCCCTCGCCAGCATGAACAATCACGGATGTCACCTCGCCACCGCCCGTGAAAACACCAATATCAAGCGATGCGTTCCCGTTGAGGGTCGTACCGTTCAGCCCGTAAATCGTCGGAGCAGGAGCACCTGGTGCGTCAAACCGAGTGACCACCTCATTCCCGTTTGCATCTCCCGCCACAGTCAGCAGCTTGCTACCGGCGTCGTAGACGACCGTCATATTCCCGGCAAGCACCCGACGATCCTCAAGTAACTCTCCGGCCAGCGTACCGAAACGCCTTTGATCAAACCGCCGCACATTGCGAGGTCGCTGCTTTGTTGATGCTGCCCAAAGGCCTCGGATGTTCTGAACGATTGACATAAAAATGCTCCCGACAAACAGAGGATTTGGCCTGCGGCTCATGCCACGCGATGGATCGCACTTCCGAGTGATCTGCAAAGACGAGGTCGCAACGCGCATGCCGGAACGTCGGTTCAGGAACGTCGTGATCGGTGTTCCGTGCCGTAAGCCGAGCGAGAAAATGCAATTTCCCCTGTTTTTCCGGGTTGGCCGTTCTTGGGAACCGCGTTGTGTTCTCCGACTGGCGTGCCCCCTGTGCACACAAGGTGCGACAATCTGTCCCGCTTTCCCCCCTTGATCCGTCAGCGCGCAAGAGGATGGTGCGGCAGCTCAGTGTGATCGCCGACACGTGTTCAGGACGCGAGCCTGCATGAACCTGCCGGCTCCCCCACCATCGCGGAAACCATCTACGTGCCCAACAGCATTCCCGCATACCCGACGACGCGCGATTCGTCGCCAGTCACATCTCCACTGGTGGCATAGCCCGCGCGTTCAATCCGCGTCAGTTGCCCGAGCGTCCTGAGTGCTTCCATGACCATCACTGCCGGACGGACGCCACACATGCTGATGCCATTCGCGGTCACAGTCTCATAAAGCCGAGTTGGGTCGCATGACTCCATCGCCAGCAACGCCATTTCATCCAGTTCACGGGTCCGTGCGTCGCCTTCAAAGTGATTCATATCGCTCGAAATCACGAGCAGCGACGGTGTCGACACTTCCCGAATGACAGCAGCCAGTTGCTGACCAAAACGGAGACACTGTTCGAGATCAGCAGCACCCACGACAATTCCCGCAATCTTGCACTCCGGCGCTACCGCTTCAAGAATCGGCAGCTCAACTTCAATCGCATGCTCTCGTTCATGAGCTTCCGCATCCAGCTCCAGTCCGTCGATGCGTCGTTCCAGCACGGCAGCTAGCTCCAGATCCGATCGCAGAACAGCTCCCGGCAGCTGCCATAACGCATTCGGTGCAATCGCCCAATTCGCGCCGTAACGGGTGTGCTTCGGGCCAATGATGATGACGGTTGATGGAATCTCAACCCGATTCAGAACGCCCGCCGCAATCGCACCGGAATAGATCAACCCGGCGTGTGGAACCATCACGGCAGGCCATCGTTCCTTTTCCGGGGGCTTCTCTCCCACCCATTTTTTGACGAGCAGCCGCAACTGCTCTGGCTCCGCCGGGTAGAACACACCAGAGACTGCAGGTGGCCGCGTTTTAAGAGCCCGCTCTGCCTGAGAGACACAGGAATTCTGCATCCGCGACGCAGTGCCGAGGACTCTGAAACTGCGGACCCTGACACCTTCCGCCTCAGATATCCCGGCAGCCCTGAGCACGCCGTGCAGCAACTCTTCAAACGTCAGGCTCGAATCGTAACTCCACGACGTCTGACGACCATCGCTGACCAGAATTGCCCGCGAACTGCCGTCAAATCCAGCCACATCGGGATCGGCTGCGTTTCCATGAGAAACCGGCGAAGCGAACAGAGCGAGGTCCGTTTTCAGCTGTCGACAGTCCTCTGCGCGGAACCCATTCCTCAGAAGCCACTCTGCTGCAGACTGCGTGATCTGGAGCAGTGTGGACTGCAGCGGCAGCTCACCAGACAAGGGTATCCTCGAAAAAGTTGCGAGTAGACTGTTCCGAGTGTCTGACAGCTGCACGGCAATACCGCCTACGGTCCCGTCCGGGATTTCTGCAGGAAAACAGGCAGGAACGGCACGACTCAGAATGGCAGCCACATTCTGCGTCACGATCCTCGCGAGTCGGCTCATCTGAGATGCCGAATACGGAAAGACAGACTCATCACCGGCGATCAACAACAGTCGACGGTCGAACGGCCCTCCGATCATTCGACCCTCAAATCGGCGTATGAAAGCATTCGGGTCCAACCACGCGGACTCCGCCAAACCCGCCTTGCGACAGACTTGATTCAGAAATCCCCTCGCATCCAGTCCGAACTCGACCGCGACACTCGGCAGCAGCAGCCCTGACTTCTGGCCAAGCTGGATCACCAGCCCATGGCGGCCTACTTCCACGGACGCCACTCGACCTTCGCCAGTCGCCTCAATCGTCTCAAAGTTGGACAGAATCGTGACATCGAGCGACACGTCCGACAACTCCGAAACCGCAACCGGTGGAAACCGATGATCGGCAGTTGCTGTTCGATAACCGGACTGAACAATGGCACGAGCCAGCGACATGGGCTGCCCAAAGGTTCCGCAGCAACCACGCAGCCTGCCACCCTTTCTGAGCGTGACGAACACTCCCGCGACGATCATTTTCTCGATGGCTCGGAAAGCAGGGCCTGATGTCGCAGGTGTCTGATTTGTGACTGCAGCCAGCACCGTTTCGCATGCGGCCTGATGGATAGCCTGCTCCTCGTCAGACGCCCGATTCAATGACCCCATCATGGACAACTCCCTGATCAAAACACTCGAACCGGTTTGCAGCGTCGTTGATGACGGTTCCTGAAGGAAATCATGTTGTTGATGCGATGCCCGAATCGTCGCTCTCGCTGCGGAGAAAACGCCCCGTCCGGTCGGTGGCAGTCACGGACGGTTCGGAATCTGCAACTCGACAATGGAACTGGCAGAGGAGGCATGATTGCTGATTCGGACTGGCAGTCGTCGCTCTCCCCATGTTCCGGGCCGAGTCTCGAAATGTCCGGCGATGATCGTTCCACAACTTCCACACTGATTTCCTCGCAGACAATACTGCCCCACCGTATATCCCTGGCGCTCGATCACAAGCGACCCGCAGTTCGGACAGCGGGTACTCTGTCGGCTGGAGTCATTGATGTTTCCGACATAGACGTATTTCAGCCCGGTCTGCGTCGCCAGATCATAGGCCTGCATCAGTGTCTCATGAGATGTGTGGCCTCGATCACGCATCCGAAAATCCGGATGAAACGCAGTGAAGTGGACCGGCACGTCTGAACCCACACGGGTCAGAATCCAATCGCACATTCTTCGCAACTCATCCGGCGAATCGTTGGCATTCGGAATGATGAGATTCGTGATCTCAAACCAAACATTACTTTCGTGCTTCAGCCATGTGAGGGTGTCGAGCACCGGTTGCAGATGCGAGTAAGTAATCTTCTGATAGAAATCTTCCGAAAACGACTTCAGATCCACATTGGCGGCATCCATCGCCTGAAAAAAAGTCGGCCGGGCCTGTGGACTGATGTAACCCGCTGTCACCGCAACAGATCTGATCCCGACGCGTCGACAGGCGGCGGCTGTATCAATGGCATATTCAGCCCACACAATCGGATCGTTGTAGGTATAGGCAACGCTTCGACAACCCATCTCCTTCGCTGCGGCGGCGATGGCATCAGGCATCGCGAGTTCGCTCAGTCGCTCAACCTCCCGGGATTTGGAAATATCCCAGTTCTGGCAGAACTGGCACCCCAGATTGCAGCCTGCAGTCCCGAATGACAGGACCGAAGTCCCCGGAAAGAAGTGATTCAACGGTTTTTTCTCGATCGGATCGATACAAAACCCGGTACTTCGACCATACGTGGTCAACTTCAGTTTCCCGTCGACGTTCTGCCGAACAAAACAGAATCCGCGATCGCCCGGTTTGAGATTGCACTCTCTTGGACAAAGATCACAGATCACCCGATCCTCATTCCCCGCTGCGTGCCACCAGCCACCATCAACGCGACCTGCGGGGTCCGGATCTGTCACAGGAGGAAGCTTGACAATTCGATTCATAGGAGTCATCCAAAGCCGACTTCAGCATCCTGAGGATAACCATCGCGGCAATGTTTTCGAGGACTGCATGTCTTCACCATCAGCCACGTGCCGCCAACCTGACCAGCGATCACGCCTTTTCGACAGCCATCCATCTCAGCAATGGCCCGGAGCGTAATCATACGCATCGGCCATCGCCGGGAGAACAGGTGACCCTGCATGAATGTCCGATGGATGCCGTCCGCGGTCTGTTGTCCCGAATTGCCGCTTCGGAGTCCCACATCAGGTCGTTGTCAAAGGTACGCACCGTTCTGAATGTCTCGACCGCTTGCAAGCAGCCGGCAATCGGCATTCGAAGGGAGGTGGCTGGCATCGAACAAGGAACGGCGGACTGCCTCCACGTCAGAGTTGTTTTCTGATCCACGGGGTAATCCAGCGAAGAAGCTGAATCGACACGTATTTCTGCGGGGCTGCCCGCTCGGGCGGAATCAGGAAATCCATCAGTGAATCATGTGGCACAGCGGAAATGGACAATCGGTGGCGACGTTCCACCGAATCCAGCACCTGCTCAGCCACTACCGGATCACGAATCATGATGGCGGTCTCCGAGTCGTAGTACTCGGAGCGTGGATTCAGATTGAAGGAGCCGACCATCGCGGAATCGTCAACAATCATCGTCTTCGCATGCAGAATGCCTCTGCCATGATATTCGAACAATTCAATTCCGAGCTTGTCAAGGCGATGTTTCTGGTTCGTCAGTTCAGCATTCACGATCAGATTGTCGGTGGAGTCGATGGAATTGGTCAGAATCACCACCCGAACACCTCGGCCGCGAGCCGCCTCCAGTGCCCTTTCGATGCGATCCCAGAGTACAAAGTAGGGCGTCTCGATGATGACCCGAAAACGAGCCGATGAAATCGCACGCGCGATGTATTCACTGATCTCGCCCTCTCGACACGGCATGACGCGGCCCGCATGCAGAAAACAGAGGCTCTCCGAGGACACCTCGACCGTTTCGTATTGATGAACACAACGCGGCACCTCGCCGCAACCGCATGTCGGATCACAGCGATTAAGCGACTTTGCGCCGGAATCTGAGAAGAGATGCGCCGGGTTTGTCGCAAAACTCTGAATGGTTCCCGCGGGATCACTGGCGATCATGGCCGGACCAAAGTTGTACCTGCCGACCGATCGAACATGCTTGCTGGCCCAGAGCGCATCGTAATAACACGCGGCGTGACACACAGCCGTGCCCGTCACGAGAACATCCATGTCGATGTAGTGTTTGCGTCCCGAGTCGCCAAAATAATCATCACTGATATTCCGACCGCCAAGGATCACCGAACTGCCATCGACCAGCAGGAGCTTGTCGTGCATGCGATAGCAGATCGAATCAGGTCGCGTATGCCAATATTGATGATACTCCCGAACCTGGATCCCCTCGTGGCTCAGGTGACGCTGCAGACCTCGAGGAATGCCATTGAACAGGCCATCAACAATCAGCCGAACCCGCACACCACGTCGCGCTGCAGATCGAAGTCGCTCCAGAAATCGACAGGAGTATTCATCGTCATCAATCGAGTAATATGCAACATCAATCGATGTGACCGCAGAGTCAATCAGGTCGAGGCGACACTGAAACGCATCTGATTCGTCCGGCAATAATCGCACCGTGTCCGCGGACAGTTCTGTTCCTGCCTGCAGTGCAAGAATGATTGCGATCAGGCTGCCGAGTCGAGCCATGGAATCCAAAGTTGTCTGATACTGCTGACGGAATTTGCGCCAATCCGTCGTGGTCTGATGCGATGCGGATGCATCGTTCTTCAAGACAGATCGTCACGAGGTGCTCAACCGTCGCAAGTGACGGGGATCACGCATCGTTCCCTATCGACTCCCAACGCTGTGAACACTTGACCGAATCCACGGCATTCAATGCCGAAGAATCTTCCTGTCATTCCCTGCCTGCCCAGAAACTCTGAAATCACGATCCAAAAATGACAAACTCGGCAAAAACTGCTGACGGCTGGACGGAGTTTGAGTCGCCGCAGCCCGAACAGCCATGGACAGTCCAGTCAGAGGCATTCACACATCATGGTCACCGTCCAGGAGCGTCCATGCACGCACACCAGCTGAACATCGGGGCGGGCCCTGAAATGTGACTTGCCTGACAACCTTTCGGGTCCAATCGAGCCGGCTTCAATGTCAAGCGACACCCTCGACCGATCAAGGCAGATCAGACGTTCATTTTGATCGATCGGCAGCCGTTCTCAGACGCACCACGTAGCTTCGACATTGTCTCACCATCAACTCATTCGTGACAACGAATGAGTTCGCAGACTCCGCGTGATTCTCGGTCACACACACCAGCGTCAGTGTTACCTGTCGGGTGTCCATCGCATGCGAAGCCGACGAGACCCGGACGTCGCAGTTCCGGACAACAGCAGTTCATCCACATCACGACGTCCGAACACAAATGTGAGTCCGCTGGTCTTCCAATGCTGTCGGATAGTCACTTCGAGCGTGAACACCGCGGCTCTCGCGGCGCTCAAGGGCAGCCGCAGCCATCGCGCGGCTGACCAGCATCATGTTCTGCAGTTCCCAGCCAGCGGGCTCACTCTGATCACGTCGACAGACATAGCTGGCCCAGAAATCCAGTTGCTGAATGGCGGCCTGCAGGTCCGTTTCATTTCGACTGATGCCAACACTGCGCCACATCAGACTGCGGAGAGAGTTGCGGATGTCGGCAAGATCGAGCTGTTCGTCTCCCTTCAGCGTTTCTCGAGAAGAGTCCGACTGAATCCGCGGCGCAGAAAAACGATCGGGTTGTGCAAGGGCTGCCTGTGACGCGTTTTGACCGCACCTCAGACCGAAGACCACCCCTTCAAGCAGGCTGTTTCTGGCCAGACGATTCGCGCCGTGGAGCCCGCTGGAAGTCACTTCGCCGGCTGCCCAGAGTCCCGGCATGGACGTGCGTCCGTCCGGATCTGTCGTTACGCCACCAATCATATAGTGAGCCCCGGGGCGTACCGGGACTTTATCGCGAGTGATATCCAGTCCGAAATCCGCACAGACCTTGCCGATGTGAGGAAACCGTTGCCGAATTCGAGTCGCATCAATGTGTGACAGATCCAGATAAACACAGGGATGAGAAGTCTTTGTCATCTGCTGCGTGATCGCCTGACTGACCACATCTCGCGGGGCGAGTTCGCCGGCCGAATTATAATCGTGCATAAATCGATAACCGTGACAGTCAACAAGGTGCGCCCCTTCTCCACGCACGGCTTCACTGATCAGATATCTGGAACTTCCGGCGATGTACAGGACGGTCGGATGGAACTGCATAAACTCCATGTCTCGCAGTTCGCAACCGGCTCGCAGCGCTACGGCATGTCCGTCAGCCGTGGCGATCGCAGGATTCGTTGTCTCGCGATACAAAGCCCCCGCCCCGCCAGTGCAAAGGATGGTCTGCTTCGCCCAGACAAATGTGCGACCATGATTGGGATTCCAAACCAGTGCACCTCGGCAGATTCCCTCATCCGTCAGCAGATCGAGAGTGAATGTCGTGGGCCAAAGGTCAATATGTTCGGCTTCCGCTGCTTTACGATTCATCGCCCGCATCACTTCCTGCCCCGTCGCATCGCCCAGTGCATGGGCAATCCTCGGATGACTGTGGCCACCCTCGAGTGTCAATGCGATAGTGTCGCCCACTTTGTCAAACTGGGCACCGAAGCGAATGAGTTCTCGAATACGTTCCGGAGCCTCTCGAACCACCAGTTCGACGACGTCCTGATGACACAGACCTTTCCCGGCAGCCACAGTGTCTGCGACATGGTGTGAAAAGTCGTCCAGTGGATCAAGAACGCCGGCAATGCCTCCCTGCGCGTACGCGCTGTTCGAATGCTGCAGCGAATCCTTCGTGACAACAACCGTCTGCAGCGCGGGATCGACCGCAAGCGCCGCACGAATCCCGGCAATCCCGCCACCAATCACGAGCACATCCGTGAACAAATGCGGAATTCGCTTGGGATCAAACGGAACAAGGTAACGACGGTGCTTCGGGATGATCAACGTGCGTGGAGACATGAAATCAAGCGCGTTTCGGGTCAATGGCAGGAAAATTTCAGCACACTCGTCTGGAATCCTACCCGCAAAACTGTTGAGGAAACTCACCCAGTTTCCTCCTGTCCCGCCAAAATCCGGAAAAACTGACATCGACTTCCTCAATATGACCAACAACACGGACACACAATCTGTGCGGGCTGCTTCTGCAGAGCAGTCCCGAGAGTGGCAGACTTCAGACTCACCTCGTCTGGGCTCCTGTGTTCAGGCTCTTCATGCAGGATGTCACAGTCTTCGCACTGCCTTTCTGCAGCACAACGCCGAAGGACGTTCGATCGATGAGACTGAGTCAGACCGAGGATACTTTGGATCGCATGGGTCGCATGGCATCGTCGCTTGCCATTGCAGCCGCATCTTCGGGTCCGACGCTGAAGTCACTTCAAAACTGTTGCCGCGTGTGTTGCAATATGCCGAAGTCTTCGCATCTAACACCTCGCAGTGTGTCTCCCCATGAAATCGGTTGTTCAATTGCTGGCCTTTGTCATCACGATTGCGGAACTCGTGCCCGCCCTGCGGGCTGATGATCTGCAATTCAGCCGCGATGTGCTTCCCATTCTTTCCGCAAATTGCTTTGCCTGCCATGGCCCCGATGAAAATGAGCGTCAGGGAAACCTGAGACTGGATGTCGAGTCCGACGCAAAAGCGGCTCATGACAGCGGTGTGCCGATTGTGCCCGGAGATCCGGTCAGCAGCAGCCTGATCAGCCGAATTCGTTCGACTGATCCGGACCTGATCATGCCACCTCCTGAGTCCCATAAACAACTCAAGCCCGAGCAGATTGAGACGCTTCGAACCTGGATTCAGCAAGGTGCAGTCTGGGGACGACACTGGTCGTTTGAGCCCATCCGGCGTCCGCCGCTGCCAACCACGGATCGGTCTCCGATCGACGCTCTTGTGGAACAGTCGCTCACTGAGAAGGGGCTGTCGCTGCAGAAACCGGCGAGCCCCCATCAACTCGTGCGACGCCTGTCATTGGATCTGACGGGATTGCCTCCGACTGTTGATCGCGCCGATGTTTTTGCCGCCAATCCCACGGAGGCTGAGTATGAGAAACTGATTGATGAATTGCTGGCAAGTCCGAAGTTTGGGGAACACTGGGCTCGGCTTTGGATGGATCTTGCCCGGTATGCCGACACGAAGGGCTACGAAAAAGACCTTGGCCGCACGATGTGGCCTTACCGGGACTGGCTCATTCGTTCCATCAACGCCGACATGCCGCTGGATCAGATGACCATCGAGCAACTGGCTGGCGATCTGCTGCCGGCGGCCACTCAGGATCAACAGATCGCCACAGCGTTCCATCGTAATACGATGAGTAATGACGAAGGAGGCACTGACGACGAAGAGTTCCGCACAATCGCAGTGAAAGACCGTGTCGACACGACCATGCAGGTCTGGATGGGCCTGACCGCAGGCTGTGCGAAATGCCATTCGCACAAATACGATCCGATTTCACAGCATGAGTATTATGGACTCTACGCGATCCTGAATCAGACTCAGGATGCAGACCGATTTGATGATTCGCCGACGCTCGAACTGACAACGCCGGAACTGGAAGATGAACGAACGAAGATCAACGCGAAACTCAAATCGCTTCGAACGGAATTGTCGGCAGCAGAGGCAGCCGCTTCAAAAACAGAGGACCCGAGATGGCGCTTCGCAGCAGCTGTAATGGCATCTTCAAAAAATGGAGCGACTCTGGAGGTATGCGACGATTTCAGCATTCTGGCGACGGGCATATCACCGAAGGAAGACGTCTATTCGCTGGATGTGATTCTCCCGCCCGGTCGCCACGCGGTGCTTCGACTCGAGGTGCTCACTCAGCCATTCCCTGATGGACAGGTGGGAGTCGGACGAAATCCTCGCGACCCGAATTTCGTGTTGTCTGAACTGGAAGTGGAACTTCTTCCCGAGGACCAGTCCCAGCCGAGACGACTGTCTCTGACGACACCTCGGGCTGATTTCGCGCAGGACGGCTGGCCCGTTGACAAAGCACTGGATGGTGACACAACAACCGGCTGGGCTGTCAGCCCACGACAGCGTGAGCGACATGCGGCAATGTTCGCGTTTGCAGAACCACTGCTGAGT
>JBKDRW010000617.1:0-15213 GCA_046341255.1 Planctomycetota bacterium
TATAACAGAATCTAGGCAACTGGGTGATATGACATACTCTCCGATCAGACGTGATGGCTGGATCTCGGAATTAACCGATGTGGATCTCTACGCCGTCGATGCCGTTGCGGGTCAAACACTGTCGATGGTTGTGTTGTCGACGTCCGACCTGAAGCCTTATCTTCGTTTTTTTGGACCACTCGGGATCGGGAACCATTACGCTCCGGAACAATTGGGGCAAGCAGTGGCTGGGGTGGAGGTGCACTTTCCCGTTGTCAACAGCGGTCGCTACTACATCGGGATTTCTGAAGCATTCAACAAGACTTATAGTATTTCCTCGGGCACTGGAGATATCTTTGATCCAAGAAACGCGATCGGCTCGTACAGTCTGATCCTGGGGGATACGTCTCCTACCGCGGATCTGCGAGGCAACAGCTTTGACGTGCTGAATACGCCGGTTGAACCCGGCAAGCCGTTCGATGTGAAATTCACTGTTGCCAATCTGGGCGATAAACGCGCTGATAACGTGTTGGTTGATCTCTACGCCAGCTCCAACGATTACATTTCCAACTCCGATACCAAGTTGGGAAGTATCACGATTGCATCCATCGGTGCGGGTCAGGAGAGCAATCACACGGTCAGCCTGACCTTACCTGCCGATTACAATGTGACCGCGGCGAATCGCCAGTTCACCATTGGAATGTTGATCGATCCGGATGGAGCCATTAAAGAGAAATCCGAGTTGAACAATTCGAATCGCGGCAGTCAGCTTGATCTGAAAACCGTGGTGTTTGTCAAACTGCCCGGGCAATCGACCGTGACAGGTCCGGGCACGACAACGAATAAGCGTCCCGTGTTTTCGTGGACCGCTGCATCTCACGCCGAAACCTATGAACTGGTTGTGCACAATCTGACCACCGGTGCTGTGAAAGTGATCAATCAGACGGGTCTTCAGGGAACCACATTTCAACCGACAAACGCCTTGAGTCCTGCCAGTTATCGTGTGCTCGTTCGGCCGTGGAATCAGGATGGAGCCGGATCGTGGAGCGATTCGTATGATTTTGTACTTGATGCGGGCATCCCGCAGTTGCTCGGGCCATCCGGAAATGCGTCCAGCCGGCGCCCAGAATTCTCGTGGACAGCTGTTGAGAATGCTGCAGGTTATGATCTCTGGGTCGATCAGCTTGGTGTCAAATCGCAGGTGATTCGGCAGCCCTCGCTGGATGCCACGAAGTTTACACCCGGCACTGATCTGTCTGCCGGAAATTATCGTTTCTGGGCTCGCGTGAATTGGGCTGACGGAACGAAGAGCCCGTGGAGTCCCTCGATGGACATGACCATCCCGCAAGTGGTTCCGCAGTTGACCGGGCCCGGGCCCGGCAGTCGGGTCACAAGGGGCGGTGTTCAGTTCACTTGGACGGCTGTTCCTGATGCGACTCGGTATGAACTGTGGGTCGATCTCAAAGGAGGTCAGTCGAAGATCATTACTCAGAATGCGCTACAGTCGACCAGTTACATTCCGACGGAGAACATGCCCGTTGGCTCTTACACCTGCTGGGTTCGCGCACAGGGTGCCAATAATGTCTGGGGGAAATGGAGTGCTTCACTGAACTTCCATGTGATTCCCGAGCAGGTGACCTGGCCTGCCACCTGGAGAACCATCGAAGCGAATGCCGTGACACTCAACTGGAATGCTGTTTCAGGTGCGAGTGTTTACGAGGTCTGGATTGACAACCGCACAACGGGACAGTCCAAAGTGATCTGGAACAATCAGGTGACGACAGCTTCACTCAAGATTTTGCGGACAAACCTCCCGGCTGCCACCTATCGAATCTGGATCCGGGCCATCGGCGTGAACAATCTCAGCGGGGCATGGAGTGCTTTCAAAGATCTGATCATCGTATGACTGGCTGGTTCTGAGAGCCTCTGCAGAATCGTCCTTCGAGTGGCGGGTCAGTCGAGGGATGATGGATGTCACCCTGCTGACGATGGTATGACATTTCCGAATGTGGCGCGGGGCTCTGCCAGTGCGGTTTCGTGTGGAAAGACGATGTGGCTCGGACCGCAGTCGTCCTGACAAAAGTCGGTCAGGGAGATGCTTCGCCTGGCCTGCTTGTTCAGTCATCAGTGAGGAAATCAGCGACAGTGCACAGGATGGATTTTCGATGGTCGTAACGCTCTTGCCGCTGAATCCCTGCCATGGACCCTCGGCCAAGATGCACCGAGGGAAACCGGTGGCCGCGGCGCTGGATCCGGGGCCTTGTGACGGTGCGAATCGTCGTCTTTGCTCGATCAGCATGACCACGATTCTCTCCAGATGGATGTGGCCGCAGCCGGCCGACCTGAAGAAAACGTCATCGGTGTGGTTATTTGCAGGAGGAACAGTATCGGCAGGGTGCTACTGGCTGCTCTTCGAGAGAATGTCGTCAAGAAACCGAAACGAGTCGTCGATCGCAGCCTGAACGACGACGAGGTGTTCGACGTCGGGGTAGTCCTTGTACTGTGATGTGATGCCTGCCGCGGTGAGGCTGCGATGCAATTGTCTCGCTCCTGAACGGCCGAAGTCTGCCTCGCCCGCGGCCACAAACCATGCGGCTCTGGGTGCCTCAGGCGGATCCTTGATCGTCATCCCGCGTCCTCCTCCAAGTGCCACAGCCGCGATGGGCAGATCCGGATGTTTCTGGACCTGAGTCATCACCTGCGCTGCACCCATGGAATGACCAAACACCATGATGCGATTGCGATCGATGGGCACGAAAGGCTCCAGCGCGTCGAGCATGTCGGCAATTCCGAGTGACATGCCCAGCATTCCCTGTCCCGGTGACACAACCATCCAGCCTCGCTTCGCCGCTTCCTGAATGACTCCGCCGGCACCGTACGTTTCGAAAAACATGTTTTCGCTGCCCCCTGCCCCGTGAAAAACAAACAGAACGGGAACAGGCTGTCCGTTCGATGGCGGAAATCGGAGACGCGTGCGGACGGTCTTCATCCCTTTTGCGAGCGTCAACCACACATCAGATTTATCGGCCGCAGCTTTGGCAGCGATGGACGAGTACGCTGTTTCCGAGGCCAGGGACTCACAGAACAGAAGACGCTGCAGAATCGGAAAGTCCGCTTCCTGAAGTCGGCCCTCGGAAAGGTTTCGGATCAGCCGACCTTCGTCACGGACTGTTGCAGCGACCGTTCGCTGCAGATCTGTCGTCGCGGCCGTCTTCAGTGCTGATGCGGCCCTCTCAAGGGATGCAAGTCGCGACTCCAGATCTGAGATTCGGCTGATGGTGATCCCGGGCAGCTGATACTGTTCCGAATCACGGCGACACGTGATGGACAGGCTGTGATCTCCCTCCGGCAGCGGTCCCGTGTTCCACTCGGCAGGCTGATCAAGGTCAGACAGAGAAAAGGCCGTCTCCTTCAACAGCTTGCCATGTCGATCCTGCAGAGCCACCTGAACCTGAACCTCAACCGTCGAGTTGTTCTCTCCATAAAACGGACGGATCTGCAGCTTCAGAGTTGCATTGCTGACATCGGCGCAGACCGGAGTCGGAAGACATTGCAGCCCGATGACGGACTCTTCCAGTGTCGATGCCGTGGATCCTCGGACAGCAATCCACGCCTGATCCAGTTGCCGACCGGCCTCTGAGAGATTCAGACTGAAGAAACTGGTCACCGCAACCTTGAGTGGATCCACACACCGGGCGCGATCCGCCGGTGCCGCTGCTTCCCACGCGAGCTCAAATCGTTTCAATCGTCGCCCCAGTTCCAGTCGCGATGTCTGAGCATTCACGGGAACCGCCATTATGATCATCAGCAGGACGACAAGACTTCGAAACATCGAGAGGCTTCCTTCTGAACTTCGCAGACCATGACCGGGTTGCGTACGCATTCCGTGCCCTGATTGTCACTCCAGAGGCATTCGATCAGACGAGGCTGTGCCAGTCAGCAGTGAGTCCGTTTTTTGCGACATGAAATCGACATGAACTCTGCTCAAAATCGAAATCGTCCGGATGCAACTTGCAGCAGTCAGAAGCTGCCAGTGACACGCGCGAGAAACACCAGAGCAATTTGCTGTTCTGAGCCGGCTATGGGTCACCAGACGTGACACCGCCCGGTCAGAGAGCTCCGGGTCGAGCACTCATGACAGACGGCGTGTCTGATGGGCCGCTGAAGCAGCAGATCGCCTGAAGACACATCATGTCATGCCCGCTGAGGCATCACACAGCCGTCGGGAAACAGCACCGCCATTTCAATGCAACGTCACACTACGACGCTTCCGTGCCAGAAAATCAAATGTCTCGGGCGGGGGTCGAACCCACAACCTTCGCCTTCGGAGGGCGACGCTCTATCCAATTGAGCTACCGAGACCTGACGATCAGGATCATGCGACCTGCCGCGATGGTCCTGATCATGATTCTCGCTCCTTTGAATCACGCTGGTTCTGCTCAGAGCACCAGCGATGATTCATGAGCGAATCAGTCGATTCCGTGCATCATCTTTTTGATCATCGGCGTCATTGCCAGAATCACAATTCCCGCGATGACGGGGATGGCTGTGTAGATCACAAAGAACACTGCCAGACCGTATTTCTCAGTGATCGGGTCAATGAACGCCCCGGTGGCACCAGCCAGATAGTTTGCAATGGCTGAGGCCAGAAACCAGATGCCGAACATGAGCCCGACCAGTTTACCAGGAGCAAGCTTACTCACATAGGACAGACCGACAGGGGACACGAACAGTTCGCCAAGTGTATGGAACAGAAACGCAAGAATCAGCCACCACATGCTCACCTGCGCCGTTGCCGCACCCTTGGGAATTCCCATGCTGCCCCATGCCAGAGCGCCGAATCCAATGCCCAGAAGAATCAGTCCGAGGCCGAACTTCACAGGAGCCGATGGATTCAGTTTGCTGCTCCAGATGCGACTGCAGATCGGAGCGAAGGCGATAATAAAGAACGAGTTCAGAATCTGAAACCACGATGCGGTCACTTCCGTCTCATTAGCCTTCACCTTGATCACTGTCGCCTCAAGGTCCGTCGTATACTTTTCGGCCTGATCGGCAGACAGAACTCGCAGCTTGCCGTTGCCACCTTTTCCCTCAAGGTCCACGACCTGAATCTTCTGGCCTGCTTCAAGCGGCGTGTCTTCAAGAATCGTCGTCAGAATGGTTGTTGGTTCCTCAGGTTTCTCAGCGGGCTTCGATTCTTCGCCTTCAGCTGCGGCGGCTGGAGGAGGAGTCACCGAAATCTCATAGGCCTTCATGTTGTACTCTTTATTCAGCATCCAGATGGCGATCATCCAGATGATGGCAAAACTGCCGAGAATGGCGGCGTTCGAAAGAGGAATCTGAGATTTTGTTGCGGCAACCAGTCGCAACAGTACCCACGTGACGATCGCCAGCGGGACAATCGTCAATGCGGCATTGATCCAGAAGAAAATGGTCGCCGCCTGGCCGGTCAGGATTCGAGCCGTGTAGTCCTTGGCAAAGATGTTCATCGAACCACCCGCCTGCTCAAATGCCATCCAGAAGAAGATGGTGAAGAAGGACAGGATTCCAATGACCACAAGACGATCGCGAACGACTTCAGGAGCCACGGTCTGCTGCTCACTGCTCGCCACCGATGTCTTCGGTGTGGCCTTCAGCCCAAGTTCACCGAAGATGGATTGTCCAAGATGGAACATGATCATGCCGAGAAACATGAAGATCCCGGCCAGACCGAATCCATAACTCCACTGGGTTTTTTCCCCGATGTATCCGCAGAGCATGATACCAAGGAAGGCTCCGGCATTGATGCCCATGTAAAAGATGGTGTACGCAGAGTCTTTCTTGTCGGGATCATGGGCATACAGCTGTCCGACGATCGACGAAATGTTGGGCTTGAAGAAACCGTTTCCGATAATCAGCAGCACCAGCCCGGCATAAAATGCCGAGGGAGTCTCAAATGCGAGCGACGCGTGACCCAGTGTCATCAGAAAGGCACCAAGCAGGACGGCTTTTCTGTAGCCAAGAAATCGGTCGGCGATGATTCCTCCCAGAATCGGAGTCATATAAACGAGGCCGGTGTAAAGCGCGTACAGGTTCAGAGCACGATCGCGTGTCCAGCCCCATCCACCGCCCGCAATTTCACTGACGAGAAAAAGCACCAGCAGTACTCGCATGCCGTAGTAGCTGAAACGTTCCCACATTTCTGTGAAGAACAACAGAAACAGGCCTGGCTTATGACCGAGGACGGTTGGTTCTTCCGGCTGACTTGCGGTGCTCATCGAAGTGACGATTCCTGAACAAAGATTTCAAGACGTTGGACTCGGAGGAAAGGCGGATAGTTTAGCCATGGCAGCAGGAAGTTCCACGCGCACGCCGTTGTCTGCTGAATTCCGAACCGCATTGAATCGAATTGAATCGAAGTCAACGTCCGAGACGATTGAGTCGACATGGCGTGTGAGTGAGGACGAGGTGATCGTTCCGCATCGTGACGATCAGTGAAACCCTGACGTCTGCCGAAAGTGTTTCACCTGCAAGGGTTTGCGCCGTAGGATTTGGGATACCGAGACGTGTCCGGAAATGTGGTTCTCAGGCAGAAATCAGGGAAAAGACAGCCCGCCGATTGCTCGCGGACCGGTTATGGTGTGGAATATTTCACGCGTGCGTCGAGAATTGTGGGCGGTTTGCGCCCACGATCTGAGTTCGGCGCAGACTGCGAACTGAGGGGTCAATTATGTGTCGCCGTATTGTTCAGTCACTCCTGTTCTGCTGGTTTTTTGCTTCCGCTCCCTTGATGCATGGGTCGGTTTTGCAGGCCGCCGAGCCGTCTGCGGAAGATCAGATGACCGGAGCCCTTGAGGTCTGGCGGTCGGGAGATGCGGCCGAGGCCCGACAGCTTTTTACTGCGATGATCGAAGGCGGTTCTCGAGATCCGAGAGCCTATTATTATCGAGGTCTGATTGCCGAGCAGCTTGGTGAGAATGGCGATCCGGACTTTGAAGCCGGCGCGGCACTGGAGGCGGCTCAGAGCAAATCGACGCTCGTAAATCGGGCCCTCGAACGTGCTCAGGGGCCCGTTCGACTCCGGATCGAAAAGATCCGCGCTGCGGCTCGTGGAAAGCTGAAATCGGATCCCGAGAGCGCTCGACAGGCCGCCGCGTACCGAGCGGCGCTGGAGGCGAGGGCGCAGGGTGATCTGGCAACTGCGTCGTCGAAACTGGCGGCGATCGCTGATGGCGCCGATGCACGGTACTCGTATCTGCATGGCGTTGTGCTGGCAGAGATGGGAGAACTGGACGCGGCCCGAGCCGCGTTTGCCGAGGGATTGAAGAAGGAGAAGTCGCCGAGGGACGTCGCCCTCGTCAGCGAAGCTCTGGCGGACGTTCAGGGCTCTATTCGTCAGATGATTGAAGAGCAGTCGATCGAGGGCGAAGATGGGAGCCCTGTGACACGCCAGCAGAACCTTCGCATGGTGGCTCGTCGAGCTCGTATGACGGAGGATGAAATTCTTGCCGCGTCCAATGATGCCCTGGCGAAGAAAACCGCGATGGCTGAGGAGGAGGCCAACTCGCGAAGGTTGGCAGCGGCTGCTGAAATCGCGGCCGAGCGAGAAGCGGCTGCGAAGAAAGTTGCTGCCGCAGAAGAAACTCCCGAAACAGCCGCTGCGGACCGGACTGTGGCACTGAAGGACCCTGCGGCTGACATGCCCGCAGAGCCTGCAGCAGAGCCCTCAAAGGAAATGCCGGCAGAAAATTCGGTGGCCGAGTCGAATCCGTTCCTTGGTGGCGCTGTCGTTGCTCCGCCGATCGGCTCAAATCCGGACAGTGGCAGTCGAGGAGGCTCAGCGGCCCCTGTTTCGAGTGTTGAGCCTGGACCGATTGAACTGGCGTATCTGCCGGAAGCGTCTGAACTGCTGATTTACGCACGCCCTGCTGACCTCCTGAAGAGCAGTATGGCGGCTCCACTGGTCTCAAGCCCTCAGTACTCCCAGAGTTCCGAACAGATGAAGGCGGAGCTGGGATTTGATCTTGGAGAAGTGGATTCCGTCACGATCGGGGTTGCCAACCTGATCGCATCGATGGTTCCCTTGATGGTCGGGGGGGCCGGTACTCAGCAGGATCCCTCTGCCATGATGAATAAGATGATTGGCGGAGAAAACACGGTGATTGTGATGCGGACGGTTGCCGACCACAACATTTCCGCACAGCTGACACAGAGGGGTGCGACTTCGAAAGACATCGGTGGAGTGACTGTTTATGTCATGCCAAGTGCTGATGAACAGGCGCCGGCCATGGCGTTGTTTGCCCCGGACGCTCGAACCGTCGTGATGGCCAGCGAACAGGGCATTGAGTCCGCGATGGGTCGTTCCTCAAGTGCGACTCGTCCGGAATTTGACTTTGTCTCCCGCGCCAGCCACGTGGTGCTGGCATTTTCAAGCCCGGCTCTTGCGGGAATGACGGGCAGTATCCCGCAACTGCCGCCGACAGTGCCGCAGCCGATCGCTGCGCTGGTCGACTCGCTGCGAGGCAATATTGCGGGTGCAGGCGTTTCGCTGTCTGCAGGCAGTGATCTGAACGTCGATATTTCGATCAATCAGGCCGAAGCAAATCCTGATGCGGCTTCCGGGCTGGCGAGCACCATGCAGCTTGCGAAGCAATTCGGACCACTGACGCTCGCGCAGGCTCCGCCCGCGCTCCAGCCCTCTCTGCAGGAAATCATCGGCGGATTGAAGTCCTCTGATAGCGGAACTGTCCTGAACATTTCAACGGTGGTGCCATCGTCGCTGTTCACCGCCATCATGGAAAATCCCGATCTGTTTCCGCCAATTTCTGCCGCGCGATCGGCTGCACGAGAGGCAGAGCAGTCGAACAATGTCCGCCAGCTGGCTCTCGCCATGCACAACTTCCATGACGTGAAAGGACACTTCCCGACGCATGATGGAACCGGAGGTGAAGGGGCTGACGCAAAGACCGGACTGAGCTGGAGAGTTCACCTGCTTCCGTATCTGGAACAGGGAGAACTGTACGGACAATTCAAGCTGGATGAGCCCTGGGACAGCGAGCACAACAAGGCTCTGATTGATCAGATGCCTGCCGTGTTTCGCGTGCAGGGAGTGGACGATCCTCGCATGACCACGATCCACGTCTTTTCGAATGAGAATGGTCCGTTTGCCTCCGGCCCGGGAGTTTCGATGAGAGACATCACAGACGGGACATCGAACACTGTCATGATGGTGGTGGCGGGACCTGAGACCGCTGCAATATGGACGAAGCCGGGAGGTCTTGAACTGAACGAAGCCGATCCGCTCAGCGTGTTCGGAACCGTGGGAGAGTCCATCTCTGCCGCATTCATTGACGGTTCGTTTCGAAAACTTCCGACAAACATGGACCCGGCGACGTGGCCACTATTGATGCAACATAACGACGGTCAGGTGATCAATAATCTGCCATAGCGTCGATCGAGTGGTGGTACGGATCAGTCACAACCGTTCAGAATGCGAATGGGCGGAACTGACGCAGACACAGGTCACAGCATCGCACGGTCAGTGCCTGAAATGCTGCCGTCAGCAGGTTCAGTATTTCAGCGCCGGCTGACGGCGAATGCGGCTTCCGGGATGGCAGTTTCCGCTTGGGATTGGTGCCGAGGATGCCCGATCTCAGCAGTCTGCAAAGCAATCCCGATCTCGGGAGTGGTGTCCGTCCGATCGATCAACATCTGAGCCTCATGTCCCATCGGGGGCTGCCGGCGAGGACAGGAGCGATCGTAACTTGAAAAGCATGTGATCGCTGCGTGAAACGATCTGGGAAACCTCTTCGATCTGAAAACCCGGGTTGGACGACAGTGACGGGCAGGAAATCCGGAAGCGGACGTGTTTCCGCGAGGAAGTGCAAGACGACGTTTTCCGTCGATCCTTGTCTTTGTCAATCACGGGCGAGGCTTGCGGAGGCTTGCTGTGCCACACCATGGCGACCACGTGATGCGATGGGAACGCTTCCCGTCGACAACGTGTCCGTCCGATGCGTTGTTCGATTGATGAGGCTGGGATGAGCCATTTTGAGGCCTTGGTCGACATCCAGGTGCTGATTTCATCGCGTTTTCTCCGCATCGATCAAGAGTGCTCATCACGGTATCGTCGCGTTTTTGTTCGCGACATACGGCGATGCATTTTGCTCTTGGGCCAAAGGATCCTGCGTGACCGAAACGACAGGCTCCATTCATCCTGACTGAGTTCCAGCGGATCACGCTGCTCAGCGTGATCCACCGCAGTTCGAAAACAACGGTGTTTTTATGTTCACCGTGCTGTTTCGATCACCGTGCAACAGAGCACACCTGTTGTGGGGAACTCGTCTCGAAAATCACACTCAAAAATCGGCACGGCTCGGAGAAATTCCCGAGTTGTGGGTTCTCGCACGTCAGTCGCAACGGTTTCGACTGTTGTACCGACGTCGTTGCGTTGTCGTTCATCAAATTCGGCCACACAAACCGACGCACACTTGTGTCGGCTGAAATTGGCGTTCCTGCCAAACTGCGTGTCTCTTCGCCCACAGCCTCGGGATCATGCCTGCACCCAGGAACTCATGTTCGAACATGCACACGGGCTTTGCCAGGACCATGTGCCCCATTTCTCCGGGCGACCTTCGTGTGTGAATAAACATGAGTTCAGGAGGAACGTTACTCCCACTTGTAAACAATGAGTGCGTCCAGAGCTCGGACGAAGACCTGATTGTCAGCCACAGCAAGGTGAGCCCACGCCGTAGCATCCGTGACGTGACGAAGATCCAGTTGCTTGTATTCGGTCGGATTTGCGTCGATCAGAATCAGGTCGCCTTCCTCATCGAGAGCAAGGATCTTTGTGCCATTGGCGACGATGCTCCAGTATTTGCCGAACGGCGTTGTTCTCCAGAGAGATTCTCCGGTTGCGGGGTCGAGGCAGCAGAAACGTTCGTTGCGGAGGTGAAGATAGATCTTGCCGTCGATAACCACCGGTGACGACATATAGGCTTCGGTTGTGTTCTTCCACAATTCCTTGACGGCAAAAGTTCCGTCTTCCGCTTTCGACACTTCAAACATCAATGCGCCGCCGCCGTAACTGCTGGTGAAAATGCGATCTCCGATCGCGGTCGGGGTCAGGATATTCATGTCGCGAAACGACTGCACGTCCACGCCCCAGAGTTCGTTTCCTGTGTCCGGATCAACTCCGCAGAGACGGGATCGTGTCTGGATGACCAGTTGGCGTCTGCCGGCCAGTTCAGCCATCATCGGTGATGAAAATGCACCGCCCATCATGCCGCCCTCTTCTTTGAGGCCGCGCCAGATGATCGAGCCGTCTTCGCAGTTGATCTTGATCAATCCGCCGGAAGTCTGAATATAAAGAGCTCCGCCTTCGATCAGAGGTGATGAGCAGGCTCCGAAGGTCTGACCGTTCGTTTCAAATTCCTTTTTGAAGTCGATTCGCCACTCCTGCTTGCCGGTCTCGCCGTTCAGGGCGGCAAGTTCATCGATCATGCTGACGACATAAAGTCTCTTGCCGTCATAAATCGGAGTGGCTCGAATCCAGCTGCCGTTTGATGCTGCGAAAAACGGAACGCTCATAGCGCCCGGCCATTCGACATTCCAGAGTTCCTTTCCCGAGTCTCGGTCGAGCGCACGCACCACTTCCTTCTCTTTGTTGACAGTCTCTGTCACAAAAACTTTATCTTTCGTGACGATCGGACCTGAGTAACTGGCTTCCAGCGGGACACGATACAGTTCCACCAGTGACTGCTCATCAACTTTGTCTGGCCATGCGGGTGCCTCGATGATGCAGGTTCTCTGAGGCCCTCGCCATTGAAGCCATTCAGATCGGTCAGCAGCGACCGCCGCGGAAGTAAAAATCAGTAAGCCAAACAAAGCCAGACGACGCATAAAACAGCTCCCTGAAAACGAAATAAACCCATGAACGTTTTAGAACTCAGTCTCAAATCGTCCACGAAAGAACTGAAAACTTCGAAAAGAATGGCAATGTCGCAGACTGTTGAACACCACGATTCGAGAGGGCGAGGGGTTCCTGAGCCGTCAACCACCCCGGGCACGGTTTTCATGATCCAGCGGCTGGACAAGAGCCTTGCCATTCGTTTTTCAACAGGCTGACAGGGCCCGGGCGTGGGTTTTTCGAAATCAGAGTCGATCGGCGTTGCGGAGGACTTGCCCGGTTCGAACGGACTGGGAATGCCGCAACGAATTGAAGAGCCGGGAATCACGTCTCTCGCGGATCCGACAACGAGCCAGCGAATGCCGACTCTCAGATCCCCTCGCTGAGCCGGAAATATCCGTTCAAACTGAAGTTTCGCTATCACCAGACAGGATTCCTCAGGCTTCGTATCTTCGCCAGCTGTGAAACTCAACTCGACGAAGAGAAACACCGACATAGGGCGAGCCGGTTGTATGAGACTTGTTTTATTCGAGCTGCCCCATGTCACAATCCCGTCGTCCGCTTCGAATCGTGCTTGCGTCGTCTGAGGCTGTTCCGTTCTCCAAGACCGGAGGACTGGCGGATGTGGTTGGTGCGCTGGCGAAGACGCTTGATGGTCTTGGGCATGAGGTGACTCTGATCGTTCCCGACTACTTCCTGCTTCGACAGGGGGTCAGGAATCTTCCGGAGATCACCGAAACGGGGTTGCGATTTTCTGTCAACATGCATCATCGTCATGTCAGCGGCACCGTGAACTGGACCGTTCTTCCGGGAACCAATGTTCGCGTTCTGCTGGTGCGTCAGCCGGAGTACTTTGACCGTCGACAAATCTACATGGAACACGGGCATGGGTACGTCGACAATTGCGAACGGTTCTGTTTCTTCAGTCGTGCCGTTCTGGAGATCAGTCGTCAGATGGTGCTTCGTCCTGACGTGATCCACTGCAACGACTGGCAGACCGGATTGATTCCCGCTTTGCTCAACAGTCAATATGCGGCAAAACGAGGTTTCGAGAAGACCGCCACCGTGATGACGATTCATAACATGGCGTATCAGGGGCGCTTCTGGCATTTCGACATGCCGCTCACCGGAATGGACTGGAAGTATTTCAATCTGCATCAGATGGAGGCATGGGGTGACCTGAACCTGTTGAAGACCGGGCTGGCCTTTGCAGATCAGATGACGACGGTCAGTCCGACTTACGCTCGGGAGATCTGTGAAGCAGAAGGTGGCTATGGTCTGGATGGCCTGCTGCGGTTTCGAAAGAAAGATCTGACCGGCATTCTGAATGGAATTGACGACGAGGTCTGGAATCCGGAAACGGATGCTTATCTTCCGGCAAAGTATTCGGTCGGGAACATGACCGAAGGCAAGCCGCGCTGCAAGACCCATCTGCAGCAGCGGATGAAGCTGCCACAATTGTCCCACGTGCCGCTCTTTGGCATGGTGTCGCGGATGGCGGATCAAAAAGGATTCGATCTGGTGATGGGATCTGCGGAACGACTTCTGAGTCAGAAGATCCAGATGGTTTTCCTCGGAAGCGGTGAACCGGCTTACGAATCTCAGTTGCGAGGTCTGGCCGGACGATATCCACAGCAGGTGGCTGTTGAAATCGGTTTTGACGAGTCGTTGTCGCATCAGATTGAAGCAGGTGCTGATGCATTCCTGATGCCCAGTCGATTTGAGCCCTGTGGTCTGAATCAGATGTATAGTCAGAAATACGGGACCGTTCCGATTGTCCGGCGCGTCGGAGGGCTCGCGGACTCGGTGGTGGATCTGCAGAGCAATCCGGAGTCTGCGACCGGCTTTATGTTTTCCGATTACAGCCGAGATCAGTTTGCGGAAACCACGGAACGAGCGATTCGGACGTATGGCGATCGCAACACGTGGGAGCGATTGATGCGTAATGGGATGACCAGCGACTTTTCGTGGACTCGCAGTGCTGAGCACTATGTCGATATTTACCGTCGAGCGATGGAGAGAATTTCCGGGCGAGTGGCAGAACGCCGTTGCTGACCGTTTGCGAATCCTCCGGTCGGTGCCACAATGGGATCAGCGGTGACTCTGCTGTTGTTGATTGTGCAGAGTTCGCTTGCTGAGGGGCTTAACGCATGAAGCCGGTGCAGTCATCTTACGATGTTGTGATCATTGGAAGCGGCCACAATGGTCTGGTGGCAGCTGCGTATCTGGCCAAAGCCGGTCGATCCGTTCTGGTTGCAGAAAAAAACGGTTCATTTGGCGGCGCGACGGCATCAAAGCGGATCTTCGCCGACTATGACGCTCTGGTGTCTCGGTATGCCTATCTGGTGTCGCTGTTCCCTTCAATCATCTCAGAAGAGCTGGACCTGACGTTTCAGACACGTCGACGCAGGACGGCGTCCTTCACACCCTGGCAGGACTCGACAGGACGGCAGCGGGGATTGGTTTTGTCGAACATTGACGACAGCCGATCCCGGGAATCCATGCGAGAGATGACCGGCAGTGACACAGCCTGGCAGCGATATCAGCAGCTTTTGGCTCTGGAGTCTGCCATCGCCAGACTCATCTGGCCGTCCATGCTGCAGCCCATGCAGGGACGCGAGTGGTTCCGATCTCAGCTTTGCACCGATGAATTGCGGATGGCCTGGCGTTCGTTTGTAGACCGTCCGCTTGGGGAAACGATTGAGCAGTTTGCAGATCATGATGCTCTCCGCGGGCTGTTGATGACGGATGGCAAAATCGGCGTGTTCACGCATCCGCATGATGAACGTCTGCTTCAGAATCGATGCTTTCTGTATCACGTGATCGGCAATGAAACGGGGGAGTGGAGAGTTCCGGTCGGCGGCATGAAGAGTCTGGTCGATGCGTTGCTGAAAGCATGTCAGCGATCGGGTGTCACGCTGATTGCGGACAGTCCGGCGATTCATATTGATCAGGGGCCGACTGCTCATTGCGTGACGCTGCAGATCGGCGGACAGGAAGTAGACATTCAGGCTCGTCATGTGCTGGTGAATGCCAGCCCGCGTTCCCTCGCGATGCTCCTCCGGAAACCGTGGAGTCCTGCTGATGAAGATGAGGGTTCTGTGGTCAAGATGAACCTGCTGATGCAGCGACTTCCAAAGCTGAAGGCTGCGGGAATTTCATCAGAAGAAGCGTTTGCCGGTTCGTTCCACATCGATGAGGGCTATGAACAGATGAATGCCTCATGGTCTGCGGCACGAAACGGTGTGATTCCTGACCCGGCGCCGGGCGAAATCTATTGCAATACGCTGACTGACGATTCTATACTTTCACTCGAGCTGAGGCAGCGCGGGTTTCACACGCTGACT
>JBKDRW010000618.1:0-4639 GCA_046341255.1 Planctomycetota bacterium
CATGATGGCGACGCGCATCCGGGGTGAGGTGCGGCGCAGTGACCGCAGGCCATTCATCACACGGATGCCTTCAGCCCTTTGAGTCCTGAGTATTTTCTCGCTTGATGGCTTCGTACACTTCTTCACGGTGAACGGTCACGTCGCGAGGCGCTTCGATGCCAAGGCGAACTTTGTCCCCACGAATCTCGATGACCATCAGCGTGATCGAGTCACCAATGACGATCTTTTCATCTTTCTTCCGACTGAGTACTAGCATGTCCAGTCCCTGGTCAATCTATCTTCTTGAATGATTGTAGCCCAGCCGTTTCGGTCTCAGGTCCAACACAAACCCGGCGACTGGGCAGTAAATTCGAATCGCAACTCCTGGCAAGGGCTCGTTCGCCCTGGCGAGCACACAGGTGATTTTCGGTCACAAACGCCTCGCGAATGCAAGAATTGCCGAAAAGCAAGTCCGTTGGAAGCATTTTTTGCCGCTTTGTAGCTGTGAAGCCTGTTGTTCTGTGTCAAGAGAGTCTGATTCGTCCGATTGTGTCGGGTTTCCTGGGGGTCATTTCCCATGTCGTCGCCCATTCAGCGCGGGTTTTCTTTATTCCACGCCAATGACAGGCCCTCCGATCCGACCATCGGCACCGCTCTCCACAAAACCAAACTCGGTGTCCGGGGCAGTCGTCTCAGGAATCCGCGTCAGAAGGGCGTTATGCTCGGGGATCATGGCCCGTGGTCCTCGCTTCCTTCAGATGGCACGGAATTGTTGCCTCGCATAACAGCGGGAAAGACTGAAAACTGACTCCCTTCATACCGGCCACGGTCTCAGAGGTCGCCGCTGGTCTGGCCACGATGACGCGATCGTCCTGCTGCGGCCCTCCGTGTTCTCGAATCTGATTTCCAGGTTCCGTCGCCGTCATAGCCTCAGAATCCTTCTATGATACGGGGAAGGAAAATCACACTGCAGACTGGAATCACAAACATGGCCCATTCGCTTCTTGATCATCGTCGAGAGTACGACGCCCCGCCCATCGACGAGAGTTCGCTGTCGCTCGACCCGTTTGAGCAATTCCAGCAATGGTTCCGGACGGCCACCAGCGAACAGCTGCTTGAACCGAACGCGATGACGCTGGCGACGGTCGACGAACGCGGTCGTCCTGCCCTTCGAACAGTGCTTCTGAAGTATTTCGACAGGTCAGGATTTGTGTTCTTTACAAACTATGGAAGTCGTAAGGCCAAACACATCGGCCAGAACGGACACGTATCCATTTTGTTCCAATGGCTGCCTTTGCAGCGACAGCTTTCGATCGAAGGCCGAGCGGAAAAGGTTTCCACTCTTGAGTCCATGAAGTACTTTGCTGCTCGACCACGAGGAAGCCAACTGGGGGCATGGGTGTCGGAACAAAGCACGGTGATTACCTCCCGAAGCCTGCTGGAGATGAAGCTGGCCGAGCTGAAGGCAAAGTTTGGAAACGGCGAAGTCCCCTGGCCGTCCTTCTGGGGTGGTTTTCGAATTGTGCCCGATCGATTTGAGTTCTGGCAGGGCCAGCCCAGCCGTCTGCATGACCGATTCGAGTATCTCCTCCAGGCAGATTCAACCTGGCTTCGTCAACGACTCTCCCCTTAGAAAAGATATGAGACTAAAGATGACTCCCGCACGCCGATGGCTGACCTTTCCGACGCGCATGAAGACTCACGCGAGGCCGTGACATCGCGGGCTGAGCCTCGACGTCATCAAGAGACGGTTCAACGCAATGGCTGCTGGACAACGACGGCCCTTGACAGACCTCCGAACACAGAACCCTGAAGAACTTAGCGAGATTTCATGGCGGACGAATTTCTCTGCGCACGATGTGCCAGACACACAACAACCTGCTGTCAGGACACCGACATTTACGTCACTCTGGGAGACGTACGTCGAATCTCCAATCACACCGGACGGGCCGATTTTTTTGAGTTTCGTTCACCCGCCTATTCCGTGGAAGACCAGCGGATCGAAGATCCGTTCTGGTTTCAGAATGTCTTCCGTGAAGACGGTCAGCGACGCGTCCTGAAGCAGCAGCCCGACAAAGATTGTTTCTTTCTCGGCCCGCAGGGATGCAGTCTTCCGGCCGAAGCGAGGCCGTTAATCTGCCGGCTGTACCCGTTCGATTACAACGCAGATCGCATTCTTCCGACTCCCGCATCGGGGTGCCCCGTCGAACTGCTTCGCCCGGGACAGTCACTGATTGAAGAACTTCAGATGGATATGAATCGCGCGGAGCAGATTCGCAGACAGTTGTATGTTGAGATGACCGTCAAGGACGCGGAGCAACTGAAATACGCCATGGATCCTGGCATCGGAATGGACGACGATTTGTCTGCATCATCCTGAACGCAGCATGTGCAGTACCTGATGACCCGCCCGTGCGACACAGGTCAATCCGATCAGATACGAGGCGTCTGGTGGTTGCGACCGGTCTCTGGCCACGTGATGTCTGCAGCAATTGCAGCGATATGCTGGCCGATCCTCAGGGACGCTGTGGCAGCAGGAGACGGGGCATTGCAGACATTGATGACGCGTTCATGTCTCAGGATCATGAAATCGTCCAGCAGTTTCCCATCGACACCGAGGGCCTGAGCCCGGACGCCAGCCGGAGCGGTCAGGAGATGGCTGGACCGGATTTCAGGAACCAGCTTCTGCAGAGCACGCACAAATGCAGCTTTGAAAAGCGACCTCCACACTTCGCCAAGCCCGGCCCTCCAGTGATTTCGGGCAAGCCGCAGGAAGCCGGGATATGTCAGTGACTCAAAGATATCCTTCAGATTGATCGTACTCCAGCGGTATCCTTCCCGAGCAAGCGCCAGAACGGCATTGGGACCACATTCAACGCCTCCATGAATCATACGCGTGAAATGAACGCCCAGAAATGGAAATCGAGGGTCCGGAACCGGGTAGATCAACGTTCGACACAGATGGTGAACGTCCGGTCTGAGCTCAAAATACTCGCCGCGAAACGGAACGATGCGTTCCCGAAATGTCTGCCCCGAAAGTCTTGCAACGCGATCACTCTGCAGGCCGCCACAGTTTACCACCAGCCTCGCATTGCACGGCCCGGCGCTGGTCTCCAGCCGAACAAAATCGGTTTTCTGGCGCATCGATATCACCCGGGTCCCGAGGCGAATGCCTGCGCCGTGACGACGTATCAACTCACCCAGTCTCGAACAGACTCCGGGATAGTCGACGATGCCGGCCTCGGGAACATGTATGGCTTCAAGCCCCGCGCAATGAGGTTCCAGTTCAAGCAGGCGCGATCGGTCGATCAGGCTGCAGGTAATCCCGTTCTGCTGCCCCCGTTCATAGATGGCCCTGAGTTGTGGCCGTTGTTCGTTCGATGTCGCAACGATCACCTTGCCAGTCTGTTTCCATGCCACCCCATTCTGATCGCAGAACTCTTCCAGTTGTTGTTTGCCTTCTCGACAGTTTGCGGCTCTCAGCGAACCGGGCTTGTAGTAAATTCCTGAGTGAATCACTCCTGAGTTTCGCCCCGTCTGATGAAATGCGAGAGCAGTCTCTTTTTCCAGAACCACCACGGACCAGTGCGGGCGAATCTGTGTCAGCCGCCAGGCAGTTGCAAGACCGACAATTCCACCACCGATCACGGCTGCATCAAACATATTTGCAGCCTCGGATTCCATCAGCATCACCGGGTTCGCCAAGTTTTCATTACCGTCATTTTTCATCACCCGCCTCGCTCTCGTACAGGACTGAACGGTCGGCCGGGGCCACGACCTGCTGAGTCAGGAAAGGGATACGTCGCAACATCCTAGCCCTCATCTCTGGAGCACGCTGGTTCAGAGGTCCTGTGAATCACGGATCCCCTCAAGTAGAACCGACCGTAAATTCCGCAGCCGACTCCACATGGGTCTGTGATCAACGTCAGACAGCAAATCGTTCCGACAATCGATCATGCCACTTTCCCGCGACACGGCATTTACGGACGACTGCGGACTCATCAATCGAGCGAGCATCATCAAAGCGACTGAAACCCGGCAGGGCGCTCAACTCTTCATCGCATTCCCGAATACATCTTCGTCGCCGGCCTCTTCAGACTGATCATCTTCGCGCGAAACCGGCCGAACGACAAGACGGTTCACCCTCGCGGACACGACGACGACATCCGTTCCGGGCTCAATCGGCATCCCGATCGACTCCGCATGGTAGCGTTCCTTGCCGAGCAGAATCATTCCACCAGGAGTCATGACGGTCTGAGAGACTCCGCGACAGCCGATCAGCTCTTCAAGCGGATTGGTGGTCCCGGCAGAAGACGGCGGAGTTGGATTCAGAATCACCCTTGCTCCAAGCCGCGTCTTCTGCATAAGGCCGACAGCCCCGATCATGATTGCGGGGGCCCCGGCGACCAGTACAAAGACGTAAGTCCAGAAGAAAACGGGCGAATCGCCCCACCACGCCTTGCACGCACTCCAGAAGGAAACGATCAGCGAAATGATCGCAAGAACCAGAATCATTCCGAAGCTGGGAATGAAAAACTCCAGCCCCAGCAGAATGAGTCCCGTGATCAGAAAGAGCGTCGCCAGTACTCCGGCATCCGAAAGCATACGCTTCGCCCTGACTCGAAGTCACTCAATGTGTCAGCACTGAGCCAATCGTTCC
>JBKDRW010000619.1:0-20147 GCA_046341255.1 Planctomycetota bacterium
GCTTCGAAAAGCGTCTTTGTCAGGGTTGAAAAGGTTGATGACATTGAAAAATACGTTGCCCGAAGAAGTGGTGACACCGATCCGCTGTCCCCGGCTGAGGCGGTGAAGCACTTCAGGACGCCGGAAGACCTTGACGTGAAACTCGTCCTTGGGGATCCGGACATTGCACAGCCGCTGTTCATGTCGTGGGATGAACGCGGACGACTCTGGGTGATGGAGTATCGCCAGTATCCGGATCCGGCTGGTCTGAAGATGGTCAGCCGCGATGTTTTCCTGCGATCTGTGTACGACAAGGTTCCGCCGCCACCTCCTCGCCACTTTCGAGGATCAGATCGGATCAGCATCCATGAAGATTCGGATGGAGACGGCGTTTATGATCGGCACTCTGTATTCGTCGATGAACTGAACATCGCATCGTCTTTTGCGATCGGTCGTGGCGGAGTGTATGTCACAAATCCACCGTATCTGCTGTTCTATCCGGATGCGAATCACGATGATATTCCGGACGGAGACCCGGAGGTTCTTCTGGAAGGTTTTGGAATAGAAGACTCCCATTCGGTGATTAACAGTCTTCGCTTCGGTCCTGACGGATGGCTCTACGGAGGCCAGGGCAGCACGGTCACCGGAGCCATCAGGAAGCCGGGTTCGAACGATCCGCCGATTCGAACTCAGGGGCAGCTGATCTGGCGCTACCATCCAGAGCAGCATATCTACGAAGTGTTTGCCGAAGGTGGAGGCAACACGTTCGGCTGTGAGATCGACGAAAAGGGACGTGTCTTCTCCGGACACAACGGCGGAGATACCCGCGGATTTCATTACGTGCAGGGAGCATATTATCGCAAGGGTTTCGGAAAGCATGGACCATTGTCGAATCCTTATGCCTTTGGCTTCTTCGAAAACATCAAACATCATGCTGTCGCGCGATTTACACACAATTTCATCATCTATGAAGAAAATACGTTGCCGCAGCGATTTCGAGGTCAGCTCTTCGGGATCGAGCCGCTGCAGGGACAGGTTGTTCTGAGCGACTTCAAACCATTTCAGTCGTCCTTCGAAACATCGGACATCGAACGGGTTCTGAAGACGGATGACCCGTGGTTTCGACCCGTGGATATCAAGGCCGGGCCTGACGGAGACATCTACATCGCAGACATGTATGAACAGCGAATTGACCACAGCAGTCACTATGCCGGTCGAATCGACAGGACCAGTGGTCGCATTTACAAGCTGACCAGTCGAAGTCAGGAGCAGGCCGCTGACCGATTGAAGGCAACAGCCAGCGGCCTCGCCACGGCCGATCCGAAGATATTGACGATGGACCTGATCCGGCAGCTGGATCATCCGTCCCGATGGCATCGGCAGAATGCAATTCGCCTTCTCGGTGATCGTGGGGATAACTCTGCTGTTCCACAGCTGGAACGCGAATTGGCGAGTGCTTCCGGACAGGGTGCCGTAGAGCGATTGTGGGCACTGTCTGCGTGCGGTGGATTCAATGATTCTGTCGCAGTCAGACTGCTGACCCATGCGGATCCATTTGTCAGAGCATGGACGGTGCGTCTGATCTGCGATCCTCGGGCGATCTCACCTGACGTTGCGCAGGCCATAGCAGTCGCAGCGAAAACGGAGTCCTATGTCGATGTGCGAAAGCAGATGGCCAGTTCCGCCAGACGCCTCGCTCCGGAGCTCGCGTTGCCGATCATTCGGGAGCTGCTGCAGCACGACGAAGATGCGACCGATATTCATCAGCCGCTGTTGGTGTGGTGGGCTCTGGAAGGACAAGTGGATCGGACGCAGATTGAAACGATCACGTCAGAACTTCTGTCGGATCCGAAGTCGTGGGAGCGACCGCTGTTCGCTCAGATTGTGGCTGAACGATTGATGAAGCGATACGCGCTGGCCGGTCGTCGTGACGACTTAGTGAGTGCCGCAAAGCTGCTCGCCTCCGCTCCGGACAGGGCGAGCGTCGATCGATTGCTGAAAGGGTTCGAAGAAGCGTTTCAGGGCCGCAGTCTTGCGGGAATTCCGGATGAACTGGCAGACGCGCTTGCCAGAAGTGGCGGTGGTTCACTGGCGTTGAAGCTTCGACAGGCTCAGCCCGATGCGATCGCAGAAGCGACTCGGACAATTGCCGATCCGGGAGCGGAGAAAAGTACGCGGCGGCAGCTGATCGAGATCTGCGGGCAGGTCCGCCATGATCAGCTGAAAGCAGCGCTCGTCACTGCAGCGACATCAGAACAGGATCCCGATCTGCTGGCTGCAGTGCTGACTGCGTTGCAGAATTTCGATGATCCGGCACTTGCAGGTCCGGTCCTCGCGCGAATCGCGATATTGCCGGAAACTGCACGGCTGGCGGCAGAAGCCATGCTGGTTAGTCGTGCAGCGTGGTCGAAGCAGTTGCTGAATGCAATTGATGCGGGCATCGTATCGCCATCGATTATGACAGATTCGGGGGTGCGGAAGTTGCAGTTGCATCAGGATCCTGCAATTGAGGATTCAATCCGGCGTCATTGGGGCGAACTTTCTGGTTTGTCCCCTGCTGAGGCTCAGCAGGAGATCTCGCGAATCAGGACGGCTCTGGATCTCGGATCGGGGAACCCTCGCAACGGCAAGCCGATCTTCATGCAGAACTGCGGACGCTGTCATCTGCTTTTCGAAGAAGGTGGAAAAATCGGCCCGGATCTCACTCCGTTTGATCGCAATAACCTGGACCGCATGATGTCGAGCATCGTGAACCCGAGTCTTGAGATTCGCGAGGGATTTGAAAATCACGTTGTATTGACGACGGACGGGCGAGTCCTCAACGGGTTTCTTGCCGATCGTGATACGCAGGTCGTCATTCTCCGTGGCGTTGATGGTCAGAACATCGTGCTCAAGACATCAGAAATCGATGACATGAAAGCCGTTCCGCAATCCGTCATGCCGGAGGGCATCCTGAAAGCGCTGACCGAGCAGCAGCTCCGCGACCTCTTTGCCTACATCCGGTCGACACAACCAATGAACTGACGGGCAGACATCATCAAGATGCAGAGACGAGACTTCTGACCGGTGTCAGCTCTTCTTCAAGAAGGCAGATGGTATGGCGGCACGCGGAGATTGAACAATTATAAGATTTCGGTGTCTTGTGCTGCGGGACACTTCTCTCCAGTGACGGACGCCCGGTTATCACGCAATTCCATTCAGTGGGCTCGGTCGGCCAGCGAACGCAGGTACCCGTGCGAGCATCACACGCATGGTGGAATGGTTTTTCGGTCCCGTTGTCTGCAACCATTGAGGCATCCTGAATGGTTTCTCGCACGCGCGATCACATCGACATCCACTCATCCGGAGGATCGGGTTGTTGCCAGCTGCTCATGCCGCCGTCCACATAAAGCATCTGGCCGTGGACATGCTCCGCGGCGTCACTGAGCAGAAAGACGACAGATCCTCCACAGACCTCCGGACCGGGAACTTTCCCATTCGGCGTATGAATCTCCATCCATCGTCGAAATTTGTCGTTCTTCAGGGCAGGTTCAGTCAATCTGGTCCACAGCAGTCCTGGTGCCATGCCATTCACACGGATGTTGTGGGGAGCAAGAGATACACAGAGGGATCTCACCATGGCATCCAGTGCACCTTTAGACGTGTCATAGGCGACATGTGTCTGTTCGGAAAGCTTGCCGTTGATGGATCCGACGAGCACAATGCGACCGGCGATCTTTCGTTCAACCCATCGCTTCGCGAAGTGCTGAATGAGCACGAATTGTGAGTACACATTCAGCTTCAGTGTGCGATCGAACGTCTCGAACTTCATCTGCAGGAACGGGTCATCAATAAAAGTTCCGGCGTTACAGACCAGCGTATCGATATCGGGATTGATCCTGAGAGCTTCCTCGGCAATTCGTCCGGGTGATTCCGGCATGGGTTCGGCAAGGTCTCCGACGACAATTGGCGCCGCCGTGTGGCCGATTCGGCATCGTTCGGTGGCCTGAACAGCGAGCTCGTGCAGGCGTGTTCCGTGCAGGATGACCGATGCACCGGCATCGCGAATGGCGACCGCGATCTCCAGCCCGATCCCCTGCGAACTACCCGTGACAAAAGCGTGACGACCACTCAGAAGTCCCATGTCTGATTCCCTGTTTTGACTGGCCAACAAATCACCTCGAACTGTCACAGGATTTCCAAATCGACCGATTTCGTCAAACCTTGGCCGTCGTTCAGTTCATTCAAGTCAGGACTTTTGGTGGATTTCTTTGAACGCCGCCGCAGGAAGGCTCCGAAGACGAATTCCCGATGCGTACAATTGCACGGATATCGGTTTTCCCCTCCACCGACGAGTTCGCTGACAATCTACGGGTTCCCTGCAGGGCAGATCAGGCTCTGTGGCTCAACTCCGGGATTGCGGGATGTTGAGTCAGGTTGCATCAACTGGAACAAGAAGAGGTCTGTTCGATGAAGTTTCGAAACGTGTTTTGGGCAAGTGCTGGTCTGCTGACATTCGTCAGCGCGGTTGAAGTTGGCGCGACGGAAGAAACGTCTCGAGAAGCGATTGTGGAACGCGTGGGTGAGGACATCAAGGTGCTTGCATCGGATGAACTCGAGGGTCGCGGAGTGGAGACGGAGGGGATCGAGGTTGCGGCGAAACGCGTTATCGAGACCTATGAAAAGGCCGGGCTGAAGCCAGGCATGCCCGACGGTTCGTGGCGTCAGGCATTCCCCGTGGTGCTGGGTGACGACGTGATCACCGAGAAGTCGAAAGTGGAACTGACAGCGCCGGATGGTTCCACGGTGTCTCTCAAGCTGAAAGATGAATTCCAGCCGATTCGCCGAGGAACAAACGGCGAAGCCAGCGGTGGTCTTGCGTTTGTCGGTTATGGAATTTCTTCGGAGGAAGACCGTTACGACGACTACGCTGGCACTGATGTGTCCGGTAAGGTGGTGATCATGATTCGCCGGGAACCCAAAGGGCCTGACAATAATGTTTTTCGCGGTGCCGAAACATCAACGCATGCCTTTGTCGATCGCAAGATGGAACTGCTGGCGAAATCCGGGGCAGCCGCTGTGCTGCTGGTCAATAACGAGAACGGACCTGGCGGGGAAGATGAGCTTTCGGCTCCGTCCGCTTTCGGCAACCAGGGAGAGTCAGTGCCATTCGCTCACGTAAAGCGATCGGTGATCGACTCGATCCTGAAGCAGACTCCGCTGAAAGCGGAGGGTGAAAAGACTCTGGACAGCATGGAAGCTGTGACCAGATGGATCGACGAAACGCTGAAGCCTGTCTCTCAGGAGCTTGCGGGCTGGAAAGTCAGCATTGCAACTCAGTTTGAAACAAAGTCCGTATCGACAGACAACATCATCGGTGTCGTGGAAGGTGAAGGTCCGCTGGCGGATGAAACTATTGTCATTGGCGCTCACTATGACCACCTCGGGTTCGGAGGTTACGGTTCCCGAACTCAGAATCGGACGGGAGAGGTTCACAACGGTGCAGACGACAATGCGTCGGGGACTGCCGCAGTCATGGAACTGGCCCGTCGCTTCGGAACCGGCCCAAAGCCGAAGAGACGCATGGTGTTTATCTGCTTTTCCGGTGAGGAACGAGGCCTGATCGGCAGTGAGTATTACGTGAAAAATCCCGTATTCCCTCTGGAGAATACGGTGACGATGATCAACTTCGACATGATTGGAAATCTGAAGGACAACAAAGTTGAAGTCAACGGCGTTGGTACAGCGGCAGAGTTTGAAGAGATCGTGAAGAAGGCGGATGAAGTCATTCCGGTCGACATCTCGATCGTCCCCGGCGCGTTCGCGGGAAGCGATCATCTGCCATTTTACCGCAACAACATTCCCGTGATGTTCTGTTTCACCGGAATGACGTCGATCTATCACACACCAGACGATGACTTCGAAACGCTGAATATCGAAGGGGCGGTCACGGTCATTGATTACACGGAGCAATTGATTCGAGGCATCGACGCGCTGGAGAAACGACCCACATTTGCTTCGTCTCAGCCCCGCGGTCGACGTCCGGTGGCTTCCCGTACGCCGTTTCTTGGAATTCAGCCGGATCTGGCTGCCAGCGGATCAGACGGCATCGTTCTGCGGGGTGTTCGAGACGACTCACCAGCACAGAAGGCCGGTCTGCAGACCGGTGATGTGATCACAATGGTTGGCGATCAGAAGATGGAGAGTTATGCCAATCTGATTGAAATCCTTGTTGCATCAAAGCCGGGCGACAAACTGACTTTGAAGTTCAAGCGAGCTGAAGCTGAAATGACCGTCGAAGTGGAACTCGAAAAACCCCGTGGTGGCGGTTGATCGGAACGGATTCAGACACATTCGTCTGCAGCCAGTCCGAAGTGACTTCGGGCTGGCTGTTTTTTATACAGCGTCTGAAGAACTGGCGTGAGACGAGGGGAGCTGCACAGGTGTGATGCCAGTATGATCTTCCGGGAATCTGCGGAGAATCAGGGACAGCACCGGCAGGTTGGCACTCAGCAGGACGTCTGACAGGGATCTTATGGCGTGCGTTCTGGATTGCCGGAGGAACTGACAAACTGCAACACGCGGGTCATAGGCAGCATCAGAGTTGATTCCCTCGAGCGTCGGGCGATGTTGATTCCGATGATCAGACCGCTGGAATTGCAGACCGGCCCGCCGCATTCTCTCGGCTGGAGCGGGAGATCGTGCTGGACGACTCCCCGAAATCCTGTGCGACGCTCGCTGACTGCACCGGACCGTCCGTCAAGGAACTCAGTCTTTTCAAATTTCTCGCTCACGTCATGCTGAAGGCGGAGGATGACCGTTCGTGCCTGTTCGGCAGGCTGCTGTAATTCAAACGGGATGCGATCGCCGGGCTGAAATGGTCGAAGTGCCACAGCGAGATCTTTGAGCGTCTCCACAGCTCTGCCATCGATGGTGACGATCTGATCCATCGGTCTGAACCCGGCGACCGCGGCAGCTCCATTGGGAAGAATGTCTTCAATCGCCACATGTGGTGCGGAAGGTTCTGCCGACAACCGAGCACCCATGCGCCCTGTCACGGGCGACTCAGTGTGATCCGTCCGGGCGATGATGCCTGCGGAGCACTGATGAAGGCTGTTCAGCGAAAAGATCACGGTGCCTTCGGCACTCGAAGTGTCATGAATCAGAGGCAACGAAATACCAGGTACGGGTTCCGACAATTCAAGGACTGCCAGATCCATCGCCAGATCGCCTGATCGAACTGTGGCGGCGATCTGGCGTCCATCGACGAGGCAGCTCAGATCATCCGTTCCTGTGAGTTCACTGAGCTTCGTGACGACGAGATGAGAATCAATCGCGGTTCCCAGAACCATAGGCGCTGCGTCACTCAAAGACATGATCCTGACGGTTCGCAGTGTCAGTTCGCGCGAGACTGCTTCTGAAACGGTCATCTTCGCCGATGGAAGGACCTCCGGAGCGTTGCCGGCGCCAATCAGTCGCGGCGGGACGAAACCGATCTGACTGAGTTCACGAACTGCGGCAGCCAGCGTGCTGTGATGGTTCGATTCCATTCCGGCTCCGATCTGACGATGAAGTCCGATCAGTTGCCCACGGGAATTCAGAAGAGGACCACCTGAATCACCTGTTGTCAGCACGCAGCTTGAACGGATGCGGTCCTGTTCAACGGCCATCACACGCCCGATTCTGGCAATCGGATGCTTCAGGTCCGCAGCTCTGCCGGGAAATCCGAACGCGAGGACCCAGTCACCCTTCCGGATCACAGCGTTTGGTACCATGTCGACGGGCAGAAATCGTGATCTGGTCTCGTCAGAAACCTGAAGAACAGCAAGGTCTGCTGTCTCGTTGAGTCTCAGAACCTTCGCCTCGAACTGTTGTCCGTCGGCCGTTCGGACATGCACCTGCGGTCGGCGACGGTCGATGCCATGCGCCACCGTCAGAATGATGCCGTTATCAGAGACAATCACCCCGGACGACTGATCGTCAGCGCACAGCACTTTCACTGCGGACTGCTGCACAGTTGCGAGATCAATGCGAGCGGGTTCGTCGGTTGTGGGTTGTGACCACGACAGATCAGAAGTGCTGGCGACGAGCAGAAACAGGATGATCTGCGACAGAATGCGTGGAATTGGCATGCCGCATATTGTGATTTGAAGAGGACTGTGCATTCAACGCCTGCCGGATCAGAATTTACGAGGCACCTGAGATTTGATGCGAGGTACAATCTCATCATTCGGGTGTCCCGATCTTCGGGTCCGGATCCGGTTTTCATAAAAAACAGCAAAAAGGTGGATGAACGCCAGACAAATCGAAGCTACCCCCGAGTTTCTGATTCGTCGTTAAAGTTCAGCAGCAACCAGTCGAAATCAGGGTCGCTGCTTGCCATTGCCCGCATGGAATCCGACAATTGCGATCGAGTGTTTTCCGCAGATGTTTGTCCGGGGAATTCCGGATCCACCATGTTCAGATCTGGCGGAATCGAAAACAGGAACATGAATCATATGCTCGCACACCTCGGAATGGGTTTAAGAAAAGGCTGGCATATCAAGCTGATATCTGCCGTGATCCTGATCATTCCGGCGAATTGCCATGCCATGCAGGATTCAGTTCTTGAAGAACTGGGCCGTATGATCGGTGGCGCCTTTGGTGGAGCAACGGCAGAGCATCCGGTGATCCAGCAGATGGAGGTCGTTGAGGGTGATGCTGGTCCTGTGGAAATCCCCGAGAAGGATCGGGCTGAATTCAAAGATCGAATCACCGGATACAGTCACGCGATGTGTGCCTGGGTCATTCAGACCTGCGCGATCCCGGAAATGGAACAGCCGCGGTTTCGCGAAGTGTTCGAGAGACAGGTTCAGTCCCGGATGGAAGCATTTGAAAGGGGAGCCGGGCGGAACGCGCAGCGGGATGTGCACCAGGTAGAACCGTTTTCGAAGACCACGCCGCTGCTGTTCACGCGGAGCAGTGCGGACGGAGCCGAGTTTCGTAATGCCGTGCTGGAGTCGCTCAGGAAAGAGTTGCTGTCCAACGAGCAGAAGCAAAAACTGGAGGATGCCCTGAAGGAACGTGAAACGTTTCGTCTGCATGCCATCGCGGAATTCCTTACATCGATTGCAGATCGGGAGTTATTTCTGACGGAACAACAGCGGACTGAAATGGTCAGGAAGATGGTGACTGCAAAGAAACCAGTGCAGCACACGTTTTATGCCTTTCAGCCGCAATCCTATTACCTGCCGTACGAACCGCTCTCTCAGCTTTTTTCTCGAATCTCCGCGAAGGATGTGTTGTCGCCGTCTCAGAAAAAGCGTCTGACGGATCTCTCCGGTTCGGACCCGAACAACCATCTGGTCTTTCAGGCGGCTGATGGTCCCGATGCGTGGCTCAGTCAGATGGCAGCGATGTCTGAATCTCAGCGATCCCTGTTTCTGCGTGGAATGGCTGTCCGCATCGCATGGCTTGAACACGAACTCAAACTCTCAGCTGAGCAGATTGAGTATCTGACTGTCGCTGGCAAGGGCGCTGCGATTCGAGCGATCGGTGACTGGAAGGAACAGACTCGTCAGACACTCGACCAGATGGAACAGCAGATGGCTCAGATGGGTGGCAATTTCGGATTTGGGGCGTCAACGCTGGATAGTTCATCGATCGACCAGAATGAGATCTGGATAGAGGGCCTGAGAGAAGTGGCGGAAGGTCGGGGATGGGATCTGCTGAAGGAACGCGACAAAAAACTGAATGAGTCCGTTGCCGCCTGCCTTGTCGCCCTGTTTGATGACGAACTGTGGCTGACTGCGGAACAGCGAAAGAGCCTCCAGCCCGTGTTTGCAAACTCGTTGCCGAAATCCAGTGATCCTGTTCAGTATTACGATTACATCCGGGAACTGATCTGGCTGGCTTATCCCTTGTTCAAGTCGGACGATGCAGCGCGGTCCGCGGTGCTCAGTGATGAGCAGAATGCAGTCTGGCAGACGCTGAAATCCATCTACTCGTTTCAGAAAGAGAATAACTATGTTCAGATCCAGTTGCGAAATCAGGGAGGGAGTTTCGGCTTCATGCTGAGTGACTGATCGTGTGCCGTGTCTGCGCATCGCGGTCTGCATGCGGCCACTGTTTGGTGAGCCTGTGTTTCTCCGGATTCCGTTTGGTGTTATCTACTTTTGACAGGACAGATATGTCAGTCACATCGACAGCTTCACAACTTCAGACCGATGATGTTGCCGCAATTGATGAGTTGCGAGACGTCTATCGCCGGCTCAGGGCGGAGCTGTCAAAGATTATCGTTGGTCAGGAGACCGTCATCGAACAACTCTGCATCTGTCTGTTCGCTCGAGGTCATTCGCTGTTGATGGGGGTTCCGGGACTGGCCAAGACTCTGCTTGTGAGTCGCGTCGCGGAAACCATGTCACTCAGCTTCAGTCGGATTCAGTTCACACCGGATCTGATGCCGATGGATATTACCGGAACAGATATTCTGCAGGAGACATCGGATCGGCGACGTGAATTCGAGTTTGTGAAAGGACCGGTTTTTGCCAACATCGTTCTGGCGGATGAAATCAACCGTGCTCCGTCAAAGACGCAGGCGGCGATGCTCGAAGCGATGCAGGAACATCGAGTGACGGTTGTTGGTCGTCCTTATCACCTGGATCCGCCGTTCTTTGTGCTGGCGACACAGAATCCGGTAGAACAGGAAGGAACCTATCCACTGCCGGAAGCGCAGCTGGACCGTTTCATGTTTCTGATTACTGTGGATTATCCGTCACGGGATGAGGAACTTGAAATTGCCAGAACGACGACCGGGGGCAGCGTGCCTCGTCTGGAACACATCCTCGATGGTGCATCAGTGCTGCGTTATCAGGAACTGGTTCGACGTGTTCCGGTTCCACAGCACATCTATGAATTTGCGGTGGATCTTGTTCGCAGAACTCGGCCCGGAACAAAAGAGGCTCCGGACTGGCTGAAGCCGCTTGTGTCGTGGGGGGCCGGACCGCGTGCTGTGCAGTATCTGATCCTTGGAGCAAAATCTCGCGCGGCTCTGACGGGCAGTTACATGGCAAGGCTGGAGGATGTGATGGCGGTTGCGGAACCCGTACTGACTCACCGCGTGCTGACAACGTTCAATGCCGAGTCTGAAGGGATCAGCAGCAACGACATTATCGCTCGTCTTGTTGATGAACTCAACGGAGAGCGGTCGGGAGTCTGAGGCTCCCCTGGAAGTCCGGGAGCGGCATCGAATGCAATGTCGCAAAGAATTCTCTGGCAACCTTTGTGACCTGATCCGGAACCAGGACGGATAATCTATGAGAAACTTTGTCGATCCTCGAGTTGTGGCTCGACTGCAGGGACTTGCTCTTGATGCCCGGATGCCGATGATCGGGTCGGTTTCCGGGCGGCATCGCAGTCCGACTCGCGGCTCCAGTCTCGAGTTTTCTGAGTACCGCAAGTATGTTCCCGGCGACGATACGCGACGGCTCGACTGGCGAGCATGGGGCCGAAGCGATCGCTTCTACATCAAGGAATTCGAAGCCGATACGAATCTGCGGCTATGCTTTGTGGTTGACGTCAGCGGTTCCATGAATTTCGGACCGAATGGCAGTCAGGAGCCGGGTACCACAAAGCTGGACTATGCAAGACGACTGGCGGGAACGCTGGCCTATCTGGCGTCAGGTCAGGGAGATGCTGTGGGCCTGTATTCTGCCGGAACGTCATTTCAGCGCGAGATCCGCCCAAAGCGCAGTGCCGCGCATCTGAAGTTTGTGCTGGATGAGCTGGGCAGTATGAAGGCGGAAGGTGAAACCGGGCTTCCCGGTGCACTGCATCAGGTCGCCGAGAGAACTTCTCAGCGAGCGCTGGTGGTGGTTATCTCCGACCTGTTCATGGAGCCTGAGGTGCTCAGAAGTGCTTTTCAACATCTGAGATTCCGAAAGCACGACGTGGTGGTGTTCCATCTGCTGGAACAGAACGAGATTGATTTTCGCTTTGATCGGCCGATTCGATTTGTCGACCTTGAAGGAGCCGGGCCACTGCTGGTCGATCCGACCACGATTGCTCGAGAATATCGTGAGGCGGTTCAGATCTGGCTGGAACAGCTTCGAGTTGTCTTTCGAGACTCCGCGGTTGACTATCATCGGGTGAGTCTGGACGAAAACTATGCCGATGTTCTCGCTCGATTCCTGCTGGCTCGAAAGAAGTCCTCGTAAGTCCCGAGATGTGAATCGTTCGTAGATCGATCGTCAGAAGAATGATGTCCCACAGGTTTCTGATCCATGACTTTTCTGCAGCCCTTCATTCTGTTTGCACTGCCGCTGATCGCGCTGCCGATTCTGATCCATCTGATCAATCAGAATCGACATAAGACGATTCCGTGGGCGGCAACCATGTTTCTGCTGCAGGCCAGACGCATGGCGCGTGGGATGGCGCGGCTGCGTTACATTCTGATTCTGATGGCTCGGATGCTGGCCGTGGCGGGTCTGATCTTTGCTGTCAGTCGGCCGATGGCAGGTGGCTGGCTGGGTCTGACGACCAGCGGAACGCCGGAGCTTTCCGTGATCATCCTTGATCGCTCAGCAAGCATGGAAGAGCAGGATTCACGAACGGACCAGTCCAAACGGGAAACGGCCCTTGAGAAGCTCGCCGGTGTCTTCAGAGATCTTGGCGGCAACACTCGAATTGCACTTTTTGACAGCGCTACTGGAAAGCGATTCGATCTTGCCTCGGCAACTGATCTGACAGAGCTGCCGGAGGTTTCGGCCTCATCGACCGCCGCCGATATTTCGTCTCTGATGCAGGAAGCAACGGAGTACATTCTTGCGAGTGAAGCCGGACGGACGGATGTCTGGTTGTGTTCAGACATGCGGCAGTCGGACTGGAATCCATCGGGTGGTCGCTGGGAATCAGTTCGACAGCAATTGCAGAATCGTGATGGAGTTCGGTTCTACCTTTTGTCCTATCAGGATGTTGATCCCGGCAACCTTTCCGTTTCTGCCAGCGGAGTTCACCGAAGAGAAACCGCCGAGGGCGCTGAACTTGTGATGGATCTGAAGATCACACGAGCGACTGCAGCAGCGGAAGCTGTTCGGGTTCCTGTGACGTTCGTCATTGGCGGGGCAAGATCGACGATCGAGCTTGAGCTTACGGGAACTCAGCTGGTTCGAAATGGTCATACGATTCCGATCGACCGGGAGGTGAAACGCGGCTGGGGGCGAGTCGAACTGCCGCACGACGCCAACGCGCTGGATAATCATTTTGAATTTGTCTTTGCCGAGCCTGCGGTGCAGAAAACAGTCATTGTCTCCGACAACGCGGATGTTGCTGAGTTGCTGCGGCTGGCGTCCTCCACGCCCTCGGATCGCAGTCTTGTCTATGATGCTCAGGTGACCTCACCGGCTCAGGTCGGCCTGATTGAGTGGAACCAGACAGCTTTGGTCATCTGGCATGCTCCGTTGCCGGATGACGTCGTGGCCCGGCAGATGGAATCCTTTGTCGCGATGGGTGGATGCCTGTTGTTTCTGCCGACCGAAGAGCCGGGCGACGGTCTCCTGTTTGGCACGCGATGGGGAACATGGAAAGAACCGGAAGGTGCTGAACAGTTTGCATTATCTCGCTGGCGCACTGACGCGGATCTGTTGGCCAATTCGTTGAGCGGGACGCCACTCCCCGTGGGTCAGGTGGTGACCTATCGCAGTTGTGAAGTTCTTTGTGAAACGGGTACGGTGCTGGCTCAGCTGGAACAAGGCCCGCCATTGCTTCTCCGGGCGGCGACCGATCAGGGAGCTGTCTGGTTCTGCAGCACGCTTCCCACCACGGATCACTCGAACTTCGTCAGCAATGGCATCACGTTTTACGTAATGATTCAGCGTGCGGTGGCTCGGGGGGCCGCGGCGCTGGGGGCGGCACGGCAATACGAATGCGGAACGGTGCGTGCATCGATGACGGAACAATGGAGTCCGCTGGACGATGCGTCCCGTCAGGTTCTGCTGTCGCAGCGATCGATCAACGCGGGGCTGTATGAAACTCAGGATGCGTCGATTGCGCTCAATCGTCCGCTTTCGGAAGATGCTGTTGAACTCGTCAGCCCGGAGACGCTCGAACAGGTGATGAGCGGGTTGAACTATACGCGGATCGATGATCAGGCCGGAAGTGCGATGGCCCTGGCGAGCGAAATCTGGCGGACGTTTCTGATTCTGATGATTATTGCCCTGCTGGTGGAAGCTCTGCTCTCTGTGCCAGACCCCGCACCTGTCTCGCTGGAAGCGAGAAGCACTCCTGCGGCCGACAAAGCAACCGTGACGGCAGCATTCCCGTGGAAATCGTCCCAATCGCGGTCGGCCGACGCTGCGAATTCCGGAAAGAGTTGAAGACGATCCCTGCCCGTCTATTTCGCTGACGCGCCGCAGTCTGATGTGAACCGCTGCGTCATTCCGCGTCTTGCCAGTTCTTCATTCAGCACGCTGTGGTAATAGGCCAGCCGGACCCTTGCATCGTCAAGCGTTCCGCCGAACGATCGCTTCTCGTCAAGGTAAATTCGAGGCACGGCGAATTCCTGGATGTTCCATGCGAGATCTGCTGCCTGAACCCATAGCTGCAACGGCATCGCATACCCTGTCACAGTTATGTCGAGATTGCGCAATGATGCGACTCGATACGCTTTAAATCCGCAGAAAGCATCGGTGATCGAGAGCCCAAGTTTCTCATTCAGGCAGGCTGTGATTCGAGCATTGAGCTCGCGGCGTTCCACAGGCGGGATGCTGTCACCATCGAAGTCACGCAGGTAACGAGAGCCAGAGACCAGATCGACGGATTCATCAGCGATCAGTTGCTGTGCAATCTCGAGAACCAGATTTGGCTGATGCTGACCATCACAGTCCATTGTGACCAGGACCTCGTAATCATGATCCTGTGCAAAATCAAACGCGGTTCTGAGTGCGGCACCGTATCCACGATTCGGGTTATGTCTCTCGATCTGAATCCCGGATATCCCGGACAGCACCGCTGAGGTTCCATCATTGGATCCGTCGTCCACAACGAGCACATCGGTCACCTGTCGCTTCAGTTCCTCGAGAACTCCCGCGACGTGACGGACTTCGTTGTAGACCGGAAGAGCAGTCAGGATTCGAGTCTTCATGAGGAGCATGGTAGACCTGACAGCAGTGGAGTCAATCTGAGTCGTCTGTTTCCAGGGAATTCACAGGATTGAGTGATCAAATGGGCATTGGTTTCGATTGACGAATTCAGAGACGTTTTTCCGTCCAGGATGACTCTGTGGATCTTGTGATCCACCGGATTTCTGCGGGCTGTATTCGCGGCACAACCGAGAGACTCGATTTGCCGGGGTATCTTCGTGTCACAAGGTTCACTGGCCATTCTTCTGCAGGCAGCCTGACAGTGGCTCGCTGAAGGCTCGTGGGTGTTCAGAAGTCGTTTTTTCCGCAGCGTCGTCAGGAGCCTGGGACTTGCCCTCGACGGATGGCGATGGTCATAGTTTGGCAGCGGTTCTCCTCATCGAAGGAATGCGTCGCCCATCAGGCGTGAAGCAGGGCGAGAGCAGACATGTCACCCGGACACGCCATAAATCACTGAAATTGTTCAGCATGAGGAGCCCGCGGCCCGGATTCCGGGCATGAGACTTCTGCCGGTGCGAAACGTCCCGACTGTCAGCGTGTTGTTTGCTGTCACACTTTGCCCCTCGGATCCCTCGATTGTTATGATCGGATGACGTATCACCTGTGCAAGAAAGCAGGCTGAACTCAAATGTGCGTCAGAGAGCCGTTATCATGCTGAAGAATCTGCTCCGCAAACTGCTGGGTGATCGTGGTGAGAAAGCGGCTGTGTCATTTCTCAGGGCTCAGGGCTATCGAATTGCAGCGAAGCAATATCGCAACCAGTTCGGAGAAATCGACATTATCGCAGAGGATCAGAAGACGACGGTCTTCATTGAGGTCAAGACGCGATCCAGCGATTCAGCTGGTCAGCCATTCGAAGCAGTAGATCGCCGCAGGCAGGATCGAATGACTCGAGCAGCACTTGCCTGGCTGAAGCGTCATCGTCGGCTCGAAAGACCAGCCCGTTTTGATGTGATTTCGATTTTGTGGCCAGAGGACAGTTCTGCTCCGCAGATCAGTCATTTCCGGAATGCGTTTGAGGCAACCGGTCGCGGGCAGTTGTTCAATTGAAACATGATTGCGATTCGTTCAGCGAACAACTAGCCTCCCTGCCGATCCGACGTCGCTGGTGAATGTCGGAAGTAAGACTCTGCACTTCCCTGCACATGAGGCAAAATCGAATGTCTGAGATGAAGATTGTTGTGAAAGATCATGGTCCATTTCTGGTCACTGGTCCCGCCACCGTGACCGATGCGGCTGGCAACGAGTTCAATCTGAATGGCAAGGAAACGTTTGCTCTGTGCCGCTGTGGCGCTTCGGCAAAGCGTCCCTTCTGCGACGGTGCTCATAAGACCTGTGGATTTCAGTCGGCTGAACGAGCACAGTCCTAGCAGCCAGTTGAGATTGTTGATTGACAGAGGCATTTTTTGTTGTGCACAACTGCCTCGGCGGAAACCCACAGTTCTCAGCATCGCTGATTTCGGATCTGCACCTGCGCGTGGATCACCATGACATTGCAAGCGGCCGATGGGTGACGGCCCCCTGCCCTGCCGGAGCATCACGGATCATGGCGAGCGTGTTGCTCATCTCTTTGTGCGGCGGGCCAATACCTTGTCAATGCAGAGTTCCCGGTCATCTGCGGATCAAAAATCTGATCAGTTCACCTGTTCCTTACCTGCTGACCATGGATTGTTTGTCATGAAGCTGTCGCATCGATTCCTGTTGATGGCGTTCTGTCTTTGGTGTCTGAATACAGAAGTCTTTTCTCAGCAAAAAGGACAGAGCGGTGGTAAAGGCAAAACGGCGGATGTACCGGCAGAGCCACCCTCTGCTGAGGTTATTCGGTCACTGACGGAAGCTCGTGACAGGTTTCGAGCATCGCTGGACGAACTTCGAAGACAGCCCGTGGTTGAAACAGCGGACGGTGAGCGATGGCTGGCTGACGTGGCCGTCTTTGAGAAGGCTGCGACCTGGATGCTGCAGTTCAGTGAATTTCCAAAGCCCGACTATGTTGATCAGCTGCGACATGTCATACGACGAGGTGAAGAGCGTGCCACGGAGCTGGCGGCGGGAAAGGCGTCGTGGGATCTGAAGCCGGTGATGACAGTGCGAGGGTATGTCAGTGCTGTCGATGGTTCGCTTCAGCCCTACGTACTGACGCTTCCTGAGGGTGTGAATCCGAAGGATGGGAAGCGATGGCCTCTGCATGTCGTGCTGCATGGCCGCGCTGATCAGATGAACGAAGTGAACTTCATCCATCGCATGGATGGTAAACCGTTCAGGCAGGAAGAGGGCGTTCCTCCGCTGGCGTGGATACAGCTGGATGTTTATGGTCGAGGCAATAATGCTTATCGGTTTGCTGGAGAAACCGATGTGTTCGAAGCGATTCGTGACGTCAAACGCCGTTTTCGAATTGACGAGGATCGAATCACGCTGCATGGATTCTCGATGGGTGGTGCCGGAGCATGGCACCTGGGGCTGCATTTTCCGGACGTCTGGTGTTCCGTCGGACCCGGGGCTGGTTTCGTGGACTATTATGGCTATCAGAAAAAGAATCCCGATGACGCTGCTCAGCGACTTCCTGAGGTTGTTCATCGAACGCTGGGTATCTATGACACGGTAAACTACGCACTGAACGCCTTCAATGTTCCGGTCTGCACTTACGGGGGCGAAAACGATCCTCAGTTGCTTGCCAGTACGACCATGTCGAATGCTGCTGCTGTCTTTGATGTGCCGATCAAAGTCATTATCGGACCAAAGATGGGACATGCCTTTGATGCGGCCAGCCGTCGTGACTTCATGTCTTTTCACCTCGAACAGTCGAGAAAAGGCCGACCGCGATCCGGCGAACGCAGTGCAGTTCGTTTTACCACACGAACCCTGCGATACAATGCATGTGACTGGATTGCCATTGAAGAAGTGGATTCCGTATATGACCCTTCCACGGTTGAGGCACGGAAGACTGCTGCCGGTGACGTGGAAATCACAACGAAGAATGTGCGAGCCATCCGGCTGTCCCGAGATGCGGGTACCGATGCCATCGTCGATGGAACGACGATGGAATGCCGCGCAGCGGCTGACGGACTGCTGCCGGATGTTTTCTACGTCCGGAACGGGAATGAGTGGACGCTTCTGGATTATGATGAGTCGCGAAGTTTCGCGGACAATCCGGAGATGCACAAACGCCGCGGTCTTCAGGGGCCGATTGATGACGCTTTTATGAATTCATTTGTCTGCGTGCGTGGTGAAGGAACTCCGTGGAACGCGACTGCAGACCAATGGTCCGGCAGAGTTTTTGAGCAGTTTCGAACAGAGTTTGCTCAGTGGATGCGCGGGGACGTCAGAGCTTTGAAAGCTGCAGATGTGACTGACGAGACACTGGTGCAGAATCACCTTGTTCTGTTCGGAGATCCTGGGTCCAATCCATGGATTGCGCGGGTTCTGGATGGCTTGCCGATCAAATGGACGCGGGCGGAGATTTCAATTGGCGGTCAGTCGTGGCCCGCGTCACAGCACGGGGTCAGCCTGATATTTCCGAATCCGTTGAATCGAACGAAGTACGTGGTACTGAACTCCGGGCATACCTTCCATGAAAAGGAGTTTCGTTCGACAAATGCCAATCTGTTCCCGCGGCTGGGTGATATTGCCGTTTTTCGCGTGAATGAAGAGGAGCAGAGCTCAGCGGTCATGCAGCCCGTTTGGTCATCGATCTTCAATAGTGAATGGAAACTGGAGCCCTGAATTCGGCAAAACTGAGAAAACAGACGAAAGAATTGGTGCGAGGCTCATGGAAATCGGCGGGAAATCGCTGATCCGCGCGGCCTGCTTCTGGAAAAACGACGTTTTCCGTGTATCGTTCCGATCCTTCGCAGGTCGAACGTGTCTGTCGGTCTAATATGATCGTCAGCAGACAGAAAATCCCGGTGGAAATGCCAGGGATTGGTGAGATGCCTGCGATTGTTGAATCGGTAGCTCAGTTGGTAGAGCAACGGACTTTGACAAACGGAGTGCCCTGATCGAAAGATTGGTGGTAGAACCGCACCATATGCTGGAACACCCTGAGAGCCGTCGGTACGCGAAAGCGTGACAATCTGACGGATTGGGCAATCAGCAGGAAACCTGAGTGATCCGTCGAGCGGCAGACGTTCGACGGAACATGATGGGTTCCTCAGAGACTTGACGTGCGGCTCCCCTTGTGGGAGATGGTAAAGTCCAGACCGCAACAGATCTGATCGAAGTGATTTGATTGGAAGCCGAGGTCACTCGGTGTTGGCTGGCGAAAGTCAGAGCGGCAGGTTAATCCGTAGGTCGCGGGTTCAAGTCCCGCCCGGTTCACTCGAGCCACCCCATGAGGGTGGCTTTTTTGTTGGAGTTAACTAAGGTTCCAGGTTAGCGGTTGTTCCATAGTGAGAAGAGGCGAAACGAGTGATGCGCCGTTTCCGGTGAGGCGTTTTGAAGGCTCGAGCGTCGCTCAGGAAGAACTGCGTTTCGCATGAATCATCTCTGATGACATTGCCCTGATTCCTTTCGAGCAGCCATCATGCCCGTTGATAAATCCGGTTCTCGCATTCGACAGATGTTTGGCGAGATTGCCGGACGCTATGACTTCATGAATCATTTTCTCTCGGCAGGTACAGATGTGTACTGGCGTTGGAAGACGGTTCGATTGTCACGACCGTTCAATGACGCGCCGGTTCTGGATGTCTGCACCGGGACAGGTGATCTGGCGTTTGCTTACCGCTCAAAACTGCCGCCGAGTGTGCCGGTTTTCGCCACTGACTTCACGCACGGGATGCTGCGTCTGGCTGAGAAGAAGCGATCCGATCGAGACATCGTGTTTCTCGAAGCCGACACGATGTCATTACCGTTTCCTTCCGACATGTTTCAGGTGGTGTCCGTAGCATTCGGACTTCGGAATGTTTCCAGCACGATCGGCGGTCTGAAGGAAATGGCCCGTGTGTGTCGGCCTGGTGGTAAGGTTGTTGTGCTGGAGTTTTCCCTTCCAAACAATCAATTGTTAAGTCGAACGTATCAGTGGTACTTCCGAAATGTACTGCCTCGCCTCGGGCAGATGCTGGTTCGGAATCGACAGGC
>JBKDRW010000620.1:0-2967 GCA_046341255.1 Planctomycetota bacterium
ATCCACGTTGCTTCAGATCGCGAATGAGTCCGGAGATTGGCTGGTCGACCTGCTGGGCCATTTCGGCATGTCCTGTCCTGAGTCCACCATGCTGATCCCATGGATTGCCGATCTGGCCGAGATCCGCGGGACGAGGCAAACAGGTCAGCTCAACGAATCGCACACCGCGTTCGACAAGCCGACGTGCCAGAAGACATTGCTGCCCATATGCTGCTGTCTCTTTCACGGGAGAGTCCATGCCATAAAGTCGCCGTGTCGCTTCGGTTTCTTCAGTGAGGTCAACCAGTGCTGGAACGGCGGTCTGCATCCTGAAGGCGGTCTCGTAATTCCGAATGGCAGACTCGATCTGCTCACTGTGATCAAACTGCGGCAGTTGCTGGCGATCGAGTTGCTCGACAAAATGCAGTCGCTTACGTTGAAGAGCAGAGTTTTCTCGGGGCGAGATATTGGTCAGCGGTTCCGCTTGACCTGGATCGATCAGCGACGCCTGATGAACGGCTGGCAAAAATCCGTTACCGTAAATCCCGATGCCGCCGAGAGGCGAACCGCCGCTGGCCAGAACCACATAGCCCGGCAGGTTCTCAGTCTCACTCCCAAGCCCGTAATTGACCCATGCACCAGCACTCGGGTAGCCTGCCAGGGAAAAACCGGTATGAATGAAAGAGTTTCCCTGCGCGTGCTCATTAGCAATGCTGGTCATCGAACGAACAACAGCAAGATCGTCAGCACATTGAGCCATGTGCGGGAACAGATCACTCACGGGCAACCTGCTCTCGCCATAGTTTTTAAATTCCCACGGACTGGCCATGATGTGACCGTTGGCATTGAACATCGTCGGCTTAACAGGTACCGGCATGGGCTTACCATGGTCAATCTTAAGACGTGGCTTGGGATCGAACGTGTCGACGGCTGAAACACCTCCGGACATAAAACAAAAAATCACGCTTTTTGCCCGGGCCGGTAAGCTGCGGCTGGCGTGTATGGCTCCCTTGTTCTCGCCAGCGAAAAGGTTTGGCTGATGTTTCGCGATTAGCCCGGTCAGTGCTGTTAAGCCAAAGCCGACGGAACTTCGAGCAAGCATGTTGCGTCGATTGATTCGCAGACTATCTTGCCATGGATCACCGGACATAGATAAATTCCTTGAGGCAAAAGATTGACTGTGCGAAGTCTTGCCAAACAGCAACGCTGCCTGCGACATCAGTCCCTTCGACGCCATGTTCCGCAGCCAGGTCAGAAATGTAATCGAGCGAGGCTTGCAACTCGCTGTCATCGGGCGCGCGACTGAGCGCTACCAGAAACATGTGGCGGATACGTTGATCGCTGGACGTGCCGTCGGCAACCAGTGATGCAGCCCATTTGGCAGACTGGTCAATGACAAATAAATCATTCATCATCGTCAGTGATTGTGCTGGCACATTCGTAACATCGCGTCTGCCGCGTGTCGTGGATGGCCTCGGAACGTCAAAGACTTCCAGAAACGGATTCGCAGCATTGCGACGAATTCGCTGGTAAATACTCCGACGCCTATCACCGTCAAGTGGACCCTTGGGGCCGCCACCCTCAGTCTTGTTAACGAAATAAACATCAATCCCCGGCCCATACATCGTCGTATTCAATTGCCCCGATGTCGCCAGAATCGAGTCGCGAATTGCTTCTGCTTCCAGACGGCGCACGGGCATATGCGATAGCCACTCGTTGTTGGCATCCCATTGCTGCGCGGCTGCTGAGCTCAATGACGCTTGCTGCCACGTCTGCGAAGTCATCAGCAACCGGAGCATCGTCTTAATCGACCACTTGTCTTCATGAGCGAATCGCAAGGCAAGATAATCGAGCAACTCCGGATGCGTCGGCTGGTCACCGAGTCGACCGAAGTTATCAACGGTTCCGACGAGCCCCTTGCCAAAAAGATGCTGCCATAATCGATTCACCATCACTCGCGATGTCAGTGGGTTCTCCGCCGACGCCGTTTGCTCAGCCAATTGCAATCGGCCACTTTGTGCCGCTCCAATAGCGATTGGATTTAACATCGATAGACCACGACGTCGCACGGGATGAACTGGTCGCGTGTGCTGTCCACGGTCGAATAAAGGCTGATCAAACGCAGCAGCCTCCAAGACACCGGGAACGCGTCGAGGCATAGGAATTACACGCTCAAGCTGGCGGTAGCGTTCGACCAAGTCACGCAACTGGGGTAGTTCAGCGAGCGTTGTCGGAAGCAGATCATGGCGTAGGAAAAAATCCAGAAACACCGTGTCTTCTTCACTCAGCGACTGAGACTTCCACGCGTGAATCGCTCGCTGCAGTCGATCGGTATAACGCAATGCCAGTTCCGCTGAGGATGCTGGCGAATCCCCCTGCAATAAGCTCAGAATTGGCGCAGTCGTCTCACGTGGTAGTTCGTCTTGATTGCTCTGTACCACTTGAGCTGCTCCGAAATACGCCCGCTCAGTTTCATCCGTGATAACTTCGAGGTACGCGTGTGAACCTTTGCGGTAGGCAGTGTCAAGTCGTAGCCAACCGAGCTCATCACGACTGAGTCGAGTCGCGGGAAAGATGCCTCCGTTGCCGATCGGATAGTTCTCGATCACCAACCGAACCATGCTGTTCTGGCCCAGCGCCCGGACGTTGATGCTGCTGGTCTCAATCAAAAACCTTGGTGACTGCAGCACACCCGTGTGTCGACTGCTGATTCCGTTCGTGAAGATGCCCGCCGGATGAATGCCTCGCAGCACGCGCCCACCTTCAAATTCCATTTGAAAATCGCCATTCGGCATCACCTGAGGATCCGCGGTGGCTTGCGATGGAGTTTCAGCACCCGCCGACTCCAATCCCGTACCAGAGCCAAACCACTCCCGCTGCTGCCAGTTTCGCAGGTCCCAGAGCGGCTGGAATTGTGCTTGATTGAACTCTTCTCGCTTCTCGATTTCCGTCTGCCAGAAGTCTGCAAGGCGATCCCAACGCTCCCGT
>JBKDRW010000621.1:0-8550 GCA_046341255.1 Planctomycetota bacterium
GCTGGAACAGTCTCAGCAGTCATCAGAACTCAGTCAGAAATGCCCGATCGCTGCGCTGCTGAGTGTCGAGACGTGCGAAGTACCGCTCGATGCGGGCACTCGACCGGCCGTGCTGCAGGCATTGATTGAGGTGGCCGGGCGGACCTGGCACGTATGGGACCCGGCTTCGATTCTGAAAGCTGTGAAGGAACGGGAAGAGGTCATGTCCACTGGCTTTGAAAGCGGTGTCGCGATTCCTCATCCGCGGAACCCGCTGCCGGATGCCCTCGGACAGTCTGTGATCGCCTTTGGTCGCACGCTTTCGGGCATTCCATTCGGTGCGCCGGGACGAGTCCTCACGGATTTGTTCTTTCTCGTGCTGGCTCGTGATGCGGCGACACATCTGCAGATTCTGGCGAGGCTGGGGCGAATTCTCCAGAGAGAAGGAATCGTTGACAGGCTGCGTGCATCTGAGTCCGGAGCGGCGGCCTATGACCTTCTGGTCGCTGCCGATCAGGAGATCGGCTGAGTCATGCGGCAGAACGTGACCCCGACAACTTTTTGCGGTGACTTCCGATGACCACAAGCTTTCAGGTGGCATGGTGGCAACTCAGTCACAATCGCGTGAAACTGGCGGTTGCTGCGGCCGGTGTAGTGGTTGCCGTGATGCTGATGCTGGTTCAGCTCGGCATTCGTCAGGGTGCGATGGACAACAGCGTCGCGATTGCCAGGCGATTTAACGCAGACCTTGTGGTTGTGAGTCCAAGAACCAAAACGATCTTTGCCTCGTCGCAGTTTCCTCGTCGGCTGCTGTATCGACTCGCTGCGTCCAGCGATGTTCTGGATGTCACGGAAATGTACATGAATCAGGGTCGATTTCGGAATCCGTGGAATAAACTGGAATTCCCCGTCTCTGTCTATGGTCTCGACCCGCGCGAGCCCATGATGGATCTGCCGGGGCTGGAGCAGTTTCAGGATGAATTGCAGCTTCCGGATCGAGTCCTTTTTGATGGGCTGAGCCGAAAGAATTACGGCCCGGTTCTGTCATTGCTGAAAAACGGGCCGCTCGATGTGGAGGTGAATCTTCGCAAGGTTCGCATCTTCGGCGCGATCAATGTGGGGATCTCCATCAATACAGATGGAAATCTCTATATGTCGACTGCGAACTATCTGAGATTGTTCCCCGACCGACCTGCCGGTTCGATTGATGTCGGCCTTGTCAGACTCCGCCCGGGCTGTGATGTGAAGAAAGTTCGCAATGAACTGAAGTCCGAGTTGGGTGCTGAGGCGCGATTGCTGACCAGAGACGAACTGATCAACGCAGAAATTGCCTTCATCCGGGAGAACGCGCCGCTGGACTTTATTTTTGGAATGGGTGCGGCCGTCGGCTTCTTTATCGGTGCTGTGGTGGTTTATCAGATTCTTTACACAGAAGTCACGAACCATCTGCCTCAGTATGCAACGATGAAGGCGATGGGATTCAGTGACAGTTTTCTCCTGCGGATTGTTCTGAATCAGTCCATCATCCTCTCGCTGCTCGGTTATTTCCCCGGGTTTGTACTGGCTCTGTGGCTCTATCGCGTTGCCACGAATGCGATCCAGATGGAATTCACGATGACCGCTGAGCGCGCCATCTTTGTGTTTTTTCTGACAATGCTGATGTGCGGCATCTCGGCCATGATCGCCCTGCGAAAGGTCAAGACAGCCGATCCGGCGGACGTGTTCTGAAAAAACGAAGACGCGACGAAAGAATGCGGTCAGCCGCAGAGAGTCGGAACGCCAGGAGTGGCAGCCCTGTTCGCGCGTTCTCGTGGATGTGCAACATGAAACGGGATCGCCGTGACAGTGCCACCCCGCCTCATTCGTGTTCAGAGGACTACCCCGTGAGTCCTCACTTCATCAGTTGGCCTCGTTAGCCATTTCCTCGAGGACTTCACTGACAGTTTGAAGTCCGTCCATCAGAACATCACTGGGAACGTTCAACGCCGGAAGAAGACGAACGACTGTGTTATTGGTGGAATTAATCAGAACGCCGCGTTCCATGCATTTGGCGACCGCCGGAAGCGATGAGATCGTCAGATCGATCCCGATCATCATACCGCAGATTCGGATTTCGCGAATGATGGGCAGGCGAGCCTTCAGTGACTCAAGGAATGATCGTGCTTCCTCAGCGAGTTCATGAACATGCTCAAGAATGCCCTCTCGTTCGATCGTTTCGCCCGTTGCCAGTCCGGCGGCCATGGCCAGTGAGTTCCCGCCAAACGTACTGGCATGCATGCCCGGGCGCAGATCTGCAGCAAACTCGTCACGGCAGATCATCGCGCCGCAGGCCACCCCGGCCGCAAGCCCTTTCGCCATGGTGATTACGTCAGGCTGGATCCCGGTCTGCTGATACGCAAACCATGTCCCGGTGCGTCCCATGCCTGTCTGCACTTCATCGAAGATCAGCAAAAGGCCATGTTCATCGCACAGATCTCGCAGTCCCTGGAGAAATTCCGGATCGGGAATGCGGACACCGCCCTCACCCTGAATCGGCTCGATCATAATGCCGGCCGTTTCGTGATCGATGAGCGCTTTGACGCCTTCAAGATCATTCATCTTTGAGTACCGGAAGCCGGCCAGCATCGGACCGAGGCCTTCGTGGTATTTCGGCTGTGCGGTGGCGGTCAAGGCTCCGAAGGTTCGACCATGAAAGCCGTTTTCAAAGGTGATGATTCGATAGCGGCCCTGTTCTGAACCATGAAGTCGAGTCAGTTTGATGGCCGCTTCATTCGCCTCTGCGCCGCTGTTGCAGAAGAACGCTTTGCCGAAGCTCCGGCTGCAGAGAAACTCAGCGAATCGGCCCTGCTGTTCGATATACCATGTGTTCGGAACATGAATGAGTCGCGCGGCCTGTTCCTGAATGGCCCTGACGACCGCCGGCGGCGAATAGCCCAGAATATTGCAACCCCAGCCAGGGAAGAGGTCCAGATATCGATTGCCGTCGGCATCCCAGACGAACGAATCTTCCCCGCGAACCAGAGCGATCGGATAGCGGCGATAATTTGGAATCACATACTGATCGAACAAATCTATCGTTGCCTGACTTTTCGACGCCGCGACCTGCGACATGGGAAACATCTCCGCCAGAAAGTTGTGAACCAGTGAACGTCAACAAAGTGCGAGGGATCTCCGGAGTCTAACCGACACGACATTTCGTGCGAAGTTCTCCCGAACGGACAGTTTTTGTGTTCTCAACAGAAGTTCCGTATTTGCCCGCACAGTCTCAACAGGGTTACGGCCGCCACGAACTCGTCTCAGGGGCGTGAATGGACATCTCTCGCGATCCGCTCTCTGGCCGACAGTGACGAACACGGCGGGCAGCGAAGGTTGTTGATCATTGCAACACTCTGCGAAACGTTCATTTCTTGTCCTCAGCCGCCGGCACCTCCGTGTCGAGCAGCCAGGCCGGCCTTGCCTGCGAAATCTCACTGAATTGGAAACCGCATTTGTTCCTCGAGTGAGGTAGGGGGGGGGGCGGAAGACGCAGAATCGCATCACAACTTCTGGAGGACGGTGCTGCCGGGTCAGGATCCGGAGCGTCGAATGGTTGCACCGGCGTTTGCCGCAAGGTTGCCGCCGTCCATCGGAATCAGTGTCCCGGTGAACCAGTCCGAGGCGTCCGAGGCCAGTAAAACGATCATACCCTGAATATCGCCAGGAACTCCCATTCGTCCGCGAGGAATTCCGCTCAGCCACTTGTCCCTGATGGCCGGATCGGCCGCCATGCGTTTTTCCAGGCTGGGGTTGATGACCTGAGCCGGGAGAATGGCATTGCAGCGCACTCCGAGTGGGGCCCATTCTGTGCTGAGTTCCCGAGTCATCTGGACGACCGCCCCCATCGCCATACTGTATGCGATGTGTCCGCGTCCCAACGCGGTGGTGCTGGCGAGTGAGCCAATGTTGACGATGCTTCCGCGGCCAGCCGCGATCATTCTGCGACCGGCCTCCTGACACATCAGGAATCTGCCGAAGACGAGATTTCGAAAAACCTGCTCGACGGTGCTGAGCGGAATCTCCTCGGGTTTTCCAAGAATCCCTTCTCCAGCGATGTTCGCAAGGAAATCGACTCGACCAAACTGGTTGTCCAGTACTGAGAAGAGTTGCAGGATCTCGTCTTCGTCGCTCACGTTGGTTCGTGAAGTGATGACCTTCCGACCAAACGGTTTCAGGTGATCTGCCGTTTCACGAAGCCCAGCATCATTGAAATCGGCGAGCAACAAGTCCGCACCGTGTTCTGCCAGGGCCAGTGCAGATGCGCGTCCCATGCCGCTGGCTGCTCCGGAGACGATGGCAACTTTCCCACTGAGATCGAACAGGGACGAAGTCATATCAGAATACCTCAGGACGGAGTGTGACGATCAGAATCCGAACGATACGTCGTCACAGCCGATGTTCCAGCGATTGCGGGCCTCGTGAGATGAGATTCAGGTATTTCGCGATGCATGAGCGAAACTGAGCAGACCAGTGGTGGCAACGACTGGCGGCTTCCTGGTAATCATGCTGAGAATTCGAGATGCGGACGGCTCCCTGGAAAAGGTGACTGCGGGATTGCTTCCAGCGCGGATGACCATCCGGCAGGATTTGCCGGTCGTGGTGGATTGTCGACGTGTTCTGCAATTGAGAAACCCGGACCGGACGCTGAACCGAGGGTTTCTGAGTCGTGAACGCGAGCCGCGTTGACAGTGTCGATGGGTTGTCCAATAATCCGCCGAACAGGAGAACTCGCTGTATTCAACCAGCAGGTCAAGTGGGACTTGCGTTTCGGCTGGAGAAGCGGCACGCATCTGCCAGAGATGGTGATTTACGTGAACAGGGGTGGCACGAGCGTTGCGAACACAAACAGTGGTTCGTGACTTTCGCGACCGCCGACACTGAACAGTGGGACGCGAAGACGTCTCCGACAGAAACACAGAAGGGTGGACTCATGGCCGGAAACACGGTCGAATTTACGGATGCGAACTTCCAGTCGGAAGTATTGAATTCTGCAGAGCCGGTACTCGTTGATTTCTGGGCTCCGTGGTGTGGCCCGTGCAAGATGCTGACCCCAACGATCGATCAACTGGCCACGGAGTATGCCGGTCGCGTGAAGATTGGTAAGGTGAATACAGACGACAATCATAAGACGGCCGCGAGCTATGGGATCACCAGCATCCCGACGGTGATACTGTTTAAGGGTGGTCAAATTGTGGATAAGGTTGTAGGAGTCCCCCCGAAGCAGCAGTTCATCAACATGCTGGATAAGGCGTTGAACTGATCCATGCTTAAGTGGGTTGCCGCTCCGTATCTCGCGGATGGCGGTGGCCCGTTTCGATTTTCCTCAGGTCTGGTTTGGGAAAGGAGTCCCGAACATGCCGGAAAACTCCGCAGAAGAACAGACGGCGTCTGAATCAGGGATTTCCGCGCCGATACCTGGGGCTTTGTCCTCTTCGGTTTCCTCTGGGGGGATCTTTGGAAACGGCGAGGCCGATGCCCTGAAGATTCTTCTGCAGGCCTCCGCGGCTGCTGAGTCTCTGCAGGTTCGCTTTTCTGAACTCCAGTCTCGTCGATCTGAACTGACTGCCGAGCAGCAGCAACTGGAGGCAGACCGACGGGCATTTGAACAACGAGCTCAGGAATTTGCTGTACAGGTTGCGCAGAATCGAGCGGAACAGCGCGAGTTAATGGCTGACCTTGAGGAACGTCTGGCCAGAGTGACTCAGCATGAGGAAACACTGCAGCGGCAGACGGTGGAGCTGCGTTCCTCTCAGCGAGCGCTTGCTGAGGAACGTGTGATCCTGAAACAGTCGGTCCGCGCGGAGCTCGATGAAGATCGCATGAAGCTGAGTCAGGAGCGTGCGATTCTGGACGCCGATCGCGAACGGCTGCGGACTCAGGCAGAACGCGATCGTGATGACTATGCCACTCGTATACGCCAGCTTGAGGAAGAACTGAAGCTCGAAAAGCAAAGACTGGCGGAACGTGCTCGCGAAGACCTTGCCGCTGAGATTGTGTTGTTGAACCGCCAGAAGGATGAGTGGAAGCAGGCATATGAGCTGCAATTGCTTGAGATTCGTCAGCAGGCTGATGATCTTCAGCAGCAGCGTGAGATGTTCGGCCAGCAGGTTGAAGAAGAACAGCAGCGACTGCGTGACGAAGTCGATAAGAAACGTCAGTCACTTCTGACGGAGCAGAACAATCTGCAGAGACGTTACCGCTTTCAGTTCGAACATCTGACGCGTGCCAAGGAAGATCTCGAGGCCGAGCTTCGAGAATTTCGTCGCGAGCAGCAACTGTTTCGCAGCGAACGCCTGCGATTTCTTGAGCAGCATCGCCTGCGTTTTCGCCAGCTGGAACGGGTGCGGCAACTGCTCGATGATCGGGAACAGTCGTTGAATCGCGAGACGCGAATTCTCGATCGATCAAAGAACGCGGCACTGTCAGACATTCAGCGTCAACAGCGACGAAGCGAAGAGGAGCGGGAGGCGATCCTGCGGGATATTGAAAGTCGGCAGCGTCGTATGCGGCAGCAGGAGGGCTCGCTCGCGGAACTCGCCTCTCGTCTGGAGGAACGATCACAGCGTTTGAATCGACTGCGATCAGAACTGGATCAGACCCAGTCGGAGATTCTGGAGCAACGACTGGTGATTGAAGAAGCTCGAACGAATCTGGTTCGAGACAGTGCGTCTCCGGAAATCGCAAGAGCGCGTCTTGAGCAGGCTCGTAATGATGTGGCGTCGTTCTTCGAACGTCTCCGCATGCAGGTTTATGCAGATCGAGACAAGGTGGAGGCGGCCGCGGCGGACGTCGCAGAACGACAACAGCAGTTTCGCAGCGATCGCGCTGAACTGGAACAGTGGTTCGCCGAACGCGAGGCAGAATTGTCGGCTCGGAATCGTGAATCCATTATCGAAGAACAGCAGACCATGATCGCTGCACTTCAGTCAGATGTGGAGGAACTTCGAAATCGATGGCAGAAGGAGCGTGTTGACGCGGAGCGGACAATTCGAACACTTCTGGAGCAGCTTGCGGAAAAGGAGACGGGCAGTCTCGATTCAGGCAACTCACCGGTTTGTGAAGCCGCATAAATCATTTCAGAGGCCGGCTGGTCAAAGCAAAAAGGAGGCGATTGTAGTCGCCCCCTTTTTCTGAATGTCTTCTGATGGTCCCGAGTCCGGTTCTCAGGTGGCTTCCGCGAAGGCCGGCTTGCGGGACAGCGGGTCGATACTCATGTTCAAGGCCTCAACGATCTGCGGGAGCAGGTCGTCAGCTTCTGCGGAAGGAATCTGACAGGTGCCCGCTGCCGCGTGCCCACCGCCCCCGTGTTGAAGCATCAGTTTCCCGACATCAACGGGATTTGTGCGAGCCAGAATGGATTTGCCGACCGCCAGTACGGTGGTGTTCGGCTGGCGGCTTCTCAGCAGATGCACAGAAACATTGCACTCCGGGAGCAATGCGTAGGCAAGAAATCGATTACCACAGTAGATGACCTCTTCATCGCGAAGGTCGATGACAGCGACATTGCCATAGATGCCTGAACATCGGGCGATTTGCTCACAATAATCCTGACGCTGCAGGTTGTAGAGCTCCACTCGTTCGCGGACATCGTATAGGTTCAGAATGTCTTCGATGGTGTGGCTGCGGCAATAGTCAACCAGAGCCATCATCAGCTGATAGTTGGAAATGCGAAAATTGCGGAATCGGCCGAGTCCTGTTCGCGGGTCCATCACGAAGTTCAGCAGATCCCACCCGCGTGGTGCGAGAATTTCCTCTCGAGTAAATCGAGCAGAATCGCACTTATCGACCGCTTCCATCATTGCAGGGCTGATGTTGCGGAACCGTGATGCTCCACCGAAATAATTGTAGACAACCCGTGCAGCCGAATCCGCGTCCGGATCAAGAATGTAATTCTGTCGAACAACATGACCATTTCGAAGCGCTTCGCTGGCGTGATGGTCGAAGCAAAGATGGCATTCGGGAACGTAAGGGAGGTTTGTGATGATGTCTCTGGATGTGACTTCAATGAGCCCGTCCTGCATATCCTTGGGATGGACGAACATAATGTCGTCAAGCATCTGCAGGTCCCGCAGCAGGGCAGCGCTGACAAGGCCGTCGAAATCGCTGCGTGTGATCAGGCGGTAGTTGAATGACTGGAGAGGCATAAAGAACGACCCGGTCTGTGGCTGACTTACCGAAAATCGAGCACCTTTCTGAGTACCCGCTTTGAGAAAAGCTAGGTTGCACAGCGGGAAAGATTCCGTGCAGGAAGCAAAACGAATGGTTCTTCAAGCCATCTCAATACGGCTCCTGCCGATTCTTACGATTGTTCCATTCCTTCCGCCAGATTCCGGCGTTTCCTCGACGCTGAGGTCCGGGGGGCGAGTGCGACGAGCCATTCGGGATTCGTCACCGACCTGGTTCTCAGCGATGGCCGGGCCCGGGCAGGTAGCAATTCAGCCATTCAACAGCCGCTGAAAACGACTTCGGAGACAGGGCGTGACCCTCTCGATGATTCAGCAGACCAACCCGGGGAGACACTGGATCATACAATTC
>JBKDRW010000622.1:0-8954 GCA_046341255.1 Planctomycetota bacterium
GAACCGGACCGTGAACAATTGCCCCGGTACGCTTTGCGGTGTCCACAATCTCCGCCGCCGACTGATCCAGAACGGAGTGGTCGTAAGCTTCCATCCGAATCCGGATACACTCTTCACCAGCGCCAGCCACCGCAAGTCACCTTCAGCAAATGATGTACGTACATTCAGAAAAACAACCCGAAAAACGGGGAATCGGGGATTCTAGAGTCGTCCCGACTTTCTGTCAATCAATGACGATTCAGAAATCCATTAGTTCGACAGAACACTCCATAAACTTCAGCTACATCATCTGCTCTGCCACGTTTGGCGGGGCAATTTCATAGCGGCAAGGCTCCATCGAGTACGATGCTCGACCTTGAGAAAGGCTCCGAATCTGGTTTGAGTATCCAAACATCTCCACCAGAGGAACCTCGCACTGAAGCACACAAAGGTCTCCGCGTCGGTCGGAATTTACAATCACCGCTCTTCGGGAATTCAAGTCGGATTGAATATTTCCAAGAAAGTCCTCGGGAGTGACCACCTCAACCGACATGATTGGCTCCAAAATCGCCATTTTCCCCTGACTCAGCACCTTGTGAAATGCCTCTGAAGCTGCCATTCGAATGGCAACTTCATTACTTTCTCCCTCTCGGAAACTGACAGCTTCGATCGTCAACGCCAGTCCCATCAGAGGATTTCCGTAGACACCCCCACCTTCTGCCTCCTTCTGAACAGACTCGAGCAATACTTGAAGCATCTGTTTGGGCATCGCTTCCGCAGGGACGCGACTGTTGACAACAATGGCCGGACCCGCCGAAGGCTCAGTTAACTCATTGGCCCGCAGTTTCAGGCCAAATCCAATCGCCCCTGATGGCATCTGGCGGGCGAAGTCCACATCGACGACAACCTCTCCACACAGCTTCTCGCGATAACTGACTCTCGGCTTGTGGAATTTCACTTTCAGCTTGAAATCCCGCTCCATCCGGTGACGGATCACTTCCAAATGCAATTCACCCATTCCACTAATGATCGTTTGTCCTGTATCCGCATTGGATTTGACTCGAAACGTGGGATCCTGGCGTTCAAGCCGCCTCAACGTGTCCTCCAGTTTTTTCCGGTCAGCACTCGACTCCGGCTCAATTGCCATGGAAATTACGGTTTCCGGGAAGACGATCGACTCGAGTGCAATCGGAGAATTCGCTTCGCAAAGAGTATCGCCCGTTGCGGAATCCTTCAGGCCGATGATTCCACAAATGTCTCCGGCTTCAACCACGTCGACCTTCTCACGTGAATCTGATTGGACATGCCAGAGTTGAGTCACCATCTCCTTCTTGTTCAAACGAGGATTCAGAAGTTTCGAGTTTCCAGTGAGCACCCCGGAGTAGACCCGTGCGAAGTACAAATCTCCATGGGACTCTGCCTGTACCTTGAACACCAAAGCACAGACCGGTTCCTTCACGTCGGCTTTCCGTAAAGCCTTTTGTCCCTCAAGCTTACCACTGGGAACAACACCCTCAACCGGCGGTCGGTCGAGGGGACTGGGCAGAAAGTTCTTGACACCATCCAGCACGGGTTGAACGCCGATATAATCGAGTGATGCTCCACAGAACAGCGGCTGAATCGCCCCGGAAATCGTCGCTTTTCGAATCGCCGGCAGCACAATATCCAAGGAAACCGCGTCGCCCTCCATACAGGCAACCATCACATCGTCATCAAGACTTGAGAGAACATCAAACAATTCGGTCCGCCACAGAATCGCGTCATCTCTATATTTTTCCGGGATGTCGTCCTCTCGGAATTTCTCGCCCTTGGACTCCGAGTCCCAGTACAGTGCCTTCATAGTCAGCAAGTCGATCACACCGCGAAACCCGTCGGGATTCGTGATCGGTCCAGAACCAATAGGAATTTGAATCGGGAGTGGACGAGCATTCAGCCGATCGCGAATTTGCCCAAGAACACGATCAAACCCTGCACCAATTCGATCCATCTTGTTAATGAAGCACACCCGCGGAACACCGTATTTGTTGGCCTGTCGCCATACCGTTTCACTTTGGGCCTCCACTCCTTCAACCGCACTGAAAATCACGACGGCCCCATCCAGAACCCGAAGGCTGCGTTCAACTTCCGCCGTGAAGTCGACATGGCCAGGCGTATCAATAATATTGATCGTCGCCCCCTTCCACTGGCAGGTGACCGCTGCGGAGTAGATCGTGATGCCTCGTTTAGCCTCTTCCGGGTCAAAATCGGTTGTCGTCGTGCCATCGTCCACGTTGCCCATGCGATGAGACGCACCAGTGTAGTACAGGATACGCTCGGTGGTTGTGGTTTTGCCCGCGTCGATATGCGCGATAATGCCAATGTTTCGAATTGTCTCAATCGAGCGAGCCATGATCTTCTGAACCAATCCAGTTGATTGGGCCGGCTTCACGCACAGCCCGGGAATCAAAAATAATGACAACAAGGACGCATGCGGTTCGAAATCTTCACCGGGCGATAACAATACGAGTCTTGCCTCGCGAACGCATGCCGACGTCAAAGACTATCATGCACCTCTGCCCGAGACCAACGATTTGCATCTCTGCCGGTTGTGAGTCACCTTTGTTTCCAGATTGGTAATCGATTCGTCACTCAACTGAGCCGCTGAAGGGCAGCGAACACAGGCGAAACAAAGCCAACCAACAGACGCATTGACAGCCGCTATTTCTCACGGACGGGCTGGCATCTGGGGCACGCGTAGACCGTCCGAGATGAGATTTTCCACGATTGGACCATGGAGTTGCATCGGGGGCAGACATCTCTCTTATAAATCCACAGCCTCTCCTCGCGACTCAAGTTTGTCCGCGACTTGCCGATCTCCTTGGGATCTCTTGTGATAATTCGATTGTAGCGCTTCCCGACGGTCATCAACGCCACGGCCAGATCCCAGATCTTCTGGAACTCATTTCGGGAAATGGAACTTCCAGGGCAAGCAGGATGAATCCCGAGCAGGTAGAGAATTTCTGCGCGGTAGATGTTGCCTACACCAGCAATCACGCTCTGATCCATCAACAGGCCCCCGATTGACGATCGACTTCGAGAAATCCTGTTCCACGCATGCTCCGGATCACTGTCCGAACGCAATGGATCGGCCCCAAGACGACTCAGAAGGGCTTTCACCTCTGACGCGGACAACAACTCACAGGCATTGGGGCCATTCAGGTCAAACCCACTTTCTGTTCCGATGATCCGCAATCGCACCTGACCTTTGGGATCTGTCGCGGGCAAAGTCAGCCGCCTGAACTTGCCGTAGAGACCCAGATGGACGTGCAACGTGTGTCTTTCCCAGCGGTAGAACAGATGCTTTCCGTGGGCCTCAACCGCTTTGAGTTCCCTTCCATGGAGTTTTTGTGCACCGGTAGCAAAACGCCCCTGAGGTGACGAAACAAGCAACCGCTGCCCCGCAAACTCTCGTTGATGATCATCTGCCAGACGATGAATCGTGTGACCTTCCGGCATGTCCCGATGGCTCCAGCAGTAACCGCAGATTGACCTTTCGCACTGCAGTGATAGTCGAAAAGCCGCCACTTTCCACAATTGTTCGTCTGAAATACGCGATCGAACTGCATCCGGAGTCAGCAAGAGCATTGTCGGTACCGGGCGATTAAATTCCTGATCCCTTCGTCAAAAACCTGAACTTTGTTCGTCGTTGGGGTTGGGTGGCAGGCAGGAAGACTCATCAACAATTGACAAGAATCCTCTTCCCTGCCGCCGGAGTCCTTCGCGAATTCGCCTGAGACAGTGTTCAAAACGGAAAGCGCAACCTGATTTCGAGGACTGCACTCGAGCGTCTGAGTCGACACTGGATCTGGTCAATGCGGCGGACCTGTAACCCTTGAAACCGCGAATTGCCGCATGACGAATAGAGCCTTGTGACATTCCTCCGGAAAACGTCAGCATTTCGCCACGCGGGTTGAACGTACCGAAGCAATGTTCTCCCTCAACACTGATCGATCACGAATGCGCAATCCCTCTCGAAAGCCCTCATTTCATCTGCTCCGCGGATCCGGCATCATGAGCTTTCTCGATCCCTGGCCGAGGGTCGCACGGCAACGCGTGAAAACTATTCCGTCAACCAATCAACCAGTGGCGATTCCCAGCCGACCTCAAATGGCAACACGATCCTGAGACACGTCGCCGTTATGGTACGGTCGGGCATCCGTATCTGCGGCCACTGATATGCCAGCCGACCAGCAGACAACGAAATTGCTTCTCGTGAACAGTCCTGCATGCACTCGACGCAAACCGTTTTCCAACTCTGCTCGAGTCAGATCCATTTGTTACACGCACGAATAACATCGGATACCTGGATTTCGTGCCAACCGTCCATTTTGCCGCTGTCGACTTCACATCGGCTACGCTGAAAATTCATCCACAGCGCACCAGCAGACCATGGATTTTGCTTTCCACGGGAATTCCAGTGTCTTCGCACTGACGCCTGATCATGCGAAAGCATTGTCTCGATTCGGCCTCGAAACCTTGTGAGTCTGAATCTTTTATTCAGTACCCTGTTGCCGGCCACGCGCGCGAATGTTCCGGACCGAACTATGTTCAAGTGCTTCATGCTTGTTTACGCACGTTTTCGATATGGAGATCTCCGTCTCCTGCCGGATCGATTTGCGTTTTCAGGCCACCTCGCCATCGCGTGACTCGAACAGTCTGCATGGCCCTTCGTGCCAGGTCACCCATGCAACCGCGCAAGCAACCAGCGGATCTCGGAACAACAGATTATCGACTCACGGTCGACATTCTTCGCGAATCCCTCCGAACGATCACATGCCCATCCAAGCCGGAGTGGATGCTGCCGGCTGATTGCCACAACCAGTGTTCCCTGCGTGGTCAGGCCTGATTTCCGGCATCACCTCCCCCGAAAAGTCTCTTCGGAATGGAATTCCTGATTCGCTGAAAACACAATTTCACATTGAATTGATTGCCTGCATCTGGATCCGCCAACGCCAGCGCAGGCAGGATTGTTTCCATTCTCGATGACCTCTGATTGAGCTTAAGATGAAATCCCAGATGCTTTGGGCCGGTCTTGTGATTTGTTATCTGATGCAGGGAGTCTCAGGGGCGGGTGAGCCAGACGTAATCGTTCTCTGGCCAGATGGAGTGCCCGAACCACGCATTCCGACCGAGCCCGCGGAAACTCTTCAGAAAGGCTCCGATGGGTTAACGCGGCGATTCGATGTGTCCAACCCACGACTCATCATTCATCGCGCAGATCAGGCGATGGCGACAGGCGCTGCCATGATCATCGTGCCTGGCGGAGGCTTTGGTCGGCTGGCGGACGAACACGAAGGCTCGATGGTTGCATCGTGGCTGAACCAGCACGGCATCACAGCGATACAACTCGTTTATCGAACACCGACTCGCAATCATCCGTCACCGGTCCTTGGACCTGCCCAGGATCTTCAGAAGGCGATCTTGACCGTTCGGGAAAAGGCCCGCGAACTTTTGATTGATCCACATCGAATTGGTGCCATTGGATTCTCCGCAGGTGGCCAGACCGCACTGGTAGCAACGGCCGGCAAGCCTTTGATTGAGTTCTCCGATGACACCCGATCTGCCCGCCCGGATCTGCTCATGCTCATTTATCCCTACGAGGTCCTCGATGAGCAAAAGACGGGCGTTCGAACGGATGTCGAGATCGCCAGTTTGCCGCCCACTTTCATTGCTCAGGCTGCAGATGATCCCGCATCACCGCCGCTGGGAAGTGCGATTCTGTTTCGCGAACTCCTTGAGCGGAGCATACCTGTCGAGCTTCACATCTATGAGTCCGGCGGACACGGCTTTGGCCTCAAACCCGCGAAGAATCCGTCAGCAGCCCGCGATTGGCCAGGTCGTGCCATCGAATGGCTCGAGCGTCGATCTTTTGCAAAACCGTGATACAACCGAAGCTTAACCGGGGCAGCCCCAAGACACGAAACACCAGGAGCCGGTACCTATGAACTTTACAGCAGAGACTGCACGGGACCTGCACCTTCCTTTGCAAGTCATGGACTCGCTGGCGCAGCGGGAGCAACCGGGATTCTGAAGCGTCGAACAACTCCCGTAATAACACCAAGCACCTGTCGAGTTGTCGAGGCATAAGCCCCGGGAATTGCCGAAACCAAATGATTGGTTCCTTCCTGAGCGACGCAGATAATGACGGAATGTCGATCGTCAAGCGCAGCCACATGACACCCAGGCTGCGGCACCATTTCTCTGTTGATAATCAGATAATCGCCGCTGATGATGTTCAGTGCCGCAAACGCATTGCCCTCAACTTTCAAACAGCCGATATCTCCACCCTCAAAAATCCCGGAAAACGACACCATCTCGTCGGATGAAACTGAAGGCTGGATGGGACCTCCCGATGCCGCACTGCCGATCAGAGTCACACTCAGCCGGTTCTGCGGAGAATCAGATAACTGAATCGCTCGCGACATATTCTGTTCGCGAGAGATCAGCCCCTTGCGTTCCAGTGCCTTCAGATGGCACATGACTCCGTTGGGAGAACGAATATCAAACTGAACACCTATTTCTCGGACGGTCGGTCCGTAACCGCGGTTGATGATCTTGTCCCGCAGGAACTCGTAGATCTCCCTCTGACGTTTTGTGAGGGAAACTTTCTTGCCTGTGCCTGACATTCCAATTCTCTCATTCTGAACCCCACCCGCGCGTCCCAATCCACGCTCGACAAGGGTTTGACAGGGCATATTCGTCTGAGACCGCCATCACCGTGGCATGCCTCCATATTTTCAGGTTGAACACTTCGGACCGGCGCCCCCCTCGCAATTTCCGTCCTTCTTTTGCGACGGGATCCCGCACAAGGACTGCGTTAAGCTGAGCAAACCGGATGCCAAAGATGTATACATAAATACATGTATCACTGCAATATTCTCAAAACCACCAAGGGTCTCTGGTAAACTCCTATCAAGATTCAAGAAGTTTTCGAACGCTCAGCACCTCAAACACCCAGAGTTGCCAATCGGCTCAACAGAAGTGCCCCTTTTTTGTTTTTCGCGTTGTCAGCAATCAGGGTTAACAAGCGTATCTTACAGAACCAAACCCTCAAGAGATCCCTCAGGACCCCTTGGTTACAAGGATTCTCGATCGTTGCAGTCGTACAGGTGTTCGTGAAATTACGATGATTTTCCCGGAGTTCGACACATTTTTCTCTAAGAGCACCGGTTCGCTATTCCCCGAATTCCATGGGAATTCTCCCGCATTGAGTGTGCGGGCGAAACAACATTTATTCAGAAACCAGCCCATCCATCTCGAGTCGCCTTTATTCAGAATCAGGCTTGGCAACAGATTCAAGTCTCAAACTCGTAGAAAGCTGCTACCAACAACCCCGGACGCAGGCTCATGAATTCAACATTCGTCCTCGTTGCGGTCTCTCGAGAACGGTTTTGCTGCCGACCAATCGAGTTCCCGTCGTCACCATGAAACATTCGTACGCGGCCATTCTTCCGGGGCTGCAGAGCTTTTCTGGCTCTGAATGAAATGGATTGCGCCGGACGCAATCGTCGTCAAAACGACGGATTCAAGATGAAGCGTGCAATCAGTTCTTGAGTTGATGCAGGAGTGTGGTCAACAACAGACCGGGACCATAACTGCTTCAAGGTAAGTCAACGCAGATGCTGTTTTCTCTGTGATGTTCCCGCCTTAACCATCGATCGACAAGTTCTTCTCAGCGGTTCCAATCGACACCGTCCAAAGACGCTGAATTCCGTTTAGACTCGATCGACCAGTCAATCCATGTGACCGTGCGGCTTCTCGTGGTGTCATACAACCAAATTCGTTCTGCGTTGAACGGTATTCGTGCCAAGAGAATCAAAAAACGGATAGGCCATACGGACCGCCTCGAAACAACCTTCCGGTTGAACCCGCCAACTTACCTGACGATCTTTTTCAGCTCATCCACCACACCCTCAACTTCGACGGTTGTACTTGTCACCTTACCTTCAGAATCGACAAGCCAGATGGACGGTGTTCGAGCGATTCCCCAGAATCGAATCAGGGGACTGTTCCACGATCGCTGCTCGGGATTGGCGAAGAAAATCTGCTGTCCAGGAACGTTGTGTTTTTCCATAAATGAGTTCATCAGTGACTCGTCTTCATCCAGTGCCACTCCAACCATTCTCAGTCGTTCGGCAGGGAGTTGCTTTCGAAGCTTTTCAAGCAAAGGCAACAAGTCTTTGGTGAATTCTTCACTCTCCGAGTCCCAGAAGTAGATCAGAGTTGGTTTTCCCGGAAAGTCATCGGCGGTCACCATGCCACCATCAGCGGTCGGCCCGGAAAACTGAGTCAGCTTTTGACCGACAAGTGTGTTTCGTCGCAGCGAAGCAGTCGCCTCCTGCCCTTGCTCAGTTGTCGGATACTTCTCTGCCAGCGAGGTATAGCACAGGGTCGCCTCTGTCATCAGCCGTTTTGATAGATCGGCATCTTTCGTCAACTGGGCCTGCAACTCACAACTTCGCGCTGCGCCAAACAGCAGGCTGACGGATCGCTTCTGCTGATCAGGAAAGCGATCTGCGAATTCACGGGCCCAGCGTGACAGCGTTGAGAACCACTCGGGATTGTTTCGACCATGCATGCCAGCCTGAGTGTGAGCAAACTTTGCGATGTAATAAACACCTTCCGCAGCGGCCACTGATTTGGGATCCCGATCATTGAGCGCCTGCACATCTGAGTACAAAAGGTCAACATCTTCCTGAGTCCCGGCCAGAGCCATCTGGAATCTCGCTTCGAGCAACTGACCAATCGCCAGATGAAACTGAGCGGCCCGCTTTTCATCATCCTTGAGTAGCCGCAGAACCTGAGTCGCTTTTTCAACCACCTGTTCATTCCGTTCGCGGCGGGCGGCTTTGGCTTGCGTCAGATCTGCGGGCACCGGTGAAATGCGAAGCTGTTGTATTTCTCGCAGAATCGTGGTGGCCTCATCTTCCGGAAAC
>JBKDRW010000623.1:0-2690 GCA_046341255.1 Planctomycetota bacterium
ATGCAATACCGCTCCGATCGATCGTGTTTATGGCTTTATGCAGAGGACTTTCGTCTGTGGCCTTTGCAAAATCCGGCGAATAGAAAATCACATCCGCGGAAATCGGGGCCGTGGTGAATATTGACGCGCAAAGAAAAAGCAGCGGACTGAAAAAGCTCTTATTCATTGATCTCTTCCAATGCAATGCGCGAGCACTACTCCTGATCTTCAATCATCATGTTTTCATCAAAAGCAAAACATGTGCCGTGTTTCACGTCCCGCTGCGATGGCGCAATCCTGAAATGAAAAGCTGTGAATCTGGCTTCAATGTCTGGCAATTCGCGAGGCATGGTGTGCCGCAGAGGCACACTGTGGCGGCTGGCTGCGCGACAACGCTCAGAATCGGCATGCTTTTGATTTTTGGTCCGATCAGCGCAATCTATCAACTTCCAGACCCCGGGTTCGCCATGTTCGATCTCATTCATTTCGAGGACATGTTTCTGATAAATGCAGATGGTGCACGCGCGAAATCAGTGCCGCCAGGATTTTGACACCTCGCTCCCGGAAAGTCGGACTGAGATGTCATTCGGTTCGTCATTCACTACTGTCAAACCGACCAGAGCGAGGTAAAGCCGTACCATCGAGATATCCAAAAGAGAGGGCCGGAAATGTCTCGTCGTACGGTGAGTCGCTCTTTGACCTTCGCAGCGTGTCAGTCTGCCCAACAACAATCAAATCGGACCGACCATCAAATTGTTCGTCTGGTCTCTTCGGATCTGCTCAGACTCATATTTTTACCGGCCTTACGCGATGATCTTCTCGAGCACCTCACCGGAGACATCGGTCAATCGGAAATTCCGACCGTTGTAAGGATAGGTCAATTTCGTGTGATCCAGCCCCAGCAGATGCAGGATCGTGGCATGAAGATCGTTCAGATGCACACGGTCAACGGCGGCCTTGTATCCGATTTCGTCCGATTCACCATAGGTGGTCCCGCCCCGAACCCCACCGCCTGCCATCCATGCCGTAAAGCAGTGCGGGTTGTGGTCTCGCCCCGGCTTGCCACCCAGCTGAGCGACCGGCAGTCGTCCGAATTCACCGCACCAGATCACCAGCGTATCCTTCAGCATCCCTCGTTGTTCGAGGTCGGCCAGCAATCCCGCGACAGGGCGATCAGTCTCATCTGCGAACTGCTGATGGTTGCCCGCAATGTCGACGTGGCCATCCCATGAGCGTTCGTTTTCCATGCCTCCCGAATAGATCTGCACAAACCGCACACCGCGTTCGAGGAATCGACGCGTCATCAGGCATTGCCGTGCGAAATGATCGCATTTGGGATCGCCGACTCCATACAACGCATGGATCGATTCTGGTTCCTCTGCCAGATCAAGCGTTTCCGGGGCACGGCTTTGCATGCGAAACGCGAGTTCAAAGCTCTCGATACGAGCCGCCAGTTCATTCTCGCCCGCATGTGTCTCAAGGTGCATGCGATTGAACTGAGCAAGCGCGTCCAGTTGCTGTCGTTGGAGAGTTGCAGTGACATTCCCGGGCAACCTGAGGTTTTCGATCGCATCACCTGTCGGCTTCAGGTAGGTCCCTTGATAGACTCCGGGAAGGAAGCCCGCCGACCAATTCGCCGCATGGCCTTTCGGAAGCCCTCTTCCCTTCGGATCGCTCATGACGACGAACGCCGGAAGGTCCTGGCTTTCACTGCCTAATCCATATGCGACCCATGATCCAACGCAGGGAAACCCCATTCGGGGCATTCCCGTATTCATCGCAAACAGCGCGGGAGAATGATTATTCGATTCGGTATAGCCCGAATGGATGAATGCCATTTTGTCGACAGGTTCGCCCAGATGCGGAAAAATCGATGACCCCATCTTGCCGCATTGCCCCCGGGGCGTGAACTCAAACGGAGACTTCATCAGGTTTCCGACGGCATTGCGAAAAAATCCGGTTGTATCGGAAAACGAAGCATCAAATTCCCTGATCGATTTACCGTCAGCCTGAACAAGGCCTGGTTTGTAATCCCATGTGTCAACGTGGCTGGGACCGCCATTGACAAAGATCCAGACCACTCGCTTCGCTGTTGCAGGAAAATTGGGCTCGCGCGGCGAGAGCGGACTCTGCGATCGATCGCCCAGGCCATCGGCAAAAACGCGGGTTGTCAGCCCGCTCTCTGAGAGAAGGGTGCTGAGACCGAGCCAGCCGAAACCGCAGCCCGCATGCTGCAGCCACCGTCGCCTCGCCGGAAAGCCGGACACATCATGAGTCGCCGTTTTATCAGTCGACATAGATAAACTCATTCGAGCAGAGAAGAATTTGACAGAAATCGGCGATCGCCATTTTCTCAGGTGAAGCCGACGATTGTTCACGGCGCATCTGTTCGGCACTGGAGATGAATCGAAATGCTGCCTCACGTTCCGACTCGGTGGGCCTGCGTGACAGAATCCGCAGGAAGATCGAATCGAGTTGTTGTGGTTCAACCGGAGTCGGAAATGAATCCGCGATCGACTCGGCCGCTGATCGCGACAGCGGGTGGTTCATGAGCGCAAGAGCCTGCGGCGCGATGGTGGTTGATTGCCGCTGACCGATGCTGACCAGATGCTCTGGCCAATCAAAGAGCATCATCATCGAAATCAATTGACTCCGTTTGATGAAGAAATAAATGCTGCGTCGCTTCATGTTGGCATCGAGCGTCCCCGGGC
>JBKDRW010000624.1:0-2503 GCA_046341255.1 Planctomycetota bacterium
CAACAGCTTCCAGTTGGTTTTGTGCAGACGGCACCTGCAACTGCGGCTCGAACTGTGACGGTGACTGGTACAAACGCCATTGTTGGCGGGCAGGATTTCGGTCGCAGCCCAGTGACGTCACTCAGTGGACGAGTGGTCGAAGACACGAACAGAAACAGCCGGTCAGACACAGGCGATGTCAGACTTTCCAGCGTCACTGTTTTTCTGGACGCGAATGACAATGGTATTCTTGATGCAATCGAACGCTCCACAATGACGAACTCTGAAGGTTCGTATTCCTTTAGTCAGATAACGGCAGGCAATCATGTGATCCGAGCGGTTTCGGCGGACAACCGTCAGCCGATCCTGCCTTCTGGTGGAAGGATCGCAGTAAACGTCACTTCTGGGGAAAGTCGTGACAATCTCTCTTTTCTGTTTTCGACCAAGTCTGCACCAAGGATTACAGGAGTGGTTCCGGCTCCGCAGGCTTCCGTTGCGACAGGAGTTTCCGTCATCGAATTTCAGTTCGAATCCATCATCGACGAAGGAACTCACTGGGGGCCACTCTTCCAACTCACTGCTGCCGGTGGAGACGGACGGTTTGATAACGGCAATGAAAATCGTATTCCGCTGGTATTCAGCAACTGGAACGCTGGCACACGAACGATGAAACTGACGACAAGCACGATGCTGCCTCGGGATGTTTACAGACTGGTGGCAACGGATGCTCTTGTTGACCCCGACGGCAATCGACTGGACGGAGAGTTCACGGGACAGTTTCCGAGCGGAAACGGCACAGGCGGCGGACAGTTTGTCAGCGAGTTCACCGTAACAAATACGCCTCCGATCGTCGATCGATTCCGCGGAAGCACCTCACAACTGAACGCACTGCCGATTGATTTTGTGGCTCGAGACGCTGATGGAGCCGACGTCCCGTTGTCACTGCGAATCGTTCAGCCGCCTCAACATGGGACTCTCACACCGGGGACCGGCCCACTCAATTTGGTTTACACGCCGGATCGGACGTTTGCCGGTGTCGACCGCTTTCAGATTGCCGCGAGCGATGGAATGGCCGAAGGCCCAGCCATCGAAAGCAGCATCGTCGTGGGCGCAGCACCGGTTGACTTTCAGCCCGTGAGCGGATCCGTTGCCAATTCCACGGTTGTGGTACCCGGAACGCCCTCTGATGTGTCGTGGACGTTCCGCAATGCTGGCCCGGGGGCCACAGTGGCACACACAGGCGGGGACTGGGCCGATGAAGTTTTTTTCTCCCTCGACAACACCCTTGACGGAACTGACCAGCGACTTGCCACAGTCGCGATCGACTCCGCCGCAATTGGTGTCAATGGAACGTACACTCAGACGCGATCTGTCACTCTGCCGTCAACGGAGCACTCCGGTGCTGCATTCCTGATCGTTCGGTCAAATGCCGATGGTCAACAGTTCGAGACTACTCGCGGGAACAATGATCTGGTTCTTTCCGTGAATGTGCTGCCGTCAGTACAGCTTCTGACATCAGCAGGCAGTTTCCTCGGCCGGAATTCAGAATTCCCGGTGACGTGGACCGATGCCGACCGGCAAGGCAGCAGCACAATTTCCATCATCATTGATGCTGACAACGATCCTCGGAATGGCATCGGGCAAACGGTACTTGCGACCGGGCTTGTTGAAGACCCCGATGGTCCTGGTGATCGCGCTCTCGTACGTCTTCCGGCAGGCGTTGCAAGTGGCGATTATTTCCTCTCCGCACGGATGGAGAGTTCTGCAGGGCCTGTTTTCAGTTCTCCAGTGGCTGTGAAGGTGTTCGCTGAAGCGTTTCCAAGTGATGACAGCGGCAGTGAAGCAACAGGGGGTGGCAGCTATTCTGTCTTTGGCGTGGACCTGGCTCAGGAAGGCGGTGCCTTCACCTATCGAATCCGGACGAATTACAACCCACTGTCAAATGGCGGCGATGTTTACGTCAATATTGGTGGTTCGTATAAGACGGGCGGTGGTCGCCTTGTGGGCATCTCCGTCCGAGATCGCACGACTGAGAACGGACAAAGAACCACGACAGGCACAGTTTACCGTGACGTGCCATTTCGCGGCGGCACGTCTAACGCAGAAAATCCAATTTTCGTTCGCAGCTTTTCTCCGAACGCGACTGGAACGTCAACCGTGCGTGTCGAAGACCGAGGGGCTAACCGAGCAACGCCGTGGCGATATGAAATTATCGGCACAGTCTCTCGTGAGCAGATTGGAGCAAGGCCGGAAGAGTCGGTCGAAGTCGGCTGGGGGATGTACTGCGGCAATGACTTCTCCGCCACGGACAACAACAAACCTCGCCTGAACCTGATGGGAGCCGGTTTCCGCATTGAGAATGACCCGGGCGCCAATCAGGCCTCTCCGCCGCGTCGCTGGGGGCAGGAGGTAACGATCAAGTATTCGGTCGTCAATCAGGGCAACGAAGACGTGGGCGCTTCCACCGTCCGGTTCGTCGCGTCATCGGACTCGACAATTCAATTGAACGATCTCGCCCTGACTG
>JBKDRW010000625.1:0-2860 GCA_046341255.1 Planctomycetota bacterium
ATCTGCGAACGGCCGAGGCGATTCGGTTAAGAGCCCCCATCTCTTTCTGAATCTCCAGCATCCTCTGAACGTTGCTGAGCACGTCGGGATCCTGCAACTGTTTTTCAAGTTCTTCGTAGCGAGCCAGTTGTCGTTCCAGAACGGGGAACATGTTAAGCCTCGGCAATCCGGTACGCCGGATTTCTGAAGTGGGGAGGTCGGGAATGGCGCCGGAAAATGACAATTCCGTCAGCAAAAGAAAAGGACGTGCACAACTGAATGCGCACGCCCTGTTCGGATTGTCAGATTGCAGTGGCTACTGAGCCGCTTCTTCCTTCTTGCCCCACTTGTACTTCTTCTGGAATTTTTCAACACGTCCGGCAGAGTCGACGAACTTCATCTTGCCCGTGTAAAACGGATGTGACGCCGAGCTGATCTCCACCTTGAACAGCGGATACTCTTTGCCATCATCCCACTTGGTGGTTTCTTTTGTGCGAATGGTCGAGTTCATCAGGAATCGAGTCCCCGTCGATGTATCCTGAAACACAACGGCACGATAGTTCGGGTGAATGTCTTTTTTCATTGGAGTGAACCTGTTGAGGTACGGTCCGCCAGTGTCAAGTACACGGGCGTGTTGTCCGAACCGGAGAGCAGTCGCATCCGCAACTGCAGGAAAATTCCAGCCGGCGGCCGGAAAACGAAGCGCGGAAGTTTAAACCCGCCGCTGGAAATCGGCAAGGAAAAAGGTGTTCCTTGACCATTTCCGATCTGGACATCTCGCAAATCCTGCTGAATTCCCATTGTCTCCGCAGTGTTTCGTCGATCCGCAGACGTCAGATTTCGCTCCACGCGGCCGCGTGACAGACCTGGCCAGCGGCAAATTCATCACAAGGAGGTCCCTGTCCGTGGATCGTGTCTTCACGTGAGCCGAGCCTTTGAACAGGCGAGACTCAGCACGCCACCTGACTTCTCCCGGTCGAAAATTATCTGGCAAGGACATCCTTCAACGCTGGATGATCGAGAAGTGTCTGCGAGAGTTTTCCGACGGAATTCAATTCCTTCAGGCGGCGGATTCTTTCAGGGTTCCGCATCAGGCCCTCCACGGCAAGTTTCATGTTGCTTTCAGACAAACAGCCAAACGACGCGGTCAGCAGATCGACGACTTCAGAATCATGTCGAGCATCACACACTCCACTGACTGCACCCATCTGAAGTTCCTCATCAATGCCCTTCTCGAGATACTTCTGAAAAACCGGTTTGATCTGCGTCCAGTCACGCAATGCGATCATGCGCAGTGCGTCATAGCGTGTGCCCCTCGGCACGGACTCATCGTCAACCATCGTTGTCGATAATTTCAGCACACGCTGCCACGCGTGTTTCAGGTCTGGATCGGTATCCACGATGCGGCCCATCACTTCGTCCGGCCACCGGCCTGCCAAAGTGATTCCATTGATCAGCCCTCCGCCGATAACGACCGCCTGCCAGTGACTCAGTGCGGCATCAGGTCCGGGCAATGAAACTCTGAGCACGCTCCGGATCTTTGCGTCATCACGGCTTTTTCCAACGGCAATGGCAACCCGCCAGATCCAGGGAATTCGACGATACTCCTCCTCCCCTCCCGGATCTCCCTGCAATCCGGACGTCATCAGAGAAATCAGCTCAGACGCGTGGTTGAGCGACGCGGACATCATCACATCGCGATCAGCAGCAGGCATTGAGTCATTCAGCAGGAACGCGACGATGTCTTCAAGTGACTTCCCGGTGACATTCTCGTTCCTCGACCTCTGAGCGTTGCCTCTGGCAAGCGGTACACCACCGGGAGCAACCAGATGAACGGCTCGCAGATCAACCAGAGCAGACCTCGGCGCAGCAGAGGGACGCAGGATGACTTCAGAGTCTCCTTCACGAATCGTGACTTGCCCAAGCGGCACAAGCTTATACTCGTGCCAGCCACCTGTACCTCCCACAGCCCCGCGCAGCACAGGTTCGAAGCCCTCCAGAACATAACCATTCCCTTGAGCATCTTCAGCGCACGCCCATTCCGCCCAGACATCCATCATGCGGGACTTCTCGGCCCGGACCTGCCAGCGAATCTGATCATCTGCTCCATGCCAGAAACCGATATTCTGAAATGGGAGTTCAAAGGTAATGTCTCCTCCATAGATTTCTGACTGAGACGCCTGCAGCGCTGCATTGCCCTCGGATGGAATCCTGACCAGTGCCGGTCGATTGCCCTCCAGTGACTTTGGTGGCTGACGCAAAGTGCGAAACCACGCGATCAGATCGTTCAGATCCTGTGGCGAAAGCTGCTGTTCGAATCCCTCCGGCATCAACGATTTTCCGGTGCCGCGAATTTCATCAATCTCCGTCCGCGGGATCACCTCTCGTTTGCCCTCGGACGCCAGCAGGGTGAGACTCGCGGATGCTTCTTCAGCGATCATGCCCGTCACGGAACGGCCATCTTTCCGGACAGCAACGAACGACTGATACCGAGGATCGACCGCCTGGTTCGGATCAAGCGTTGCCACCAGCAGCGAAGAAGGTGGCTTCGAACCATAAGTCTGAATCTCCGGTCCCACATTTTGACCCGCGTCCTGAATGCGATGGCAAACCGAGCAGTGCTTCTGATAAATCCTGCGTCCGCCTGCGGGGTCGCCCTGATCACTAAGGGCCGCAGTGTAACGGGAGAGAATCTCCTGCCGCGCCGCGGAAGTTCTTCGCTGAAAGCTGATCGCCGCTGCCGCTCGGATCGTTTCATCGGAGTGATCGAGCAGTGCCTGCTGCTGAGGCAGATCCAGTTCCGTCGCCGCAACTCGTCCCTGACTGATTTCAGCCAGCAATGGCTTTGTCCACGTCGGTCGAGACAGTAACAGAGCAATGC
>JBKDRW010000626.1:0-3168 GCA_046341255.1 Planctomycetota bacterium
GCGCGGAGGCGGGCAGCAAGCTCGACAAGGCGGCCGCGCTCGGCGTTCAGATCATCGACGAACAGGCGCTGCGGCAACTGCTTGGCGCAGAACCGGCCTGACCCGCGCCGGCGGACCAGGCAGCGGCCTTAAAGGGAAAAACATGTACGCAATCATTGGCGGCAGCGGCCTGGCAAAGCTCTCGGCGCTGTCCAACGTGCGCAGGCAGGTCGTTCGCACCCCGTATGGCGAGCCGTCGGGCGCGGTCACGATCGGCGAGCTGGGCGGCTGCGAGGTCGTCTTTCTTGCGAGGCACGGCTATGGACACACGATCGCGCCGCACGAGATCAACTATCGCGCCAACATGTGGGCGTTGAAGGAACTGGGGGTCGCAGGCGTGTTCGCCGTGGCGACGGTGGGCGGCGTGCGTGCTGACCTCGGCCCCGGGGTACTGGCGGTGCCCGACCAGATCATCGATTACACGCACAGCCGGGCGTCGACCTTTTTCTCGGGAGCGGGCGGGCAGGTGGTGCACGTCGACTTCACGCAGCCCTACGCTGCGCGCCTGCGCGCCGCGCTGCTGGAAGGTTCGCGGCAGGCGGGGCAGGCGGTGGTCGACGGCGGCGTCTATGCCTGCACGCAGGGGCCTCGGCTGGAGACGGCCGCCGAGATCGAGCGCATTGCCCGCGACGGTGGCGATCTCGTGGGCATGACCGGCATGCCCGAGGCCGTGCTGGCGCGCGAAGCGGAATTGGATTACGCGGCGCTGTGCGTGGTGGTCAACCACGCAGCCGGTCGCGGCAGCAGCGCGGTGCGGATCGAAATGAAGGAAATCGAGCAGGGAAAATACCCGACCGGAAGTGTCGACTGGGATCTTCAATTGGCATCTCCGGGATTGCCGTTTGAATCCGGGAACCTGCTACGCCGCGCGTATCAATGGGCTCCCGGAAATCACCCAAAGCCAGCAGACTAGCTATTCGCCAAATAGCCCCTAAACTAATGACGGCTCGCGCGAAATGCGGCTTCACGAGCCTGTTTCCGTGGTCCCTGTCGCGGTTTCACGTGCCCCGGCATGCTGCGCGCCCCAGATTTCTGTCCACAAGGGGAGTTTCTCTTGAAAAACGCTTCTGTTCGATCATTGTTGCTCGTCGCATGCTTTATTGTGAGCACTTCCATGTCTCAGGGTGGCGAGTCAGGACGTTGCGCTCCGTGGCGCCCGTGTGGACCCGGCAATTCTTTTGGCGGCAACCGCTGGCTGGCCCAAGGGGCGTTCGGAGCTGATTTTCGCCCTTCTTGTGCGCGACACGATGCGTGCCTCGCAGCAGGCATTCCGCGAGCGGAATGCGATCGTCACTTTTATCAAAGCATGAAAAACGACTGTCAATCTTCAAGAAATCCGTGCCTGTGTCGGTTGCGAGCTTTCAGATACTATGCCGCGGTGAGACTCTTTGGCGGCCTGTATTACTGACGGAGGCGTTCTGCGCCCGGTTCGCTGAGTCATCACTCAGGTGTTCATTTCACGCTGAAACGCGAAGATGTCTGACAACAACTCCGATGGCCATACCGCCGAAGACCGACTGGAACGGATTGAGATCGCGCTGGCGCATGTGCAACAGGATATCGAAAGCCTGAACACATCCCTTCTGATCCACTTCCGGAGACTTCAGGAGTTTGAACTTCGCTTTCAGCGAATCGAGCATGAACTTGCCGGTGCAGATGAGCCGGTTGAGCGACGAGATCCTCATATCGAGAAACCGCCGCACTACTGAATGATCCGAAACATCACAGTCGCTGAATGGTCAGCCCCGGTAATCCCGACGCATCTTCGAGGAGAGCCGCCGGCCTGTTTTTCGTGATTTCCGGCCGGGTAATCTGAACATCATCTGGCGCCTCGATACCAAGATGAACCCGGTTGGTACCGATGCCGAGAATGGTGATTCGAATGTTCAGACCTGGGATCACAATCTGTTGCTGAGGTTTGCGAGACAGAACAAGCATGATGAAGACTCCATTCAGAAGGCACTCATGTTGACAGCATATGTCAACATGACGGGTAAAAAAACTCACGAGTTCACAACGAATAACGCTGACTGCTGCGCGGGGCACCTTTCGCATTCTTTGCGAGTGGTTGTCCGTAGCAGGTCTCGCGGTCGTCTGAAGCCAGACATACCGTCGGATCAGCTGCTTCCGGTAACTTCCGGAATCACGACGGCTACAAAAACAGATGTCGCTGACCAACGAACGCATCCCTGCTTGGATACAAGTCCTTTGTTCCTTCCGGGATGTAGACCAAACCCAGTCGTTGCAGGCGAACAGCCAGATTGGAAATCGTCACTTGAGCTCTGTCTGCCAAGTCATAAAGAGTCGGCCAGCTGGTCAGATCCAGTTCCTTTGCAGCAGCTTTCATGAGCCAGTCCGGCATCAGCAATGATGACTGATAGCGATCAACAGCACTTCGAACTTCCGGGGAATCCTGTCCCGCTGTCAACTCACGGTACAGTTCAAAGTATCGCTCGTCGTATGCCGCGCGATTGAGCACTTCCACAAGCACATTCCGATCCATCGCCTGCCTTCGAACAACGCTTGTCGCCATCTCGAAGCCCGGTAAGCGAGGATGGTGCAGGCTTGTCCGATCAATATCAATATCCCAGTGGCCCGCCTCGTGGCCGATTGTGCTTCGCTCCAGACCCGGTTTCTTCTGAAACAGGTCCAGATGCTTCGCATTCAGAACAATTCGCCTCTCTTCGGGAATCAGCCCGGCCAGAATCTGTTCACCCGGCTGCTCCTCGATTTCAATCCAGTCAAAATCCAGCCCAAGAATGCGCTCGCAGATTTTTTCAATCGGAACGGGCAGCATGACAGGCTCACCTGTCAATTGTTCATACTGGCGAATCCGCATCGCTGTGATCGCATCGATGGAGCGAGTTCGCATGTTTGTGAGATCGTGGCGTCTCATGATCACATTCCCTGCGAAGCAGACAGCTCATCATGAGCCACTGCGAACGAACAACATCAGCCGGTTCAAACACATGTCCGCAACCACTCACATTCCGCGTGATTCGGTCTGCGCCATGCACAAAAAGCTGTCTTCAGATAACTTCAGCCAAAGACCAGCGCGGAGTTCACAAATGAGTCCGGTCAGCTTCTCGCCGAGCGGTGATCAAACTGTTCCACGAGTTCTTCCAGCGC
>JBKDRW010000627.1:0-7794 GCA_046341255.1 Planctomycetota bacterium
CTGATCGGCGGCGTTGGCACTGGTGGCGTTTACTTCTGGCTCCAGTCCTCAGGCACATCGGGTCAGCAAGGTGCCGTTGCATTGACTTCACCGGCACAGAACTCTAATTCCGCAGAGCAGTCGGCATCGTCTGAGGAAGGAGTCTCAGGAGAGTCTGCTCCTGCAGATCGAAATTTAACTTCTGCCCCGGCTGAAGCGTCAGGCAACTCTTTCCGGTCGCCATTGCCAGCATCAGCCGTCTCCAGCAAAGACGACCGAGCCGGCGCGGCTCAGCTTGGTGCGCCGCAATTAACATCCACACAGGGAAAGTCGGATTTTGCAGAAGATCAGCAGCGAGCGGCAACCATTGAACAAAAGTTGATTCCGTTTCTCCGAAAGCATTGTTCCGAGTGCCACAATGCAGACACTCAGGAGGGTGGCATTTCCGTTCATCAACTGACATCTGCTGACCAGTTGCTGAAGGAACGGAAAAAGTGGGAGCGGGTCTATCGGATGATCAACGCCGGGGCGATGCCACCAGCGGACTACGATCCGAAACCTGATGAAGCGGTCCGTAAGGAGATGTCGGAGTTTCTTTACAACGAGCTGTTCAACTTTGACTGCACCACCGCTCGATATGCCGGATGCCCGACACTGCATCGACTCAATCGTGCAGAGTACAACAACACGATTCGGGATCTGTTCGGCCTGAACATCAGACCTGCTGACAAGTTTCCCCAGGATGATGTGGGCGAAGGATTCGACAACATCGGGGACGTGCTGAGTGTCCCGCCGCTCTTGATGGAAAAGTATCTTGACGCTGCTGAAGAAGTTGCCAGCCAGATCATAGACACTCGAGACTTCAGTAAAGGTGAAACGCAGCGAATTGAGGCAGCACAGTTCAAGGGATCACCGCAGCAGAACAGTGTGGATGGCGAAGGCTTTTATGTCCTCGCATCTCATGGTGCTGTGATGGTGGAAGTCGAAGTACCTGTCGATGGCCGATATGAAGTTCGGATTGAAGCATTCCAGACTCAGGGAGGCAATGAAGATGCAAAGATGGCCTACGGCATCGACGGGAAGGAGATTCGTGAGTACCGTGTGACGGCACGTCGCAGGGAACCGGCATGGTATGACGACAAAATAAAACTCAAGGCGGGTAAGCATCAGATTGCTGCGGCGTTCACAAATGACTTCTATGACGAAAAAGCGCCGGAGCGCAAACGTGACCGCAATCTGTTCATTCGAGCCATCGAAGTGATCGGCCCGGAAGGCGGACTCGAACCCCGATATCATGAAACTCACCGTCGATTCGTGACGGCTCGACCCGGGGGCTCAGTGTCTGTTTCCGCAGCAGCCTCGACTGTCCTTCGACCGATTCTCTATCGCGCGTTCCGGCGGCCTGTGACCGATGCGGAAGTCAGCCGGTTTGCTTCTCTGGTCGACCGCACGGTTTCGGAACATCAGGAGACGTTCGACTATGGTCTGTTTGTCGCGCTTCAGGCCATTCTTGTGTCGCCCGATTTTCTGTATCGAAAAGAAGCAGACCCGGAAGTCGGAACTGCGGAGCGTGCACTGAACGACTACGAAGTGGCGTCGCGATTGTCATATTTCCTGTGGAGCAGTATGCCGGACGACGAACTGCTGCAACTGGCAGAGAGCCAAAAGCTTCTGGATCCCACGGTCCTTCGAACACAGATTGAACGCATGTTGAAAGACCCGAAGGCGGAAGCTCTGTCGCAGAATTTTGCAACGCAGTGGCTGAACCTCCGCAACCTGACGGATGTTCGCCCCAACCCGGATATCTTCGGAGAATTCGACGATCCGCTTCGTGCGGCAATGAGTCGGGAAACGGTGCTCCTGTTCAACTCGATTGTGCATGAGGACCGCAGCATCGAAGACTTTCTTTCGGCAGACTTCACCTTTGTCAACGGTCGGCTTGCAAAGCATTATGGGATTGATGGCGTCAGTGGTGACGAATTTGTTCGGGTGTCGCTGCAGGGATCACCTCGCTCCGGTGTACTGACGCATGCCAGTATTCTGACGCTGACATCCAATCCCGGACGAACCAGTCCGGTAAAGCGAGGGAAGTGGATCCTCGAGAACATCCTTGGTGAGGCTCCACCGCCTGCTCCTCCCGGGGTTCCCGCGCTGGAGGAATCAACGAAAGACGTGAGTGGACTGAGCCTGCGGGAACGTCTGGAACTACACCGCAAAGATCCAGGTTGTGCATCCTGCCACAAAACGATGGATCCGCTGGGAATGGGATTCGAAAATTTCGATGCCATCGGCCGGTATCGCGAGCAGGACGGAGGAAAGCCGGTCGATGCGTCCGGAGATTTGCCATCGGGGCAGTCATTTGTTGGTCCGCAGCAGTTGATCTCGATTCTTCGAGAGAGAAAAGACCAGTTTTCGCGGACATTCACAGAGCGATTGATGGTTTATGCCCTCGGACGCGGTCTCGAATATTATGACAAGTGTGCCGTTGATCAGGTCTTAAAGACGATGAAAGAACGGGGGAATCGATTTTCTGCTCTTGTCGAAGGAATCGTGACATCCGATCCTTTCCTCAGACGAAGCAGCAAACGAGAATTTGAGATCCCTCCGAAGCCCTGACGTGCTGCGATCGAATCGGAAGCCATGGATGACCGGGTTCAGACTGACCTGTCCGTGGTCATCCTTTCTGAAGGACGCAGGCAGGCTTCAGTCATCCCTCCGCAACAATTTCTTCGAACACAAAGGTGACCGTCATGACTCGACGCATTCTTCATCGACGAACCGTTTTGCGGGGCATTGGTACCGGACTCGCGCTACCTGTCCTTGAAGCCATGACGCCGCTCAGAGCGTTTGGAGCAAATCCGTCAGGAACTGTACCAGTGCGGATGGCCTGCCTGTTCTTTGCCAACGGTGCGATCATGGATCGCTGGAGACCTGTTGGCGAGGGGAAAGATTATCAGCTGGGTCCTACGATGGAGCCGCTGTCTCAATTGCGAAGTGATCTGACGATCTTCACCGGACTGACTCAGCATCACGCACGGGCCAATGGCGACGGTGCCGGCGACCACGCCCGAAATGCCAGCGCCTACCTGACCGGGGCTCAGCCACGAAAGACCTCCGGCGCGGACATCAGCGTGGGCCAGTCAATCGACCAGGCCGTTGCCGAGCGAATCGGCACTCAGACCCGGCTGCCGTCGATTGAGTTGGGAATCGACCGCGGTCGAAACGCCGGAAGTTGCGATTCCGGTTACAGCTGCGCGTACTCGTCAAATATCTCGTGGAAGACTCCAACGACGCCGAGTGCCAGGGAAGTCAACCCTCGCGCGGCCTTTGAGCGACTCTTCGGCAATCCAAAGACTGCGGCCGATCAGGAGCGTCGCCAGCGAAACCGAAAAAGTATTCTGGACTTTGTTTCGGAAGATGCCAGACGCATTCAGCCAGCCCTCAGCGGTGCCGACCGGCAGAAGCTGGACGAATACTTTTCAAGCGTGCGTGAGATTGAGCAGCGAATTGCCCGTGCTGCGGAAGGCCCCAGGGAAGTACCGGAATTGAATCTTCCGGAAAACGTTCCGGCGGAACTCGCGGCCCACATGGATCTGATGTACGACATTCTTGTCCTCGCATTTCAGACCGACTCTACACGTGTTGCGACACTGATGGTCGCCGATGCCGGCAGCAACCGTACGTATCCGGAAGTTGGCGTCAAGGATGGACATCACGAACTGTCGCATCACCAGAACGACAAGGAAAAGATTGATAAGATTGCTCTGATCGACCGCTACCTGATGGAGCGATTCGCGTATTTCCTCGGCAAGCTGAAGAGCACAAAGGAAGGGGACTCCAATCTGCTGGACAACAGCATGATTCTTTATGGCAGCGCGATTTCCGATGGCAACCGCCACAACCATGACGACCTGCCGATCATCCTTGCGGGCCGCGGTGGCGGCACGATCACCACAGGGCGTCACGTCGTGCATCCGAATGAAACACCGCTCAACAACCTCTTCCTTGCCATGGCGGAACGAATGGGAGCCAGAATGGATCGCTTCGGCGACAGCAAGGGAACCCTGGACCTGAGCTGATGATCAACAGGTCAGGCTGACTGGCGGCAGGTTTCCTTCCGGCAATCAGCGACCATAAGACTCACGGGGCTGATTCCACGAAGGATCGGCCCCGTGCTTTTTCATCCTTGTGGCGTAACGTCGGTTCACATCGGATGCCGCCGGTGACCTTCTGCACTTGTCCTGAGCTTTCTCTAAGCCAGCAACAACGAACCATGTCCGCGACGGATTGTTCATCGCGGCATCTTTGGAAGTCGCTACACTGTGCGACGAGACAAGGTCGCCAGCCATCAGATCAAGCTCATTCTTAGCGATGCGGAGTCACATTCATGAGTCGTCATGACGGTCGAGAAGCGAATCAGCTTCGCCCCATTCGCGTTCAGCGAGGTTTTACGAAGACATCGATCGCCAGCGTCCTGTTCGAGGCCGGGTCGACGATGGTCCTTTGCACAGCCAGTCTGGAGCGTACTTTGCCGCCATGGAGGAAGTCCAGAATCGAAGGTGCACCTCCACTGGGTTGGGTGACTGCCGAATATAATATGCTGCCCGGAAGTACGACACCGCGGAAGCAGCGTGATCGCAGCAAAGTTGATGGTCGAACCACAGAGATTCAGCGGTTGATTGGACGAAGCCTCCGCGCGGTCGTGGATTTTGTGGCTCTTGGTGAGAACACGCTGACCATTGACTGTGATGTTCTTCAGGCAGACGGCGGCACTCGAACGGCCAGCATCACCGGTGGCTTTATGGCCCTCGCAGAGGCCGTAAAACAGATTCAAAGTGATCGTCCGATTCTGCTCGACACAGTTGCTGCGATCTCCGTTGGTGTCGTAAATGGCCTGCCTGTGATTGATCTGGATTATGTGGAAGACAGTTCTGCCGAAGTCGACATGAATGTGGTGATGACCGGATCCGGTAAATTCATCGAAGTCCAGGGAACGGCCGAAGGTGCACCGTTTGAACAGAAAACGCTGAACTCGATGCTCGACCTTGCAAAAGACGGCATTCGTCAGCTGACATCCCTGCAGAAAAGCGGCTGACGTGTCGCTGCCCGCGAACAGTCGCTGCTGTATCCGCGGACTGATGCTGTCGAACACAGCCCTGACTGGCGAGCGTCCTGAGCGACTGCAGAAATCTGTAGCGGGTAAGACAAGATCTGCGCGACACGCTACACTCCGGATTTCATCGACGGAAAGGTCCGAGCCACCCATCGCCCTTCAGAGACGCTGAGGAGATCAGAGGGATCTTTGTCGAGGCCAACGAGGATTCAGGTGATCACGGGGAACTCGGCATGATCGAATCGACGCCACAGGCAGCAACGGATACCTCCGTCACCAATGAGGAACCTCAGGACAGCAGCCTTCCTGATCACGATCGCCTGCCACAGGTTCTGGGACTGTTTGATGCGACAATGATTGTGGTCGGTTCGATTATCGGTTCGGGAATCTTCCTGAAAGTCAGCAAGGTCGATACGGCTCTGGGCGTCTACGGATTCGGGGCGATCATCGGCACATGGGCATTTGTGGGCGTCATTACGCTCTGCGGGTCGCTGGCGCTCGCGGAACTTGGCGCAATGTTTCCGCACGCGGGTGGCCCGTATCTGTACATTCGAGAAGCCTACGGTCGTCTGCCTGCATTTCTTTGGGGCTGGACAGAGTTCTGGGTGATGCGGACGGCCTCCGTCGGCGCTCTGGCCTGCGCGACCGTCGTATACTTTAACGAGTTATGTCCGCTGTCTCCGCTGGGGCAGACGGGACTTGCGATCGGCATCATTCTCGGCCTCGGATTTGTCAATATGCTCAGCACTCGCATCGGAGCAGGGGTTCAGAGCATTGCGACAGTGACCAAAGTGTCGTTTCTGGCCGCCTTGATCGTTCTTCCGTGGGTGATGGGCCGGGGAAACCTGCAGCATCTGCAGCCACTGTGGATTCCGGAAGGAAAAGAAGCTTCTGGTCTGGCTTTTTTTCGTGCCGTGGGTGTCGCCATGGTTGCGGTCATGTGGCCTTACGACGGCTGGATCAATCTGGGCCCTGTTGCTGAGGATATTCGAAATCCAAATCGGAATGTACCGCGAGCCATGGCTCTGGGACTGGGGCTTGTGATCTTCGTGTATCTGGGAGCCAACCTCAGTTATCACTATGTCCTTCCGATCGAGCACCTTTCGAACAGCACAACTGTCGCAGCGGATGTGTTTCAGAAATTGTTTGGCTCCACAGGGGCTCAGATTGCGGCTCTTGGCGTAATGATCTCGACGTTTGGAGCAACAAATTCGAATATGATCACAGGACCGCGGATCTACCTTGCCATTGCCAGAGATGGCCTCGTTCCCCGCTGGCTGCAGAGGATTCATCCGCGATTTCGAACACCCGTCAATACTATTCTGATTCAGATTGTCTGGGCCACGTTTCTCGTATTGCTGTTCAGCTTCTGGAATCCACAGGGCACAACAGCAGCACCATCGCCGTCAGGAGAAGCAACGCTTATCCTGAGCGACTCCGAAATCAGCCTCGCCCACGCACGGAGAATGAAAGATGCATTTGACAATCTGACCGATGCCGTCATCTGTGCTGGACTGATCTTTTATGGTCTGGCAGTATCATCTGTGTACGTGCTGCGAAGAAGCCGTCCCACGGCAAATCGACCGTATCGGACATGGGGATATCCCATCACACCAGCCTTATTGCTGGCCGCCTATTTCGGAGCATTCATCAGCGTGATGAACAGTCAGGCCACCCAATCAACCGGGGTACTCGCTGTCATCGGAGCCGGCGTTGTTTATTACATCTGGGTGAAGAGGATTCAACGCCGTCAAACACAATCGTCAACGTAAAGCTCCGATGCCTGCAGACGCCCGCTGGTCACAACTGTCACCGCGTGCAATCGGCTGACGGTCGTCCTCCAGCGTCACCAAAAACTGGAATGCCGCGAGTTGGTCGAGATTCGCTGATAGCAGCCCGCACACGCTCAAAAGGAATGACCTGGCCGGAAGCTGACCGTGAACGATTCCAATCGTATGTTCAGTGCCTGAAGGGGCCTCAAATTCGTCTGTTTTCGTCCGGATTTGTTTGGAAACTGCGAAAACGAAAATCCCGCCTGTCACTGAATCGAAATCCACAGTACAAGAAAACACTGTGAATAAGATTTTCAGACGGTAGACACGTTGTCCCTGAAGCCCGAAACATCCGTACAGAATCCTCCCGCGCGACGAAAGCCCTCGTCGACGAAACTGCTGCGCAGGCTGATGCGACTGGCGATGGAGTACCGGCGACCATGCGTGGCCGTGATTGTGATGCACACGGCCCTTGTGGTGTTAAGTCTGTCAACGCTGGGTCTGACTGGAATCGGCATAGACTTTCTGTCGTCCGTTGTGCTTCAGAAGTCTCCTGTCGCATGGCCGTTCGGCTGGCAGCCTCCGGCCTCATGGACACCGTTTGACATCGTTGCTGCACTATCGATCACGATTCTAATCGTCGCGCTGGCGACCGCAGCTTTGAAGTACTTTTCTGCGGTTTCTTCCGGAGCCTTGTCACAGCAGATTCTCATTCGACTCCGAACGGACATCTACGCTCGTCTTCAGCAGCTGAGTTTTCACTTCTACGATGCCGGCGAAAGCAGTTCGATCATCAATCGTGCTGCGGGCGATGCCAACAACGTCCGCAACTTTGTTGACGGTGTGCTGATTCGCGTCATTACCGTGCTGCTGACGCTGACCGTATACCTCACCTACATGCTGAGAATGCACATTGGTCTGACCATTGCC
>JBKDRW010000628.1:0-17260 GCA_046341255.1 Planctomycetota bacterium
AACCACGAAGGCGGAAGTTCGTCGTATTTGCGATGAAGTGACAGCACTTCAGGTCGCCACGCCGCGAACCGTCCATCGAACTCCAAAACCTGAATGGGTGTGACGGCTGATTCAATCGGACCGGAATTCGTGTTCGAAACGCAACATACCCCTGAGCTCCTCCCATCTAAACAGAGTCTGATATCAGCATGGCACTTCGTCTGGCGGTGGCAACAGAAGATTTCGGGCAGCCACTTCGAACTGCAATTTCGCGTGCGGCCCAAAACCCGGTTCACGGTCTGCGTCTGAATGCGCGAACCGAACTGAGGTCAGAGGATTTCGGAGACACAGCGCTTCGCCAGTTGCGTCTGTATGTCGAGGAACACCAGATGAAGGTGGCCGGGCTGATGTACTCATCACGCCACGCGCTGTATGACGAGAACTTTCTGGACCAGAGACTGGCCGGGATCCGTTCAGCGATGGAAATGGTCCGCCGACTCGGGACTTCCGAACTGCTGATTCGCGTCGGGCGCATTCCGGATCCGGAAGGACCCGCAGAGGTGTCGGACAGGAATCAGCCGACCGATTCAAATGTGGATTCGCTGCGGAATCCGTTTTCATTTGCTCCAGCGAAGCAAACGAAGTCCGGTCCGACAGAGGCTCAGCAGTTCCGGATGCTGTGTGATATTGTCAATGATCTTGCCGCGTTTGGAACACATCATGGAGCGGTGCTGCAGCTGCAGTTGACATCTTTCGAGCAGAAGCGGGCTGGAAAACTGCTTTCGCAGATTTCAGCTGGTCCGGTACGTCTGGTCTTTGATCCGGCCGCATGTGTGATGACGGGTTCCGATGCGGTTTCGGTGTTTCGCGATTTCTACCAGCATGTCGGTTACATTCGGATTCGAGACGCTCAGCCGGATGTGGACGGCGCTGGGATCGAGGTTCCGTTTGATGAAGGGACCGTCAACTGGGTGGAACTGATTCCGACTTTGATTGAAGCGGACTATTCGGGCTGGGCGTGTCTTGAACGCACTGGCGGCGAACAGAGAGCCATCGATGTCGACCGGGCGGTCGCTCGTCTTCGACGACTTCTGCCGATCAATGCCGGCTGATCAGAGTGGCAATTCCCCTCAGTTGGAGCCATGGAAATCGGCTCGCAGGACCGCATAGATCCTCGCCACTGTCTGAGCGCTCACCAGCACGCTGTTCGGATGACTTCAGCGGTGAGTTGGCACACTTTACACTGCGTCAATCGACCGGCAGGATCGCTGCGAGCTCGCCCGTTGCGGCTGGTCACGAATTTCATCTGCTGTATATCCTGTGTCTGGCCGGATCTGTGCACGTGAGATCCGGAGAGAGCTTCTCAAGAAAGTCTGTTCATGTCCCTCAGTCTGATTCAGGAGGTGTATGAGCCTCTGCAGTCCATGCGGTTGATTGACCCTCACACGCACATCAATCCACATTCTCCCGCATCTGCGACTCTGGCCGACATTCTCGGCTATCACTACTACACGGAACTGGCGCATTCTGCCGGGCTCCCCAAGTCGAGGATTGAAGAGCCGGGCATCAGCCCCAAAGAAAAAGTCAGTCGTCTGATTCCGTGGCTGGCAACGATAGAGAATACCGCTCAGTACAGCTGGCTGCTTGAGATGTGTCAGGTGTTCTTTGATTTCAGAGAAGACCGGATTACGACAGCCAACTGGGAATCGCTCTACGATGTGTCGCTCCAGAAGATGCAGGCACCGGACTGGGAGGAGACGGTGCTGGAGATTTCAGGGCTGGATCAGGTTTATCTGACCAATGACTTTGATGACCCGTTGCAGGGCTTTGATACATCGAGATATGTCCCGTGTCTGCGAACGGATGACCTTGTGTTTCATCTGACAAAGCCAGTCGTTCGAGAGCGACTTTGCAAAGCGACGAACAGCACCCCCGCCAGTGCCGGGGAGCTGCAGGATGCTGTTGGAAAGTTGTTTGCTCATTTCAGGGCCAATGGAGTTCGGGCGTGTGCGATTTCGCTGCCGCCGGATTTTGTGCCGGCCGCTGTGTCCTCGGCTTTGGCTGATCCGATTGTGGGAAAAGTTTTTTCTGGTCGCGAGTTGTCATCGGCGGAGTCGGCAGTCCTGAGTCAGTTTGTCTTCTGGATACTTGCTGAATACTGTGTTGAGTTTCGCCTTCCGTTTGATCTGATGATTGGTGTGAATCGAAGAGTTTATGAGAATGGGGTGTTCCAGGGGCAGGATTTGTTCGACTCGCGAGTATCGCTGATCCAGTACAAAGCCATGCTGAATGCTTTTCCGACGGTCACGTTTCCGATTTCCGTGCTGGCGGAAACCAGTAATCAGGAACTGGTGAGCTACTCGTGGATTTTTCCGAATGTCGTTACCAGCGGGCACTGGTGGTATTCCAATATTCCGGTTTACATCGAACGTGACACCCGAGGGCGATTACAGGCGGTGCCGAAAACAAAACAGATCGGATACTATAGCGACATGTACAAGCTGGAATTTGCTTTACCGAAATTTGCGATGTACCGTCGAATTCTGGCGAAGGTTTTGGCGGAAGACTTCGTGATTGGACGTCGCTGGTCGGTTGAAAAGGCCGTCGAGCTTGGAAAAACGGTTCTGCGAGGAAACGTCGAAACAATCTTTGGGGGATGTGGTTGAACCTCCGGCATATGATTGCTGGAATACCCGCAATCAGGAAGTTGTCCACCCGGGCGAACGCTTCCGGGAGCAAATCGGCGGAAGCCGACTGATCAGCGACAGCTTCCCGGTGGCCTGCAGTGTTTGGATCCGTCATGGCACGTATTGTTTTGCTGAAAGATGGTCAATCGATCCCGTACGAGCTGAACCACTTTCCGGCTCGCATGGGTCGGCATCCGGACTGCGACGTTCAGGTCGATTCCAATATGGTCTCGCGCTTTCATGCGCAGCTGGTCCAGGCGGATCATCGCATTCTGCTGGAAGACCTCAGCAGCGGTAATGGGACGTTTCTCAACGGCAAGCAGCTCGAGAAGAATGTTCCGCATGCCCTTCGGAATAACGATCGAATCAAACTGGGGCCCATCAAATTCCGATTTGAAGACGAGGACGAGAACTCAGGATTGTCCGTCATCGACGATATTTCGATCTCAGACGGATCAACATCAACGATTATGGGAACCGCCTCAGCGCGGGGGTTCGGCGTCTTCGAGGTCCGTCCGGAGGAAAAACTCAGGGGGATTCTGAAGATCAACCAGAGTCTCGCAGGGCTTGTGGATCTCAATATCATTGCCCCTCGGATTCTGGACACCTTGTTCGAGATCTTTCCGCAGGCGGATCGAGGCAGTATTCATCTGAAGGATTCGTTTTCGAAGAAACTTGTTCCGTTCGCCCAGAAGCGACGGGCCGAAGGAGATGACGAATCTGTTCGTCTGAGTCGAACGATTCTGGAACGCGTGCTCTCTGACAAGGCCGGGATTCTTTCGGCGGATGCCGCGAATGATTCTCGATTCAGCGCGAGCGAGTCAATTTCCAGTCTGACAATTCACTCGATGATGTGCGTTCCGCTGCTGAACATCGAAGGCGAGCCGTTCGGGATCATCAATCTCGACACACAGAATCCGATGAAGCGGTTCACGGATGAAGATCTGGAATTGCTTCTGGCGGTGGCAAATCAGGCGGCTCAGACGTACGAGAATGTGCGGTTGCTCCAGAGTCATCTCGACAAGGTCAAGCAGGACAAGGAGATGAAAATTGCGGCGGGAGTCCAGCGGGCCCTTCTGCCTGAGAATCTGCCGACAGTTCAGGGATATCGCTTTTACGCGTCTTACGACGCAGCACAGGCGGTAGGTGGAGATTATTTTGACTGTTTCATGATCAGCAGAACTAAGGTGTGTGTGTCATTCGGAGATGTCGCAGGCAAAGGCGTGCCCGGTGCTCTGATCATGTCGAGAATGTCCAGTGTCGTACAGAACACAATGAGCTTCACCGACGATGTGGCTCTGGCGATTCAGCGAATCAATTCGCATATGTGTCATAACATGGTCGAAGGTCGTTTCGTGACCTACATTCTGGGCGTGATTGATCTGGAAACCAACCGCATCACGCTGGCCAACGCGGGACACATGTCCCCGCTGATTCGCAAGTTGAATGGAGAGATTGAAGAGTTCGACGACAGCACGATCGGCATTCCGGTGGGAATCATGGACGGTTATCCCTATGAAGTGGTCGAACGTGAAATCGGCCCGGATGACATGTTTGTGCTGATCACTGACGGTGTTGATGAGGCGATGGATCCTGATAATACTCTGTACACCAAGGAGCGAGTCCGCGAGTTCGTGCGATCCGGGTCACATGACCCGGAAGAACTCGGCCGTGCTTTGTTGGCGGATGTCCGGCGGCATGCCAACGGTCGGGCTCAGAATGACGATATCACCATCATGACGTTCGGGCGATTTGGCTGATTCCCTGGCAGCCTTTCGGCATCCCCGCGGGAGACCTCCGGTGAAGACTCTGTTGCTCATGCGTCATGCCAGAGCGGCTGATGCCGCGCGTGGCGAAGATGACTTCCAGCGGATGCTGACAAAAGACGGTCGGGCCATGGCAGTTCAGACCGGTCAGATTCTGAAATCCAGCGGCATCAGGGTCGATCGCCTGATCGCGTCAGCGGCCATGCGAACGGCTGAGACGGCGGCACTTGTTGCCAAAGCTCTCGGCGAACCTGCGGGAAGCGAAGCCGCTGGTGCCGCAGTTGACGTGATTCTCGAACGGCGCCTCTATCAGGCCTCGGCGCAGACGTTTGCCAGGGCGGCAGGCGACTATGCGATGGATGATGATTCAACGGTGCTGGTGGTCGGGCACAATCCGGGTATTGGAGCCTTGATCTGTCACTGGGCCAGTGAGCATCTGCCTGTTTCGCCTGCCACTCTGGTGGGATTTTGTTTCGATGTTGATCGGTGGAGCGATATTCGGTCCAGCGATCAGGAGACGCCGCGTGTGCTGATCGTCATTCAGGATGGAATGCTGCTGCAGGCAGATGACTCGCTTCGAGGCCCCTCGAAAGGCTGACCTCATGCCGGACTCCGGAGATGGTTCCGATGTGCTTTCTGCTGTCGCCCTGTCTCTGGCGGAGGGTGTTGGTCCGAAACTGCAGATGGCATTGCTCGAACAGTTCGGGACTCCGGAAGAAGTTCTTCGTCAACCGCTGGCTGTGCTTCAGGCTGTTCACGGAGTCGGCCCAAAAACAGCCGTCGCGCTGGCGTCTGTACGGCTGATCGATCAGGCGAGGCAAACGATGGAAGACTGCCGCGTCAACAGGATTGACATACTGACTCGGCAGCATGCTGGATATCCGAAGCGACTGGATGAGATCTGTGATCCTCCGAATGTGTTGTTTCGCCGCGGCTGGATGCTGCCTCAGGACGAACTGGCGATTGCCATCGTCGGATCCCGTCGTTGCACCGCGTACGGAAAACGCCATGCCGAGCGACTGGCCGCTGCGCTGGCTCGCGCGGGGTTTACGATTGTCAGCGGGCTGGCGCGCGGAATCGATGCTGCCGCACATCGTGGTGCAGTCAATGCGGGAGGCCGGACCATTGCGATCCTTGCAAGCGGCGTGCGAGACATCTATCCGCCGGAACATGCGGACCTCGCTGAAGAGATCGCACAGCAGGGAGCACTGCTGAGCGAAATGCCTCCGGATCAAAAGCCTCTCCCGGGATTGTTTCCTCAACGCAATCGAATCATCAGCGGGATGTGTCTGGGTGTGATTGTGATTGAAGCCAATCGCAATTCCGGGGCCCTGTACACGGCCCGGCATGCGATGGAACAGGGCCGCGATGTTTTTGCTCTGCCCGGCCCCGTTGACAGTATTGCCAGTGAGGGATGTCATGATCTGATTCGCGATGGTGTGACACTGGTTCGAAATGCAGATGATGTTCTCAACAGCCTCGGACCACTGGCGACGCCGTCAAGTCGCTCCACGGAGGTCGTCATTCATTCGCCGCGGGAACTGGCTTTGAATCCGCTTGAGAGCCGGGTCCTGAATCTGATCTCCACAACGCAGATTCATGCCGATGAGATATTGCGGGCCGCAGGGATCGAATCCTCCCGCGTTCTGGCAACGCTGTCAGTGCTCGAGATGAAGCGTCTGATTCGACGGCTCCCCGGAGGTTACTTTGTCCGGCACGACTGACACGGATTCGGAGTTTTGGATCCCGGCGGCCAGCGAGTCTCCGGAAGATTTTGCGATCCACCACCGCGAGTCCAGACGTGTGTCTCCGGAGGCACAGCTTCGCCGTCAGGACTGACAGACTGTCGAAAAATCCGGGGCAAGGCTCCCGCCGAGCCGCTGGGGTATCAGAAGCCATGAGCTCAGCAGGGACGTCGCCCTCACGAATCGTGTTGTTCAGCACACTACTCCGGGCCCTTTCCGGCCCCTGGCCCGGACAGATCCTGCGATTTCGAACGAAGGGGGGACGAGATCTTCATGTTCGTCCGCGTTGTCCGGGTGAGTGTGACGCTGAATCCGCGGGATCAGTTGATTCCCGGAACGGGAAAATGCTTCGCAAAATCTGCGATCTCCAGACGAATTTTTTCAAGCTGCTCGGAAGATTCATGGGCCTTCAAGGCTGACAGAATCCATGCTCCGACGCGTTTCATCTCGTCCGTCTTCATCCCCCGAGTTGTCAGGGCTGCTGTTCCAATGCGAACACCGCTCGGGTCCATTGGCTTTCGCTGATCATAAGGGATCATGTTCTTGTTGACCGTGATGCCGGCTTTGTCCAGAGCATGCTCCGCCACTTTTCCGGACAGGCCGACGGCCGTCACATCGCACATCATCAGATGATTGTCGGTGCCTCCAGACACCAATCGCATACCGCCGCTCATCAGGGTCTCAGCCAGAGTTCTCGCATTGTCAACGATCTGACGACCGTAGGCTTTAAACTCTGGCTTCAGGGCCTCTCCGAAGCAGACGGCTTTGGCGGCGACGATATGCATCAGGGGCCCGCCCTGCAAACCGGGGAACACACTGCGATCAACCGTGGCCGCGTGTTCCTTCCGGCATAGGATGAATCCGGAACGAGGACCCCGAAGTGTCTTGTGAGAGGTCGAGGTCACAAAGTCTGCATAGGGTACGGGACTGTTGTGAACTCCGGCGGCCACCAGTCCGGAATAATGTGCCATATCGACCATCAGGTAGGCACCAACGGTTTTCGCAATTTCTGCGAACTTCGCGTGATCAATCTCGCGCGGATACGCGCTGGCACCGGCCACGATCATTCTTGGCTTGTGTTCAGCCGCAAGGGCAGCAACCTGATCGAAGTCAATCCGATGGTCGCTTTCGCGAACCCCGTAATGAACGGCCTTGTAGATCTTTCCGCTGAAGTTCAGATGCATCCCGTGAGTCAGGTGGCCGCCATGAGCAAGATTCATGGCCAGAATGGTGTCACCAGTATTCAGTACACTCATGTAGGCAGCCATGTTCGCCTGCGAGCCGGCATGTGGCTGCACATTGGCATATTCGGCCCCGAACAATTCGAGAGCACGCTGGCGGGCTACGTCTTCAACAACGTCGACGTTTTCACATCCGCCGTAATATCTTTTCCCGGGATAGCCTTCAGCATACTTGTTCGTCAGTACGGTGCCGGCTGCTTCCATCACAGCAGCGCTGGTGTAATTTTCGGAAGCGATCAGTTCGAGCCCTTCGACCTGGCGCCGACGCTCGTTGACAACAGCGTTCCAGATGGTGGGATCGGCGGACTGCAGAGCAGACATTTCTGAACTTTCGATTGGAATTCAGGATGCGTAGGAGTCAGTGGGACAGGACATTTCTGTCATTCAAGTGGATGAGCGGAAATCCTTGCAAATTCGGTCAAAGTTGTCGCCGCTGCGGAAGGAGTTTTCATCACTTTCATCTCTTATAGCAGTAGATCGCCTGATTGCTACCCAAGCTCATTTTTCGACGGTATCTTCGCGTAAAACGGTCGCCAATTCCAAACTTCGACATGCTTCTTTCGGCATACTGTGCAGTCCCTGACGTCGCTGGAAATCAGATGAAGTTGTTTCAGGCGATGTCTGAAGGAACGAAACTCTCGTCCGCGGTGGAATGCCTGCGGCAGATTTGTCGCAAACCGTATCATTTTCCTGACTGTTCACTGAGCGAATTTTGAACGATCGAACTCTCAACTCCACCCGTCTCTTCTCGGATCTGTTTCGGATGACCGAGTCGGAAGACTTTGCTGATGCTGAGGACGCCGATTTTGGTGTTGTGAGTGAATCGGCGTTTGAACGAAGAGAGCCACGTGGGGCAGGCGGAACCGAGGAATTTTCGGGGCCGACTTCAGAAATGAGCCAGACCACTGCCGAGGAACAGGATTGTTCACTTGTGACTGGCAGTTCCGGCTTCACGGAGCATCGATCGGCTGTCGTGGAAAGTTCCCTGCCTCTGGCGGGTGAGACTGTGGCGTTCACGGGAACGCTGGCGTCGATGGTTCACAAGGCGGCGTTTCAGCTGGTGGAGCAGTATGGCGGCCGAGCTACTCATTCGGTGAGTGGATCAACGACACTGCTGGTCATCGGCGAAGAAGGCTGGCCGCTGGAGTCTGACGGAAAAACATCTCAGAAGCTTCAGCAGGTGACTCAGATGATTGCTGATGGTGCGCAGGTTCGCATCATTGCGGAATCGGACTGGCTGCAGTTCCTCGGACTTGATGACCATCGGGAGGAGATTCGCAGAGCGCATACGCCGGCCATGCTGAGCCGGCTTCTCGATATTCCGGTCCGCCTGATTCGCCGATGGGCTCGACTGGGCCTGATCAAACCGGTTCGGCGGATTTGTCGATTGCCGTATTTTGATTATCGTGAAGTGGCCGGTGCGAGGCGTCTGGCCTTGCTTCTGGAAGAAGGAGTATCGGCTGCCACGCTGGAAAAAAGCCTGTCTGAGCTTTGCCATACGGTCGCCGGTGCAGATCGATCGATTGCACAGCTGAACCTGCTGGTTCAGGACGACAAAATTCTGATGCGGGATGATCGCGGTGTTCTGAATCCCCGGACAGGGCAACGATTTCTGGATTTCGATCAGCCGGGATCGCTGTCTGTATTTCAGCCCCCGGATGAGACCGATGCGGCAGATGGCGCGGACTCTGATCTTCACCCTGTGTCTGTTCCATTCCGGACTGACAGCGGTCATGTTGATGATCGATCCATGTCAGACTGGAATGCGGAAGAGTGGTTTCATGAAGGCTGCCGGCTGACGGAAGAGCAGGAACTCGAATCTGCGATCAATGCGTTCCGAAATGCGTTGAGTCTGCTGGGTTCGGAGCAGGCCAGTGTTCGAATGGGCGTTCATCCGGTTCACGAAGACAGCCTGACGCTGTTTCCGGATCCTGCTGACGTGAATTTCCATCTTGCCGACGCGTTGTATCGAGCGAACCGAATCGACGCGGCGATTGAGAGGTACTACTGTGCAATCGAAGCAGCACCGGACTTCATCGAGGCATGGACCCAGCTTGGGTGTCTGCAGTCGGAGCAGAAACAATATCAGCCGGCTGAGCAATCCCTGCTGACGGCGATCTCTATTCATCCGAACAACCCGGATGCATTGCTGCACTACGCACAACTGCTTGACCAGACCGGCCGACCGACCGACGCGGTTCCGTACTGGACGCAGTATCTGCAGTTTGATTCGCGTGGGCCGTGGGCAGAACATGCTCGCGATCGTATTTCTGCCGCGCGGCCTGCCGTTCTGGACTAGCGTGTCGGCCGCGGCGATCGAGTGATTACGGACAGCGTTGGCACGTGCAGTACGATCCTTTCTTTCGGTGACGAATCTGTGGCCTGCACGGGCTGACTTTTTTATGAAACCGACTAAAACTCGACCGCATGCTTCCGGGAACATCGCCATCGTATCCACTCACGCTGGAATTCGTCGTTGAGCCGTATCTCAGCGGTGTTCGTATTGACTCGTTCCTTGCCAGACATCTTCGAAACTACACCGCCTGGCGTTTGAACCGGATGGTCACGGCGGGGCTGGCGAAAATTGACGGTCTGCCGGCTGATCCTGTGGATCGTGTGTTCCCACGACAGAGAGTCTCCATCAGACTGGTTGAGCCACCGGACAAACTCCTGTTACCGGAAGCTGGCGACATCAACATTGTCTACGAAGACCCGTGGGTGATTGTGATCGATAAGCCAGCCGGCCTGATCGCGCATCCTGTCGGTGATTTTCAGGATGGCACACTGTCGAATGTTCTTCAGCACTATCTGGATCAGCAAACAGCAGTTCGCGGACTCCTGCGCCCCGGCGTTGTTCATCGCCTTGACCGCATGACCAGTGGATTGATCGTGACGGCCAAAGAGCATCTTTCGCATCGGCTGCTGTCGATTGATTTTCAGCAGAGCAAGCTGTCGAAATCGTATGTCGCGCTGGTGGAAGGCTGTCCGGATTTTGAATCAAGGGTGATTGAACTTCCGATTGGTCAGCGGCCCGGAGGCAGCATTCTGATGTCCGCCCGGCCAGACGCGAGAAACTCGCGTCCTGCGAAGACGAAAGTGAGTGTCATCGAGAGGCTCGGACGGTGGACGCTGGTGGAGTGCATTCTGTTTTCCGGGCGAAACCATCAGATTCGCGTCCATCTGGCTCACATTGGATTCCCGATCGTCGGTGACGAGTACTACGGGCCATTTGGAACGGTTCGGAAGTTGCCCTCAGCGTCCTTCGTTGCGGAAGAAGACGAGACCGAAGAGCAGCGACACGCATTGCATGCCACGTCGCTCGGTTTTTTCCATCCCATCCTGCGGGAGTGGATGCAGTTTCGTACCGCACCGCCTGCTGATTTCTGGGCTTTGATTGGTCGAAACTGAACGTTGTGTCGTTTCAGATCTGAGCAGAGTTTCTCCGAGTCTTCTAAGGATGCAGGTCGACCGGACGAGAGGTCGCTCGTTTGCGGCAACCATTGAAAAGCATTTTCGTATCCGAGAGACCACGGGTTGATGCAATCGCCGATGCCAAGGCTGCACGGAGCATCCTCAGATTGAGGATCTGGTGGCGTGTTGATCCGTGCCTGAAGTGGTTGCCGGACTGCTGTGCTGCCGTCAGCCTTGTTGCGGTCGTGCGGATTATGACGAAAAAATTTCGGCGAACCGCACAGTCGTGACCTGAGTCCCTCAGTTCCTCGCCGCTCTGAGCTGATGACAGCGCAGAATCGGGACAATATGAAATCGGCGGAGAAGTCTTCGAGCGGACGGCTTGTTCGGACTGCTGCAGGAGCGGATTCGGTTCCCGGCTGCCATTCTTCGCGGTGTCCTGTTCCATGTTCAGAAAACTTTTTCAGGCCTGAGGCCGTCGGACGACAGAGAAATGATGACTCGCACCGCCTCGATCAGGCGAACGACTGCGGAAACACAGGTGGAACTCTCGCTGAACCTTGACGGTTCCGGCCAGAATGAGATTTCCACGGGTGTCGGATTCTTCGATCACATGCTGACGCTGTTTGCGCGACACAGTTTGTTTGATCTGCAGGTGAAAGCCACGGGCGATCTTCATGTCGATAGCCACCATACGGTCGAAGATGTGGGGATTTGTCTTGGACGATGTCTGAATCAGGCGTTGGGTGACAAGAAAGGTATTGTTCGATACGGTCACATGACACTGCCTATGGAGGAGACTCTGGTCACATCAGCGGTGGATTTAAGTGGACGTATGGCATTTGTTTACAAGGTGCATTTCCCGACGCAGAAGATCGGTGATTTCGACACAGAGCTTGTTCAGGAATTCTGGACAGCCGTCTCTTCCAACGGTCTGATGAATCTGCATCTGCTGCTCCATCACGGAACCAACAGCCATCACATCTCAGAAGCCCTCTTTAAAGGCACAGCACGAGCACTGCGACTGGCGGTTTCTGTTGATCCCCGACAACAGGGCGTACCCAGTTCGAAGGGTACGCTTGACGGTTGATCGCTGTGCTCGGCCAGTGGAAGGGATTGGTGTTCCGAAGGCTGTGAGGACCGTATTCCGTTCTGTTAGTGAGAGAGCAGAGTCATCTCTGAAAAGCTCAGCCTCGCAGGCTCCACCGGAGCCAGAGACTGCGGGCCTGCTGTCAGGCATGAATCCCGGCGTTTCGTCGACGAATCCAGCTGCGGCATGACCTCCGCCCTGCTCCTCTCCGCGTGATTCACAACGAGTTCAGGCCTTCATTCATCGCCTGAAGCTTCCGGTGTGGCGGCTGTTTGAACGGCGGGTGCCACTGTGACTTTGACCACCGTTGCACCGAAGGTGTCCATGATTCTGCGAACAAACTCATCTTTCCCCGGGTCTACTTTGCCCAGCAGATTGACGGCTGGCGTCTGTTCAGGAACGCGCGGCGAGTTGCGGCGTTGCGATTCGTTGTGTTGAGCGACAGGAGTGGGATGCGAGGGCTGAGATGTCGCAGGAGTCACCACCGGCGCGATCTCGACGGCTTTCTCCGGAGCGAACAGCCGCAAACCAATTCCCACGGACTTTCCTGTCAGTCTGCGGACCTCGGTCTCAATTCTCGAACGATTCTCCGGAGCATCAAGAACTTTTCGAGCGAAGTCAGCCGTGTTTTCAAGAACGATCTCCAGTCGTGTCGGCCCCGCAAGAAAGAGAGCCGCTGCTTTCTTCAGCCCGGACACAATCGTCAATCCCAGATTCTTCTGCAGCGACTCGAGCAGGCGCGGACAGTTCTCTTCCGTCAACTCAATTTCAACCGGTGACTCCTGCGAAGCGTTGGCCGGGATCTCAGTTGAAGGCAATGAGATCGAAGCCGGATGCTGGTTCTGAATCGAAAACTCCGGAGCAGCAGATGTGAATGATTCTGCCACTGTGGCGACGTGCGCTGATGACAGATCCGAAGAATGGCCGTCTTCTTCGTGATGATCCGGCTCGGACTCAGAAGGGTCCTGCTGATACGTAATCGAATCGGCTGGCGACAGCCGTGTGGAAGCGGCGATTGATAGGGCAGGCGTCAGCCGATCAGAGTTTTTTTTTTCTTCTCCCCCTGCAGCATTCGGCGCTGGCAGATCCGGAAGAGTCGGGAGTCGTCCGGACAGCAGATCACTGATCGCGGAAAGGTTCTCGAGCAGGCTTAACTGCACCATGGCCATTTCCAGCACCGTTCTGGCGAATGTGCTTCGGAACATCTGATTCTTGGCATCTGACAGGATCTGAAACGCCGCCAGAATTGTATGCATGCCAAGGCGTTTCGTCTGAGCCATCAGAGTGTCGCGATGGCGACTAGCCACGCTGCACAGTGAGACTCTGGAGCCACCGGAAGCCGTAACGATCAGATCGCGAACGTAGCCGATGCACTGGTCCATCAATTCACCCGGCTGAACACCGAGGCCGAAAGCTGCGTCCAGTTGTGACAGCACTTCCCCGGGACGATGCTCCACGATGGAATGAAAGAGTTCCACGAGCCGTTCGTCGCCCGCGGTACCCAGCATTCGATGGACATCTTCGGCGGACACCGTGCCGTCGCTGAATGCCAGCAGCTGGTCGAACAGCGACTGGCTGTCGCGCATCGAGCCGCGTGCCCGACGGGAGACAAGTTCGAGTGCGTCTTCGGAGACTTCGTATCCTTCAATTCTTGCGATATCCCGCAGGCGATCAGCGATGGACTGGTCCGCGATGCTGGAAAAGTCGAAGCGCTGACATCGAGACAGAATTGTGTCAGGAACCTTGTTGGGCTCTGTTGTGCAGAATACGAACTTTACGTTGGGTGGTGGTTCCTCCAGAGTCTTCAGCAACGCATTGAAGGCCTCTTTGGTGAGCATGTGAACTTCGTCAATGATGTAGACCTTGAACCTTGTCCTCATGGATCGAACGCCGACGTTGGCTCTCAGCGATCGAATGTCATCAATACCTCGATTTGACGCGCCGTCGATTTCGAGAACGTCGACATCATTGCCGGCCGAGATTCCTTCGCAGATCTCGCACTGGTTACATGGAACACCATCCTTCGCATTGGGGCAGTTCAGGGCCTTGGCGAGAATCCTGGCCGTGGACGTTTTGCCGACGCCCCGTGCGCCCGTGAACATGTACGCATGAGCGACGCGGCCTGCCTTAATCGCATTCGTCAACGCTCGGGCCACATGTTCCTGTCCGACAACATCGTCAAACGCCTGAGGACGAAAGCGTCGGGCAAGAACCGTGTAATGGGCACCTGTCGTCACGGTAAGTTCTCGATGCAGAAAGGAGATTCGAGGGTCAGAAGTGATGAATTCGGCATGTCCACCGATCTGCAATATTCTGATCGAATTCGGAAGCGGCATCTACCGAACTCACCTGTCTTCGCTACGTTGTGTGTCGGAACCCATGGTGAGATGCGATTTTCTGGTCTTGAAATCCCAGATTCGATTGGAGAAACCCGGTATTCTTCGACGCCAGAAGATTGACGTACCCCGGACATCACGCGAATAATCCGCGGATTGGACGCAAGTCTCTGGGTCCTGGAAAACGAGGTTTCGCGAAAAACGCGAAAGCCTTCGATGAGACGGAAATCTCACTCTGGAGCGTTCCTTGGTTTTTTGACCTTGAGGTCGATTGATTTTTCAGATTCGTGGGTATGCTGGGAATTCATGCAGCAGACCGGTGTGTGTCTGAGCAGGAAATCGAACAGGGGTCTCGTCAGTGGTGTGCTGACGAAGCGTGTGTCTCAAACATGGAGGCACGGACACTCGTTAATTTCAGGAGCGGAATGCTCCGCCGGTCTCGGTTCGCGACAGGTGTTGCAACTCGTGCCGGATATCTTGAAGGGGAAGTCGCGTGTATCGTCTGGATCCTGGACTGAAGGCGATCATTGAGAAGGGATTGGAAAGAGGGTTCGTGACGGTGCAGCAGGCGCATGCCTGGTTGCCCGACGAAGGTGGCGACCCTCAGATGGTAGATACGCTGATCATGGCGTTGGACGAACACGGGCTTGATTTCATTGAAGACCCGGACATCTGCCTCGAACCAGAACCTGTCGAAGAAGAAGTGAAGCAGGCACAGGCAGAGAAAGCGGCCCGAGCTCTCCTCGGTCCGGAGACCTCAGCCCTCTCATCTCGCGATCCCATTCGCATGTACCTGAGCCAGATGGGTAACATTCCTCTGCTCACACGTGATCGTGAGATTTTTCTTGCCAAGCAGATAGAGATCACGCGCAAGCGTATGCGACGTCATATGCTCGAGTCTGATTTTGCATTGAACATCGCGGTCGAGACGATCGAAAAGGTTCGACGCGGTGAATTGCCCTTTGAACGAACGCTCAGAACATCCGAGACCGAGGAAGTTCGCAAAGAGCAGATCGAGGGCAGAATGGAACTGAACCTTCGAACGCTGCGTCATCTGATGGAAATCAATAAGGCTGAATTTCAGACGTGGCGAGTGCTGGCTGACGGCAGGGAGAAATCGGCTCTCGGCCAGTCCATTCAGGTTCGTCGGAGAAAGATGTGCAGCCTCTGTGAAGAGTTGAGCGTCCGAACACATCGGCTTCAGCCGGTCCTGAAGCGAATGCTGCAGATTGGCGAACGCATTGAGCAGCTTCAGGACGAAATCTCATGCCTCCGTGGGATGCGAACAGCCGACAGTGAACGCATGGCGCTGGAGCGTGAACTGGAAGAATATGTTCAGATGCTGCTGGAGACACCGGATCAGTTTCTGAAGCGTTGCCGTGAACTGAAAAAGCGTCTGGATGGCTGGACTGATGCTAAACAGAAGTTGTCTGGCGGCAATCTTCGGCTGGTGGTATCCATCGCGAAAAAATACCGTAATCGCGGCCTGAGCTTTCTCGACCTGATTCAGGAAGGCAATGCGGGTTTGATGCGAGGCGTAGAAAAGTACGAGTATCGTCGAGGCTACAAGTTCTCAACCTACGCCACATGGTGGATCCGACAGGCCATTACTCGGGCTGTCGCCGATCATGCTCGTACCATTCGTATTCCCGTGCACATGTTCCAGAGCATCTCCATGCTCAAAGCCAAGGCCGAGGAGATTCGCCAGGCGACGGGTCGCGAACCCAGCAATGAAGAGCTGGCAGAAGCGGTCGGCATGAGCATCGAGGAAACCGAACGCATTATGAAGACCTGGAAGCATCCCATCAGCCTGGATACGCCAGTCGGTGAGAGTGAAGACAGCAGCTTCGGTGAATTTCTTGAAGACAGTCATGAAAGCAGTCCGGCAGAGTCTGCCGCGAAGCAGATGCTGCGTGACAAGATCGATCATGTGTTGAAAAGTCTGACCTATCGTGAGCGCGAAATCATCAAGCTGCGTTACGGTCTTGGTGACGGTTACAGCTACACGCTGGAGGAAACCGGACGCATCTTTAAGGTGACTCGTGAACGTATTCGTCAGATCGAAAGCAAGGCGCTGAAGAAACTGCAGCACCACACGCGAGCGATTCATCTCAAAGGCTTTGTCGACATGGCTGATGAAGACATGCCACTGCCGATTATCGAAGATGATGCGCCAAACGAGGCGTTCGAAGATCTCGGCGTTGCCTGATCGTTTCGATATTCACACTGCGGAGAACCCGAAGAGGCCACCGGATTAATTCTGGTGGTCTTTTCGTTTGGTCATGCAGCCTGCGGTGATCCTGGATGCATTCTGTGCCGGGCTGCTCGCAACAGGTGAGGATGCAGGATCGATGAGCGGTCACCGTAGAAGCAAGATCCGTTGGGTGGCGAGTTCGGTGTGGTCGTTCAGAACTGCAATTACTGAGAGGTGGGCAGAAATCTCTCTGCTTGTCGACTGTCAGAGAAATCAGCAGCTGTAACGGCTGACAGCAGCCGTTTCATCGAGGAACACGCCGGGATGCGGAGTTGACGAGTGTGCCGATCAGTACTCTGTAGGGCATACCGGCACCGGTGGCGATCATTGGCAGGTCGGAATGCTGAGGATGCAGGCCGGCGAGAGGATTGGATTCAATAAAGTTCGGCTGCCCTCTGCCATCGGATCGCAGGTCGATGCGTCCTCCGTCGCGACATTTCAGTACTTTCCACGCGGCAAGTGCAATCCGTTCGGCCTCCGCAACTTCCGGATCAGCATTGCTGACCATGCTGTACCGCACAAGCTCTTCACAGCGTTCCTTATTCAAATAGGAGTATGCTCCTGGTTCCGCTCCGTCGAGCAGGACAATTTCCATCGTGCCAAGGACCTGAGCATCATCACCCGTTCCGATCAGACCGACAGTGAACTCCCGACCGCTCAGGTAGGTCTCGACAAGCACGGGCTGACGAAATCTGTTCAGCAGCATTTCACACACACTTCGAAGTTCGCTCTGCGAAGAGATATGTGAGAC
>JBKDRW010000629.1:0-11859 GCA_046341255.1 Planctomycetota bacterium
CAGCAGATCGGCAAAAGCAGCCACTGACACCATTCTGGACTGGTGGCCAAAGTGGGAACTTTTTCTTGTGAGTCTGTAATTCGTTCAGTTTGGTGTTCTCAAATACGATGTTTGTAGTAATTATTGACGACATGGTATCGCCGTGGTCTGCGACAGTGTTTTTAGCATCGAAGCGATGCAACTCGCCGGAAATTCCAACGTCGGAAGTGTGACCTTCAGCGGCGTGGCTCTCCCCGGATGACAATGGATTGTGATCAGGTAATGAAACGGACCTCATCTCTCCGAATTTTTGCTGACAGCGATTCATCGCCCACGCAGACAGCTGCGATTGATCACGCTCTGACTTTAATCATTCCTGCATATAATGAAGAAAATCGCCTGCCCGCGACTCTGGAGTCCGTTCGCGATGACCTCGATGACTGGGGCGTGGACTATCGAGTTGTGGTCGTCGACAATGGCAGCCGAGATAAAACGAGGTTGCTGTCGAAAAAGTTTGGCAGGCGGTTTTCAACAATCTGTCAGCCTGTCGCTGGTAAAGGAGCGGCAGTTCGCAAAGGAATGCTGCAGGCCACCGGCGAGGTGGTCGCATTTACCGATGCTGACCTTCCATATGATCTTTTCGCGATACGAAATGGATATCAGAAAATACGTTGCGGCCAGGCTGATGTTGTCTATGGCTCACGAAGCATCGACGGGGCCGAAATTGCCGTGAAGCGTCGCTGGATTCGTTCGCTGGCTTCATTTGCGTTCCGGTGCATTGCAAGACAGCTCATCTCGAAGACCGTTGCCGATACGCAGTGCGGTCTCAAATTATTCTCGAACCAAGCTGCGAGAAGGATCTTTTCAAGAACCACGATTGACGGGTTCGCCTTCGATACCGAAGTCGTATTCCTTGCGGAGTTTCTCCATCTGAAGGGATCCATTATTCCGGTCACATTGATTAATGAAGATGAATCCACATTGTCTCTGAGACGCCATACGCTTCCGATGCTTCGCGACATGTTTTCTGTACGCTGGCGAGCCTGGCGTGACGGTTATTCGACAGGAAACCCAATCGAAAGCGTGCGGCAACCTGCCGATCGTCGAGCTGCCTGAACGAGGGGCGGTTGACGTCGAAGAATGTGTCGGGGCGGAACCTGAAAACGACTTATGCTGTTCACTGCATCACATGTGCGCATTCGGCCTGTGAGATCAGCAGGGGTTCAGCCTGTGCCGTTTTCCTGAGTGATTCTCCTCTTTTCTCACCTCCCTGCTGAATGGTTCAAAATCAAAGGGAGTTGCTCCTTCCCGATTGGAATTCACGGACTCTGTATGCCTCTTTCCGGAGCACCCTTGTTTCTCCATGCCGATGATTTCGGTATGAGTCGTTGTATTACCGACGGAATCATCGATGCATTGGCGAAAGGGGTTCTGACCAGCACGTCCGTCTTGATGAATGCTCCGCAGGTTGAGTATTCGCTGGGGCGGTGGAACTGGCTGGAAGAGGAGCGATGCGCAGGGCGGCTTCAGACCGGACTGCGACGGCAATGCGGTGACACCGCCCTGATGAAATTTGACCTCGGTGTCCATCTGAATCTGACTCAGGGGCGACCGATCACTGCCGGGTATCCTTCGGAACTGCTTGATCAGCACGGATGCTTCGCTGGCATTGGTACGGTTTTTCGTAAGCTGTGGTCCAGTCGAGAACGCTGGCGGTCTGCTATTCAAAGTGAACTCGCGGCTCAGATCAGTCGCTTGATCGATTATGGCATTCGCCCAACACATTTGAACGGTCATCAGTATGTGTCACTGGTGCCGCTCGTGTCGTCTTTGATTCCCGAATTGATGCAACGCTTTGAGATACGTGTTGTCCGCGTGGCGCTGGAAAGGAATCCGTGGAACGCGTTGTTGATACGTGGTCATCGAGTTCTGCGGACTGCTCTTTCTCTGGTGAAGCGGCACTACGCATCGAGATTCCATCGATTGATTCAAAACGCCGGAATTGCCCATCCCGCTCAGTTCTTTGGAACTTCTCACGCAGGACGGATTCAGCTTCCTGTGTTGCAGAGGTTTTTGGAATCGGCCGTTCCGGAGGCAAGCTGTGAAATCGGGTTACATCCTGGTCGACAATCTGAACAGACTGCCTCTGAACCAATCGTCCATTGCTGGGCGGATCCTTTGCGCGAGCTGCGACCTTTCGAACTGCAGTTGCTTCTCGATCCGAGCACGGCTGAATTAATCCAGCGATCCGGACGACAACTCGGTCGACTGCAGTTTCTCTGCTGACGCAGTCGCTGAGATTGGTCGATTCGGTTTTCCGCAGCAGGACAAACGTAGATTGACATGCATTTGATTCACGTCAACCGAAATTCCCGCTGACCACAATGTCACATGTTGGTTTTTGTATCGCCACCGGAGCCACCAGCGACCTTCTGAAGTGCCGCGTTGAGTTCCCGATCGAAGCCGTGGTCGCGACTGTAGATTCGAAAGATAATGAAGCTGGTTGGCAGACTTCGAAACAGTTCGTCATCATCAAGTTCGTAGGAGAAGCCACTGGCAGGATCGAACCAATAGTTCTGTTTTCCCGCCGGTTTTCTCGCGCTGGGTCGATGATAATGTTTCGCCACATCAATTCGCAGCGGGATGTCTTTCAGATGTTTTGGAAGCGCGTCTCGAACACGACGTTCCACAAGTTCGGGTTCTGAGAAGATGGTTGTGCTTTCATGCTGGCCGCTGTGGAAGTGCATCGTTCGTTCGCAGGCCATGCGCCACATTTCCCTGCGATTGATGATGTCCCTCCAGTGCTGGCCCAGTTCGCGGAGTGTTGGGTCAGAGCTGTCCGCCCATCGAACAACATCCACCAGAAACGAAGTCTCTGTCAGGCCCTGATAGGCTTTAAGGTGCTCCAGAGGGTTCCCCGGGAACAATCGCTTCATGGTTTCCTCGAAGTAGTCTTCAAGAGCGATATCTATGCCCCGTACTGTGCGGTGAAAATAAATCGTGCGAAACAGATTGGCTCGAGTTTCGATGAAATTGATCAGCGTGGGCAATCCACGCGAATGAATTGTCAGACCGTTTTCACTGAAGAAGCTGTAGTGAATCAGTCGGGAGATATCAAATGCCTTCGTGTTGTAACCTGACATGTAGGCATCGCGAAGAACAAAGTCCATATTGTCGACCGTGTAAATGCCGCTGAATAGCGCGCGGAGTTTCCTGAGCCAGTCAGGGTGGCCTTCCTGATCTTCCAGCTTTCCGCTGGGGCGTCGAATCAGCCAGGCGATCTGCTTCGGATCGATCTCTTCAAGTGGCTGAAGTCGCCCATTCGGATTTCTGCGGATGCGGCGAATGATGTCGCCCAGCTCATGCTCGATAATGTGTCCGCCGATATCCTCGTGAGTCAGTCCGAACTGGTCCAGATAGTGGTCATCGAAAAAATGCCCGAAGGGACCATGTCCCACGTCATGCAGCAGCCCGGCAATTCGGATCATACTTTCGACGCAGGCACGCGATGGCACGTTCCGGCAGCAGTCATGCAGAGACTCATACCATGCATTGACTGTGACCGAGCCCAGATGCATCACACCCAGAATATGCTGAAATCTCATGTGTTCGGCAGATGGAAACACCCACCACGCTGTCTGCAACTGGTGGATCTGTCGCATTCTCTGAACCCATGGATGGTCGATCAGATCCTGCTCAGAGGCTTCCCCGGAGGGCAGTCCCACTCGGGAAATGAACGGGATATATCCGTGAATCGGGTCGTGAGAGAGGCTTTCCGTCGTGAAATCCCGCACCATTCGAGGCAGCTCGCAAAACAAAGCATTGATCCGCGTCAACAGAGACATAGCATCATAGCGGACTGTACGCGAATGTCTCGCAAGCCGCATGAGTCCGTGCCGTGTGAGCTGCCGAACCGGATCAGACTCTGCCTGCATGGCGTCACGATGATGGATTCGTGCGGGCAAGATTGAGTGCGTCGCTGAGTCTCTGCAGCGAGAAAGGCTTTGACAGAATGCCAAGCGGACGGACGTGCTCGGCGACGTGGTATCGTTCGATCGAGGTGTTTCCGCCCGAGATGATCACGATTCTGAGCGACAGGCCGAGTTCCTGAATCTGCTGCAGCGTCGCGAGTCCATCCATTTCGGGCATCGAATCATCCAGCAGGACGAGGTCAAACAACAGAGGGTCTGCCGTCAGGCGGGCAATGGCATCGAGCCCGCTGACAGCAGGATACACCTCGTGACCCATCAACTGCAGCATATTTGAACACACAGCGCGAACCATCTGGTCGTCATCTACCAGCAGGATTCTCACATGTCCTCCACTTTCTGAATGAGATCGGAACACCCGCCGAGTTCAGGGGTGCAGTTCTTTCACGCGATCCGACGTCATGCTGCGAGGAGCGACCGCCGACTTTGGAAAGGCAGACTGGGGAAACAAGGAGCGAAAGGAACCCGGCAATTGTGGTACGAGGACCGGCAGTTGCTGAAGTTCATCGGACAGGCGAGGGTTCTCCTGCTGGAACTGCGGGAACAGGGAAAGCACCTGAGATCTGTCTGACTGAAAGTTGGGTATTGCAGCCGGCAATCCCTGGATTCTCTTCTGCAGACTCTCCGGAAGCACATGACCATTCAGCGTCTGTTCCACGCTCCCGACGATTCTGCGGATTTTTTCCTGATCCTTTTCCGGAATCAACCTCGAGTTGGTCACCTGTCGGATCAAGGTCTGAGAATCAACCCTGCCGGACTGCAGTGTCGCGACGATCGCTCGGACTTCACCAATCTGGTCCAGAACATCCTTGTTCTCTGCCAGCAGTTGATCATACTCACCCCTGAATCGTCCCGTGAGTTTTTCAATCTGATCACCAGCAAAACGATTCACCTCAGCGACGAGCCGTTCCTTTGCGAGATTCAACTGCTGCGTGAATGCATGCTTCACACCTTCGGAGATCTGCTCGCCGACGTCTGACTCAAGATGGATTTCGGGGTCGCGCAGGGTGCCGCTGATCATCACGGTTGCGTTGAGTCTGGAGAGTGATGTCATGGCATCATTTGCCGCGTCAACAATTTCCGTACGGACGTCTTCTGTGGCTTCAAACTTCAGGTTTGAAATCTCCGAGTCGAGATCAATCTGACCTTCGATTCTGCTGTCCTGAAGTCGCAGTCGAGATTGCCAGCATAGATCCGACAATGTGCCCGTCAGGCAGGTTTCCCGAGGTTTTCCGGCCAGCAGCGGGATCGGATTCCGATCAGCGTAACGGGCAACCATCTCTGCGACGGGGCTGTCGGCTGTTGCATCATAGGTGACTCGTAAGTTCAGTGGGCGTGAGCCTTCTGCGATCAGTTCCATGAGACATGGACGCTGCAGAAGTTTCGGATCTTCCGTGACGTCAGACAGCGTCGCACTGAACGGAACGTGTTCTCCCTGAATCGACATCTGACCGGTCAGAGTCAGTCGCTTCAGCAGAAAATCGGGAGCAGGGTTGCGGATGGCGAATTCAAAATCACGGCCCGCATTTCTTGGGGGGCGAACCTGCTGCCCCAGTTCACTCTGGTAGTCACGAGCCGCTTCGATCCACGTCAGAATCTGCTGGAGTTGTCGATACATCGGCTTGCCCAACAGTGCCTGAGTGATTCGACGTCCGTCCGGCTTCAGCAGAGACAGTTTGTGGCGAATCCTTTCCTGATCGCGTTCTCGCGATTCATTCAGTGATTTGAAGTCTTCGCGGACTTCTGGCACGATCTCTTTGAGTTCGTTCTGAAAATCCTGAGCTTCGCGGATCAGTTTTTCGGCATCCTGACTGACCAGCAGATACTGTTCGATCTGATCGAGCGTATCGCCCTTCCTGGCATCCTCAAAACGAATCCTGAGTTGTCGAACTCGTGGCTCAAATTCCTTCGCTCGTGTTGTCATGTCTTCAAAGCGAGCATCCCATTTGCCGTACACCTCGCGTCCGACACGGTACGTCTCGAGTGTGTCCGGATCCAGCTCTTTCCGGACCTGTTCAGTCAGGTTTTTCAGCCAGTCATCGCCGAGTTCCGTGAGCTTCTGCGAAACCCACGATGGTTGCTCGTCGGCTGGCTGGTCCGCCATTTCAAGCTGACCATCATCGGCGCGATCGGTGTTGAATCGCACGCCTGTCAGGAGACCTTCCTCAACGACAAAACGGCGCCGTGACAGCGACGAGGGCTCGAGACTGAGATGCATCTCGTCAAATTCCACCATGTTCTTTCCCGGCCGTCCTGCACGGGCGAGTGCGACGTTGCGGATCGTCATGGTCGGCGGAAAGAACTTCGTTCGAACGCTGCCAATATCCACTCTGGCACCGGTCAGCGACTGAAGTGATTCAGCGGCCGAATATCTCAGAAGCGGATCCATGACGAATGCGAAAAACGACCAGACCACAGCAAGGATCAGAAGTCGCGGTACAAGGTATGTCCAGCGCATATCGGCCTCTTGAAGAGTCGGATAACTGTTGGAAATGATTCACAGGAATCGGCGTGCAACACGGCAACAGGAGCGGGATTGACGAAACGACCTATTCGACCGCAGCAATTCGATTGGCCCATTCGGCACCGAGAAGAAGTTTCGCATATCGCCATTGGCGAAGTCGCTGCGACAATTTGTCGGAGTACTTTTCAAAGAGAGGCCGGCTGAGACGGTATGTGGGGAAGATCAGCATCAGGCCGGTGACGAAGCTGCCCATGACGATGCTGTTGTTGAAATCCGTCCACGGCACGAAGGGCGTGTTGATCATCTCGGTAAACAGGCCCTGCAGTGAAGGCTGACCGAGAACGAAGGAACCGATGCGATCGAAGAATGAGTCGAAGAGGGTTGCACAGAGACTGCAGAGCACAACTGCGAACGTGGCGATAGCAAGATTGATGCGAGTTGCCGCGAGTACAGTTCCCAGCAGAATGGCCAGCAGATTGCCCTTCGGGACAAGCCCTGCAAATACGCCCATGGCAAGACCGAAGGCCATCTGACGCGGGGTCGATTCCGTGATGAAAGCCTGAATGAAAAGTCGAAGTGGTCGCAGAATCAGAAACATGGCAATCCCTCGCCTCCAGCCCCCGGGAGAAAGAACGCTTTATGGTTCCGGGAGTTTCTCAAAAGACATTCTTTTGCGCAGATCTCCAGAGGGTGGCGGGAATCGGTCCTGGCCGTCAAGATCGTGTCCGGGCAGCAACAGCGCGCAATGTCTTGTGATTCGAAGGGATTGAGCGACAAAGTGCTGTTCAGGGTTTCCGGATCTTCTCAGCGGCGATCCCTGCCGGTTTTCAAAGCCTGTTGTGACTTCCGGAAAACGGCTGGTGACCTCAACGGAATCCTGTCGCGTCAATCCAGTCTGCTGTCCCGGCGGCAGATTTTCTGATCCAATGAGCAGGCGATCTCGTTCTTCACGTGCGTTCTGCAATCCGCATGATCAACAGACCTGAGATTCTTGTTCCATGCTTTGACGGAAGGAATTGAACTGTGTCACTCAGTGAATCACCTCATCATTGGCCCCCTCTCGGCATGCCGGTCGGAAGCGTTCGAGCCCTGTTGACACTGATTGTTGTCGGCGTGGTTGTGATCAATCTGGCCCGTGGACAGCATCTGGAGGTCTTGTGGTCAGAGACACTGTTGATCGCCATGGCCCATTATTTCACGGCACGACGATTCGTGGCCTTGCCACCTGATGTCCTGAAGAGGCTTCAGCAGGAGGGCGTGCTGGAGAAGGAATCCAATCCGCTCTGGCTGCCGCGTCACAGTATTCGGATCATCATTCTGGCCGCTTTCGGCTGGCTTGGCTACCTGATCCTGCAGCAGAACCGACTGCACGACAGCGAAGCGGTTTCCATGCTGGCCATCGTGGCCGCTTACGTGACCGGCAGCTTCATGCGAGCAATCAGCAACTGGATTTCATCAAAGACAAATCGCGCTCCATCTTCTGCATGGGGAGATCTGAAGGCTTTGACAGTGCTGATCGCAGTCGCTTCTGTCGCTGTTTTTGAATTGTCTGGTATGGATATCCTGCCTCAGTACGCTCATCGCATCGCGCTATGCATGATGCTGTTCTATTTCGGATCACGCTAGGGAGAGTTGTGCTCGATGTCTGATCGGCATTCGTCGATTCATGAGGACCACGTGTGCAGTGAGCCGAATCCATACGAAGTGCCGGCATCAAAATCAGACTCTGGAGAATTCCCGATCGTCCGGCAAGGCTGGCGAATTGCGCTGGCGCTGGTTCTGGGGCTGTTGGCGGGAGGTGTCGGTTTTGTGTCAACGTGCGGAGGCATTGGCGTCGCCACCGTGGCGAATTTCGGGATTCATTCGACACCTGTAATTCTTGCTGTGATGGCATACCTTGCAGGCGTAATCGTCGGCTTGTGGCTGTTCCTGCAAGTCTTTCGAAGCATTGTTTTTGCCAAGGCTGCGACAGTTCAGAGCGGCTCGCCAGACTCGATTGCCCAACACCACAGCAATCATCAAAAAAGCCCCTGACAGCGCGAGGGGCTTGCATCGACTGGTCCAGCAGTCGGTCATCCTTCAATTATGTCGCATTATCTGGGCTGCGGCTTCAGCTCAATGGAGTCTGTCTCTTCAAGCGTGACGCCGTCATCAGAAACAGCCTCGCCAGTTTTTGAATCTGCTTTCGGAGAGACCAGCATCAGGTCTTCATTTGACGTTGACTTCTTCCCGGCAAGCGTGGCCGAAGTTTTTTCATTGACCTGTACGAACATGACGAGCGAAAGAGCCAGAAGAGCGAGTGCCGATGCGACAATGATTTTTGGCTGACGACGGAGACCGGTCTGAAAAGAAATCCGATCCTGAGTCACAACAAGAGTCTGATTCGCAACGACTGCCGGGCCCCGGAAAGACTGATTCAATTCGATGGGGACTTCGTATCGAAAGAAGTCTTTCAGCAGAGCATCCATTTGTTCATCGGACGGCATCCTGCCGGCTGAATTGCCGCCAATCTGATTGTTGGACGATTTACTCATATTCGAACCCCTGTTCCACCAGAATTTCTGCCAGTCGGCGTCTTGCCCGTGACAGTCTCATGTCGACTGCAGCCGGGCTGCAGTCCATGACGGTCGCCATTTGAGAGGCCGACCAGTCCATCGAATATCTCATGACCAGAACCTTCCGGTCGTCTTCATTCAGTTCCTGCATGGCTTTGCGAATCTGCTGCTGACGTTCCGAGAGATACAATCGGTCTTCAGCCGAGTCTCTCTGGCCAGTCAGATCGTCCAGACCAGGCAGAAGTCGACAGGAGCTGCTTTTCTTGCGAGCGACATCTCTCAACCAGTTCTGACCAACCCGAAGCAGCCATGCCCGCAGATCCCGGACTGGGTCGCCGCCATAATCGTAATATCTGAGAAACGCTTCCTGCACCGCGTCATAAGCGCGATCTGCATCACTGCACATCGCATAAAACGATGCCCACAGTTCTCGAGCGTGCTCTCGGTAGTACTTATCAATCATCTGATCCCGTGAGGGATCATTTGGTTGTCCTGAGTCCGGACTGGTCATGCAGTGATCCAAAGAATGAGCCCGCCTGCGACCGAGGCGGGCCGTTTTCAGCCCTGCAAAAGCAAGGACGATTGTTTTCAGGGGAACTAACAGCCGCAGGATTGAAAAACGTTGCGTACGCTGCGAATGCAGTCATTCGAACGGGATTGGCGCGGCGTGAAACCGGCAAGTTCGCCGTCAATCCGGTCCTTTGCGACAGCTGGAGCCCGAGTCACGTCCCGGGTCAGAATAACGCTCAATGTCCGAAACCTCCCGTTTGACGCAGCGTTTTGACCATGTTTTTGGCAAGGTCGCCCCGGCAGTCTGCGGGTCCGAAGACACTCCCTGAAAACTGAACTTGAGCCGAAACCTGAATTCGACCAGCAAATTGGCTGAATTCAAGAGTTTCTGCGGATCTCTCTCGCCAGTTTCTCTGCCCTTCCCCGGTCAGCGGACCGGAACGATCCGGACGGTTTCTCGCTGGAATCCGAGTGTTCGACCTGACTGCTTTTCTCGGCAACACTCGTGTGACCGATACAACCGAACGGGGGTGTCGTCCCCGCGTGTAACCATGCTTCGATCGAGGCCGACCGGCAGGTTCCTCGAACGTCGTGGATCAGGTTCAGGGAAAGAAATCCTGCTTTCTGCAGGAAGGGTTTTGTAATGCGTCTGTCCTTCAACATGCTGCTCCGCGGAATCTTTATCTTGGGTCTGCTGCTTCCAGGATGTGCGGGAGGCGGGCTGAAGAATATGTTCTCTCGTGATGATACCGCCGGCTATCGGACGCTGGACGAGATTGAGGCGGATGAAGCGAAAAAAGCCTCAGACGAAACGGCTGTTGCCGATGCTGGCAGCGAGAAGCCGAGGTTTAGTCCATGGTTACCTCTGGCCAAGAAGCCTTCCGCGACGACCGTATCCGACGAATCTCTTGCGGTGACAAAGCCTGCAGACGATGAAGTGTCTCCGAAGTATGGCAAGTGGTGGCAGCGCGCCTTCAGGACTCGTGATCCCTATGAGTCCGATCCGTTTCTCGCGGAGGGAAACGATATTGCTGACGAGAAATCAAACGATGTCGATGATTCCAGGCAGGGAGTTGAGACCCTGACTGTATCGTCAGACTCGGAAAACGATCCGTTGAAGGAAGCGGATACGGCGGCCGCGAAGTCGAATACTTCTGTGGGCAGAATGGCGAGCCTCGGCAAGTCCGAATCCTTGAAACAGGATGTCCGTGCAATCCCGGTCGGTGAGACCCGAACTGCCGGAGAAGCGAATCAGACGGAAGACGAGCTTCTGGCAGGAAAGTTTGAACAGCAATTCCGTAAAAGCAGTGTGGCGGCGGTGGAGAAAATCGAAGACGCTGAGCCTCTGATTGCGGCAGGAAAGTCGAAAGCCGGTTCGACCGTCCGGGAAGCGAAATCGCGAACGCAAAAAACTGCAGAGGCAAAGCTGAGCGAGCTTGAGGAACTTTTAGCGGAGCGCCGAACGTCGGCCGTCAATGCTGCTCGTCAAAAACAGTCGGTCGTCCAGTCGCAGGCGGTTTCAGAACTGGATGAGGTGTCGAAGGTTGCTGACGATCTTGTTGCCGAAGTTGCCAAAGCGGAATCTGCCACTCGAAAAAAAGCTTCGTCCGCGGCCAGGATGGCTGACAGCAATGTGTCAGGTTTTGACCGACTGCTGATGGAGGCAAAGGGAGAGATTCCTGCAGATTCTGAATTGTCGAGCACACAGACTTCATCCGCGCGAGCGGTCTCGAAGAAGACAACATCAAAAAAAACTCAGGCGTCCGATGACGTTCATGTCGCCAGCGCTGAAGACCTTTTTGGGGTTGAATCGCCGGCAACGAAGAAGTCGTCGGCTCGAAAGACACGAACGTTGGCGAGATCCTCTTCGTTGAAGTCAAATGAGGAGGATGGTTTCGAATGGCAACAGTCTCGGCTGGGGACAACGCGGCCGGGATCTCTGCGTGGCGAAGAAGATTCTGTGACCGTCGGCGATACGGCAGACTCCGAGGAGCGTCAGGCAGTGACTCTGGCTCGACCGAAACGGGAAGTGATACCTCCGTCGTCCTCAGGTAATGCAGCCGCGTCAGGCAGAAAGGACGCTCGAGAGAAGTCTTCCCCCTTCCGAAACGTTTCAACTTCCGGGATGATCGACGAACCTGCTTTTCGGTCATCGAACGAACCAGAGCCTGCAGTTGTGTCGCCGACGGTTTCAGACAAGTTCGCAGGAGATTGATTCTTCACGCAGTCTCCCATCGACGCTGCTCCACAGCCCCCTTCGCATCCGGCTGTTGCCGGGGTGGAAGTCGACGCCACGCTGAAAACGGCTCCTCCTGTCTCGGGAGGCACTCAATTGTCGGGACGCCAAGAGAAGTTGCTCATT
>JBKDRW010000630.1:0-2870 GCA_046341255.1 Planctomycetota bacterium
CTGCGATTCACGGAACCCATGCAGCATGGCGGTATACCCTGATCTCAGGGCTCATTCCGGCGATTCCTCTGATCATCATTCGTCCATTTCTTCCTGAGTCGCCCGCGTGGCAGAAAAAGCGTCAGGAAGGAACACTCAAGCGTCCTTCCATCGCCGCTTTGTTTCACCCGGACCTTCGTCTGACCACGATCGCAACCACGTTGTGTTTCGCCACAACGTTCGGCCTTGCCTTCGGGGCGATCCAGCAGAATCCCCAGATTCTGGCCGGCCATACGGATGTCTTGAAGGCTGTCAAGACGGCTCAGGACGAAGCGTCGGCAAAGGCAAAAGAAGGCGGAAAGGCACTGACTCCGAAGGAACTTGGGGGAATCAAAGGAAACACGACGGACAAGATTTCGGCAGGTGTCCAGAGTTGGCAGGAAATCGGCGGTTTGTGTGGACGAATTCTGCTGGCGGTGCTTGCGGTCAGAATCCTGAGCCGACGCAACCTGTTCAGAATTTTTCAGATCCCATCTCTGCTGTTTGTCCCGGCTCTCTATTGGTGGCTGTCTCAGAACCTGAAGACGGAAGGATCCCTCGCAACATTCCAGTACGCGATTTTCATCGCCGGCATGCTTGTCGTGGGCCAGATGAGTTTCTGGGGCAACTACATTCCACTCGTGTTTCCCGTCCATCTCCGCGGCACAGGCGAAAGTTTTGCTGCGAACATCGGCGGACGCGTGATCGGCACAGCAGCCGCGTATCTGACACTGACCCTGTCTGCAGCAACTCCCCCGGACCCGGCTCGTATCGCCCTGATGGGCGCATATGTGGCCGGTGCCTACGCGATCGTTGGAACCATTCTGACCTTTGTCCTTCCTGAACCCGGCAAGGTTGATCATCACGATTGATCTCGTCATATGACGGCAGATGTTTCGGCCACAGGAAATGGCCATCCCGTTCGATCCGGCCTAACGCCTCGGTCACGATTTCTTTTTGTCAACCTTGATGCGATGCGATTCCATGCACAGACGTTGCTTTGCGCTGCTCATTTGTTTGTCCCTTTCCTCCCTCGGGCGCTTGCAATTCGCTGAGGGTGGCGAAGCACCGCTGGAACAGATGGACGTATGGCTTTCCGGAAAAACGCTTGACGATAACACACTGAAGGCCGCGGCAAGCGAAGGATTTGCTGGTCAAGCCCTGTCGAAGGAGGAATGTGCAAAGTCACTCCAGCGATTGTGGAATGCCAGACTGGAGTTTCTGAAGGCCGATCGAAAGGCTGAAGTCGACGCCCGAGAGATCCAGATTGGCGAGCTGAAGATGCCGTTCTGGTACAAGGTGTTCGGTGAAGCCCCGGAAGGCGGCCGAAGCCTGTTCATTTCAATGCATGGTGGCGGTGGCGCTCCGGCGGCCGTCAATGATCAGCAGTATGAAAACCAAAAGCGACTTTATCAGCCGGAAGAAGGCATCTATCTCGTCCCCCGCGCTCCGACGAATACGTGGAACCTTTGGCACGAGGCTCACATCGATCAGTTTTTTGACCGTCTGATCACCAACATGATTGTATTCGAAAATGTCAATCCAGACCGCGTTTACATCATGGGCTATTCAGCGGGAGGTGACGGTGTTTACCAGCTGGCTCCACGAATGGCGGACCGACTGGCGGCGGCATCGATGATGGCAGGCCATCCCAATGAATCGCGTCCGGAAGGCCTTCGAAACATCGGCTTTACACTGCATATGGGTGCCAACGATTCTGCCTACAACCGAAACCAGGTTGCCGCTGCATGGGGCGAAAGACTGGCAGAATTGCAGAAGTCAGACACCAAAGGGTATCCGCACAGCGTGACTCTGCATGAAGGCAAAGGGCACTGGATGAATCTCGAGGACGCGGTCGCCGTTCCATGGATGGCGAGGTTCACCCGAAACGCCTGGCCAGAGAAAGTTGTCTGGGTCCAGGACGATGTGACGCACTCAAGATTCTACTGGCTCAGTGTCGATGAAACCAAATCGAAGGCCGGCGATGAATTCATCGCTGACATCAGGAATCAGTCGGTTGAGATTCAGAAGACCGCGGATCTGAGAATTCGTCTTCTCCTGAATGATGCAATGCTCGATCTGAATCAACCGGTTACGGTCAGGAAACCAGACGGTCGTCTGACGGAGCACCGCGTCGCCCGGACCATTGGAAATCTTTGCGAATCTCTGCTCGATCGAAATGATCCCGCGTCCGCATACTCAGCAACGATCGAACTGACGCCGTGATACCCGCTGATCGCGGATACGCTCAACTCTCCGCGTTCGAGCCTGCGTTTCCCGCCGGCAGCAGGCTCAACGCTCAACTGCCGCGAGCATCTCGTTTCCATGTTCCGCCCGCGAAGAGGATTTCGCACGGTTGCTGCCGCCTGCGGACTGGCTTCTTGCGATCATGGAAACCGAGGCGCCTGAACGAAGTACGGTTTCAGCAACCGAGAAGGCAATTGCCAGCGGCATACCGAGCAGATAGCAACTGCGAAGCGCGAGACGCTTCAGCAGACTCAGTGAACGAATTCCTTCGCACTCCGCGTTCTTCAGCAGCGAATAGAGCGCATTACGTGGAAACCACCCGGTTCGATTGAGCGCGCTTTGCAGCCATCCGAACGGATTTTGTCTCAACGAAAAATGATGCTCCGACTCGATTTCGAAGCCTGCATCCTCCAGCAGTCGCCGCAGCCCTCGGAGAGAAAAATGATGCAGGTGACGTGGAGAATCCAGATGAAACCACGCCGGGCCGGAAACTCTTGCCTGGAAACTGGAGAAGTTCGGAACGGACACAGCGATCCTGCCGCCCGGTTTCAGAATCCGGCGAATTTCAGTGACGACCTGACGCGGATCCGGAACATGCTCAAGAA
>JBKDRW010000631.1:0-32976 GCA_046341255.1 Planctomycetota bacterium
CCGGTAGCCCATAATGACCCGATTTTCTGCGAATCGCCGACTTGGAAAACCACTCTGGATTCGGCCAGTTGGATATTCACATTGAATACCGGCGCTGAATGATTCGCTTCAATTGGAAGACTCAATTGCGTCGTCACTCTCACGCGGTTCATTCGAAGAGCTTGCTGGCCGGCGGAGCATCAGCCAGACTGTCGGTCCGATGACCAGCAGCATTCCGGCGATCGACTTGGCTCCAAAGGAACGATGCCAGATCACGATGTCGAAAATCATCGCGAACAGCACCTGAGTCAACTGCACCACCGATACTCGAGTTGGGGCACCGCTGGCGAAGGCGCGAGTCAACAGCATCTGACCGGCTGTGGCCGCGATTCCCGTTCCGATCAGCAAGCCGAATGCCTTCGGTGACGCAAAGACCTGCGATGCAATGGATTTCTCAAGCGGCCAAATCAATGTGCTGAACAGAACCACCAGAATGGACACGGTCGAAAAGTGCGCGACCACGGCATTCGGCGCGACGCGTTTCAGTCGATGCAGTCCAATCAAAGCAATCGCGCTGGTGACGGAGCCTGTGACAGCCGCCAGAGTGCCAATACTCCCATGAAGCAGGTGGGCTTCCTGCATTAACACCACGCCGAACAATGCCAGCAACAACGCCAGCCAGACTTCCGCTTCCGGAGGTTTGCCAAGCACAGGCCAGGACAGCACGGCAATCCAGACCGGAAACATGTTGGTCAGAGTCAGCGCATCGGCAATGGGCAGATGCGACAGTGCGTAGAAATTGCAGAGGATGCTCATGCTGCCCGCGAGACTTCGAACCCAGAGGCTCCACGGTCGAATGAACACAAGCTTGTCTCGATCCTTCAGAGCCAGCGTCGTGACGATCGACAGGGCGATCACCGACCGAGCCAGAGCGATGACCTGCCAACTGCAATACTTCCCCGCCGCATGCGCGAACGCTCCCATGATGGCAAACGCAAAGGCACCAAAGAGCATCAAAACGTAAGGTCGCATGAAACCTCGGCCGGAGCACATCGTCCGGTCGCGCGGAGCAGAGAGATCGAAAGGCAGCGGGCGGAGTCTAAGGGTTTTGAAGCCCTTCGACCAAGGCGAATCCAACGGAACGACAGCGCGTCTCGGAATGTTGGATTGAGGCTCAGAATCACGCGTTCTTTGCGTCTGTTCGGTAAGCGAACAACGTGAGCGTTTTCGAAGCTCGAGCCGTTGGGCACCAACGGGTCAAGGGGCTGTCAGCCCCTTGTTAAGGAACCAGCCACTTGTAGACGGCGATCAGTACGACGGTGCCGACGATGGCGGTCATGAATCCGGAGAAGCGGATGCGTTTGAGGTAGATCAGCAGCAGCATGCCAGTTACGGAACTGAGCGTCATCAGAATCGCCGACACGTCGATGAGCACCGACCATGCCATGCCGGAATCTCGCCCTTTGTGCAGATCGTTCATGATCGCCACGACGCCGTGACGAGCGATCGACAACTGGTACTCGCCGGATTCTCGTGTAATGAACGCATCGGCCGCGAAGCCCGGGCCCTTGAAGGACACGAAGCATTCGGATTCGTCCGTTCGAAATTCTGCGACGGCTCCGGAGAGACGATGCTCGTTGCGAAGAGCTTCGACGATCATCAATTTGTCGATGGATGATTCTTCGCCGCCGGGCGACAGCAGCTTCGTATCGAGCTTCCCGGTCACGTCCTGAACGTGTTCTCCCTCCAGCCCGAACCACGCCGCGTGGTTCAGCGTGATTCCCGTGATCGCAAAGAACACCAGCGCGGTGAAGCCAAACATCGACAGATAGATGTGCAGCCAGCGAATTGTCGACATGACCGTGAGATAAAGTCGTCGGTCTCGCGGTTGCCCGACTATTGAAGCTGAAGTCGTCGCCTGTGCGGGGCGGCTTCCGGAAAGAACAGCAGGTTTGATGTCCAACTTCATGGTTGCATGCTGAGTGATGGATGGTTGATGGGGCAGAGCCCCGGGGCCAGATCTTCGCATCCTGTAGCAGAGTTCGTGACAACTCTGGCTGCAATGAACAACACGTCCCATCCGAATTCAGACGAATCCGGATACAGGCGGGACGCGTTATTTCGTCTTGCGATACTGAATATGGGCGTTTTTCAGTTCGACGTTGTCGTCGAAGTTCTCTTCAAAAGCCTTGTCACCAAGGGTGATTTCTTTTCTGATCAACTGGTATGTTCCATGTTCGCGAGCCGACTCGATAAAGAACGTGTACTTACCGGGCGGAGTCAATCTGCCGTTGTCGTCGGTCCCGTCCCATATGACGGTGTACTTGCCTGGCTTGCGAGTGGCTTCGGAGACTGTTTCAATGAGGTTTGTTTCTTCCGCGAGGCTGCGAAGGCGATCGCTCTTGTACCAGCGACGCAGATCGGGAATCCACTTTGGTCCCGGGGCGGTGGCCTGAACCCACAGCAGAATGGTTCGAACGGGAAAGCCTTTCGCGTCTTCAATCCAGCAGGCCACGTAGGGTCGACGGTAGCGACCACCGGAGCTCGGCTGAACAATTTCCAGGTCCACCTGCATTTCCATGCCGCCGTTCCATGGACCGACTTTCTTCTCTGCGTTCGTCGCGTCTTTCTCATCAAGTGCCGATGTCCACTGATAGTCCATCGATTCTGAGGCGGATCGCAACGTCTTCCAGCGGCTGCTCTCATGTGTCTCACCATCTTCCGACAATAGCAGACAGGCGGCATGCGGAGTTGATTCGATCAGCTTGAGCGACTCTTCCACACTCAGAACGCTGCACGCGGTTGCCAAAGCATCCGCCGTCATCGCGGTGTCGGCGACGACGCTGGCGCTTCGGATGTGATGCACAGGCATGCCTGTGGCCGGATTGATCAGATGGGAGTAATGCGTTCCTTGAATCTCGAAGCCGCGGAACTGGGGGCCACTCGTTGCGATGGACAGATGCTTCAACTGAATCACATCCACGACTTCATCTTCACCCATGCGATTCTCGGTGCGAACAACGACTCGCTGCGATCGTGATCCGGCCACACGAAGATCTCCGCCAATGTTGACACTGACGAACTCAACGCCGAATGTCTTCATGGCACGTTCGCAAGCCTGATCAATGATATAGCCCTTGGCCAGGGCGTTGAACGTGACGGCGTATCCGGTTGGCTGTACACGACCACCCGGGCTCCATGTCCATGGTGCGGATCGAATCGTTTCCGCGGCTTGAGCGAGCTCTTTCTGATCCGGCATCGACTGAGAAGCCTCGGCGGCTCGCCAGAGCTGGCTCATCATTTCCACGCCCGGATGGAACGCTCCTGACGACTGCTTCTGCCAGTGCTCAGAGGCTTTCAGAACGCTGCGAAGATCATCAGACACCGCGCTGCTCGTGCCATTCTTCAGCCAGACGGATAGCTCTGAATCAGGCCGATAGACGCTGAGCACTTCGTTCAGTCGATCAATCTCTTTCAGAACCTGCTGCTCGGCGACGGTCGCTGCCTGTTCACTTCCCGCGACGATTCGAAGTTCCAACTGAGTTCCGAGGACGTTGTCGTGATGAAACTCGTAGACGGAGGCCATCGACTGCGGCGCAGGGATTGGTTCGTCATAGGCTCGCGCAAATGGCGGTAAGGATGCAGCCAGAAGACAGGCGATGACAAGGGCAATGCGACGGTGATGCATCAAAGGTTCCCCGAATGGGCGAGCCGACTTGGCTGCGGAAACTGAGACAGAGTTGCAGGTTGGGCGATGGGTGTCCGAATCTGCGTTGAGAACACCGTTGCGGTTCAATCGTGCCGCGAATCTATGTGATTTCATCAGGTTTTCCGGGAACTGCACGACCACGGGTTCGGATTGGAATTCGCGAATGCCTCCACGGAACGCAACGCTCTGCTGCAATTCGTGTGCGGAAATGTCGTCGTTGTTGCGGTTGGAAGGGAGCCCGCCGGTGAAACCTGGTGACATGAATTCACCCAACGGCTCGCGCCGTTCCAGGATGCGAAGGCTTTCGGTTGGCCTTTACATCGTTGCGAATTAGAGTCTCCCTCATAATCATCCGTGCACCGTACGCGTCTGTTTGGTAAGCGAACAACGTGAGCGTTCTCGAAGCTCGAACCGGTAGGTTTTTTTGGGTCAAAGGCTTTCAGTCCTTGTTCGGGCCGTCCTTCGCTCGCTCCGCGATTCATCAACACGGTAGACTTTCAACATTCTGATGCTTTCATTCCGGAGCCTGGCATGATCTCAAAACAACTTCGTCGACGGCAATTCCTGGCCACGACTTCAACAGCCGCCGTCACATTCGCTGCCGGGTATACGCCTGCCGCGCTGTGTTCGTCGGATGACCTGCCGATTGTTGACACGCACCAGCATCTTTGGGACCTGTCGAAAATCCAGCCTCCATGGCTGAGTGGTGCGCCGAAGGTGTTGAGTCAGACATATGGTCTGGCGGAATACAGAACAGCGACGGAAGGATTGAACGTGGTCCAGGCTGTTTACATGGAGGTTGATGTTGATCCGAAGGACCATCCGAGGGAAGCAGATTCCCTGCTTGCGATCTGTCGAGAAGGCAAGAGCCCCACGGTGGCCGCGGTGATCTCGGGCCGGCCCGCGTCGAAGTCATTTGATGCTTACATTCGCAGGTACGCGAAGGAGAAAGAAATCAAGGGTGTGCGACAAGTGCTTCATGTCGATTCAACTCCTGCGGCTTATTGCCTGCAGCCGTCATTTGAAGCGGCGATGAATCTGCTTGGTGAACTTGGACTGAGCTACGACCTTTGCATGCGACCGGGTGAACTTTCGGACGGATTGGCATTGGCGAAGAAATGTCCGAAAACCCGATTCATTGTTGACCACTGCGGCAATGCTTCGGTCGCCGCGTTTCTGCCTGAGTCGTCGGCGCTCTACAAGGAAGGTCACGATACGGCGAAGTGGCGGGATGACATCAAAGGACTGGCGGATTGTGACAACGTCATCTGCAAGATCTCCGGCATCATAGCCAATGCCCCAAAGGGCGTCGTTTTTGCAGAGGCACTGGCTCCGATTGTGAATCACTGCCTCGACAGCTTCGGCCCGGACCGAGTCATTTTCGGGGGCGACTGGCCCGTCTGTCTGCTGGGCGGTTCGTATAAGGAATGGGTCACATCGCTGAAGCAGATCATCTCCAACCGCCCGCTCGCCGACCAAAAGAAGCTGCTGCATGAAAACGCTCGTGCCTTTTACGGGTTGAAGAGTTAAATCGCGGTTGAAGGGCAATCCGGTCACGCTGCTCGAGCTTCGGCGGCGGTCACGTCGGTGGAGCTCCTGTCCGGAGATTCGGCCCGTGAAAGTCTGCAGCGGCACAGAAACGCTCTGATTGTTGTCTGCCATCTTGACCCGGCGAGATTGATGCCGCAGAATAAAGAACCCTCCTTACTGATACGGATGTTCTCAGACATCACCCGCCAGAGTTCAGGATTTGAATATGCTCACGATCACCGGTCGAGCCCACCGTCGCGCACAGGGTTTTTGTGATGGTGTTTCCCGGCGGGATTTTTTGACGATCGGCGGCATGGCACTGGGGGGCATCAGTCTGCCGCAGACCCTTCAAGCGGAATCAGAGGGGACAGCTCAGAGGTCTCACAAGGCCATCATCAATATTTATCTGCCCGGTGGTCCGCCTCATCTGGACATGTGGGATCCAAAGCCCGAAGCGCCGGTGGAAATTCGCGGCGAGTTTTCCGCCATACCGACGAACGTGCCGGGCATTTTTGTCAGCGAGTTGTTTCCTCGCATGGCGCAGATGATGGACAAGTTCGTGCTGGTGCGATCACTGTCCGATTCTGACGGTGGCCATGATGCGTATCAGTGCATGACGGGTCGACGTAAGGGCAGTCGTCAGCCGCCAGGAGGCTGGCCATCGGGAGGAGCCTGGGTTTCGAAGATGGCCGGGCAGGTGACACCTGCGATTCCGGCGAATGTCGCGTTGATGTATCAGACCGGTAATCGAACATGGGGCGAAGCGGGCACGGGCGGCTTTCTGGGAGTGGCTCATGCTCCGTTTAATCTGGTGGGACGAGAAGCGCGCAGCAAGCCCGAAAACATGATGCTGAACGGTATCACTCTGGAGAAGCTGCAGGACCGCACCAGCCTGATGAAGTCGCTCGATCGATTTCAGCGCAAGGCGGATCACAAGGGCCAGATGGGCAGCCTTGATGTCTACACCGAACAGGCCATGGGCATTCTGACCACATCTCGTCTGATCGATGCGCTGGATCTGTCCAAAGAAGATCCTCGCATCGTGGCGCGATACGGGGAGAGCAGCGAAAAGTTTCAACGCGATGGCGCGCCGCCGATGGTGGAGAATCTGTGTCTGGCTCGACGACTGGTGGAAGCCGGGGCGCGGTTTGTGAGTCTCAACTTCAGTCGCTGGGACTGGCACGGACCGGATGGCATGAACTTTCCCAAGTGCCGTGAGGAATGTCCGCGGCTCGATTCGGGACTGGCTGCGCTCGTTACGGATCTGCACGAACGTGGCATGGACAAGGATGTGAGCATCGTTGTCTGGGGCGAGTTCGGGAGAACGCCGAAGATCAATAACAATAATAGCCGAGACCACTGGCCTCAGGCGAATACCGCGGTGCTTGCAGGAGGTGGCATGCGAACCGGACAAGCGATCGGTGAGACCAATCGCAAGGGCGAGGTTCCTCAACTGCGCCCCGTGACGTTTCAGGAAGTTTTCGCCACCTTGTATCACTGCGCGGGCATCGACGCTCAGAATACCCGCGTGTTCGATCTGTCCGGCGTGCCTCAGTACCTGGTTGATCAGGGCAACCTGCCACTTCATGAAGTGGTCTAGTGGATTGAACAGAGTCGTCTTTCGCTTTGCAAATCTCGGGTTGCGTTTATTTCGCGGAGCGAAAGACGACTCTGCTTAACGGCAACAAGGCCCGGCGTCGCTGCTTTGCGACGTGGGCCTTGCGTGTAGAGGATGGCAACTGCAGGTGCCTCCGGATCGTGCGTTCCGAGGCCGGGGCCGTGCACCAGAGCTTCATTCGAATCAGTTCACCGACTTGCCGTCGAACTTCGACGACGCATCGGACGTGCGGCCTTTGCTGTTGGCGGCCGGAGTCGTCTGAGCCTTCGCGCCTGAATCAGGTGAACGATTCGCAGCAACCGGGCTGGTTGGAGCAGAGCGGCCACTGCCAGCATCGTTGGCGATCTGAGTGTCGTTCTGGTCAGCTTTTGGTGCCCAGTTGGCGACGGCCCATGTTGGGTATTCGTCAGCCACACCGGCTGCGAGGTCCTGCAGCATGGCCGTCATTTTCTTGTTCGTCATGTCCTGATTCGGGACAACTCGCTGCATCACGAATCGTTTGTTTGATGGAATGTAGGCAAAGAACTTGCCTTCACCCAGACGGTCGTTGGCCGCCAGCAGACGAAGCAGCGCGGTGCGAGGCACTTCGCTGGAGGTCTGAGGAATCTGGGCCAGCCAGGCCATAATCCAGATGGCCTGCCCATTGCGGCTCAACACGGCGCTCATAGAGTACTTCCATTCCTCGCCGCGGTAACTGGTCTTGAAGGCGAAGTCGTAACGCTGTTCAGTTTTGGTGGGCTTCAGGCCCATCGCTGCAAGCATCTGGCCGAGTTCTTCTTCGGAGATCTGACCGGGTAGCGGAGCGGGCTGGACTTCGGGAGCCTCAGCCTTTTCCGTCTTCTCTGCCTGTGTTTCCTGAGCAGACGCCTTCGATACACCGCCAAGCAACAGCAGTGCTGGCAGCAGTACCGCACTCAACAAGGGCTGAGAGCCCTTGACTCGATTGAGCCTGGCGGCTCGACCTTCGAAGTCGCTCACGTTGTTCGCTGGTTGTGATCCAATCGCGTCGTGCGAGGATGGAACTGAGGATAACTCAATCGCTTTCATCGTTCACTCCCTTGAAACGCATCGGCAGTTCATGCCGAACGACGATGTCAATATGTTCTCTCTGCCGCATCGCAGTTCCGTTGCGATGATCGACGGTCTGTGTGATCGTGATGCGGGGCTTATTCCGCTTCCAGTTCTGCAAGAAACTTGAGGCAGATCTGTGACCACGTTTCAAATTCGTTCAATTGGCGCACCAATTTTGACGGCGGTGCGAATCCTGCGTTGATCATCGACTTTTCACGGGGTCGAACTTTGGGATACTCCAAATCGAAAATATGCACGATCCCGAGGTGAACTTTTCCAACGTCCGTTTCATCGTCGTTGATCAGTCCGACGCACTCCTCGACGTAGCTGGTCTCGAGGTCGACTTCTTCTTCAATCTCCCGCCGCATGCCTTCGAAGTACGGAGCCAGATTGCCGTTCAGATCCAGCGTCGACACGTGACCACCAACGCCCACCGACCGTTTGGCATGCAGACGAGCTTCCCCCTGAGCTGTCCCGCGTTGATAGTAGAAGACCTCGCCGTTGCAGCGAAACACGCAGTACGGAATCAACTGCTTGAAGCTCGGATCCTGCTCCATCTCCGGTCGTGGCCGATAACTGGCGTGCTGCGGATCAAGGATGACATCGAGATACTTTTCGATCTCCTCCGAAAAGCCCTGAAAGTGGCCGACCTGATGAAAAACAGGAGTTGGAATGACCAGCACGTGTTCGACAGACATGGAAAGTGCAGCACCGTAAAAGAAAAAGAGGTGAATAGACATGTCGTCGATTATGAATCGTCGCATGCAGACGGTCAAATATCCGTCGCGGGAGCGAAACGGACGGTCCGGCTCGCGCCGCAGCGCAGGTCTGTCGCAGGTGAGGTCCGGGGAACCTCGACTTCGGACGGATTCCGCGACATGGAGCTCAGCAACAACTTTCCCATTCGCCCAGGACATAGTACGGTGGATTGAGTGACCACAATGCGCAAGACATGGCAGCCGCTTCGAATCCAGTTGCTGCGAGTCGCCATGCTGGTGGGACTCATGGCGTGTCTGCATCAGCAGCATCGTCGGTGGATGGCCGAACGACAAAACGCGATGACATGGGCTGATGTGCTGCCGAAGATCCGGGCGGCTGTTCCGGATGCGGCCGTTGTCAGTGTTGCCGATCAGGAAGGTGCGGGGCAGATTGAATCAGCGGAGGGTCATCGTCTTGGATCTGTGCTGCGGACATCGCCGTTTGCCGATCATTATCGAGGCTTCTCCGGGCCGACGGATGTGTTGTTGCTGTTTGATCCCGCTGGACAGTTGACGAACGTCGAAGTTCTGTCGAGCCGCGACACGAGGGAGCACGTTGGCCTCGTGCTGCGAGATCCCCGGTTCATCAACAGTCTGAAGAGGCGAACGTTTTCGCAGCTTACGGTGCTGGACGATGTCGATGCCGTTTCGGGGGCGACTCTGACGAGCTTCGCGATTCTCGAATCGATTCGCTATCGAGTCCAGTTGGCTCGGCGAGTACAAGCGGGTGCTGACGACTCGACAGCTCCTGATGGTGCAGAGATTCTTCCGACGGCTGGCTCCACGTCGTTGAAGTTTCCTGATCCGCCTCGACTCGAGGACGTTCGGGTGCTGTATCCGTCGGCTCAGTCGGTCACACAGCTTGCCGGCAGTCGAGTTCTTTGGAGTGCAATCGATGCAAGCGGAACAGCGATCGGGCGATTGCTGCGAGCATCACCAGTCGCTGACAACGAAGTTGGTTATCAGGGCCCGACGGATCTGTTGATTGCGATCGATGAAGCCAGTCTGGTCACCGGAATTGCAATCGGCGTGAGCTTCGATAACGAGCCGTATGTGGGTTATGTGCGAGATGATTCGTACTTCCGCAAGCTGTTCAACGGCCGCGATCCAAAGACACTCGCCGAGATGGATGCTGCAAAAGTGGAAGGCGTCTCCGGCGCAACGATGACCAGCCAGACGGTCACTCGATCTTTGCAACTCACCGCGCAGGAGTTTGTGAATGAGCTGGCCTTAACGACTGCACCGCGGCAGAACGCTGAACAAGCGTCGACAAAGCAGGAATCTTCAACTGAAGAATTGAAGTTGACGATCGTCAACAAAGTTGAATTTCGCGTCAGATGGCGAGATGTGTCGACGATCGTGATCACGGCTCTGGGGGTTCTCATTGGCCTGACTCGACTCCGTGGCAAGCGATGGCTTCGGCTGACGTATCAGGCGGTGGTGATCGGATGGCTTGGAATGGTGAACGGCGATCTTGTGTCGCAGGCATTCTTTCTCGGGGCCGCTCAGTCAGGATTTCCGTGGCAAACCGCACTGGGTTTGTCGTCGCTGTCCGTGGCCGCGATCGCTGTGCCGATCACATCGGGTCGCAATGTGTACTGTTCGCACATCTGTCCTCACGGGGCTGTGCAGCAATTAGTTCGCCGACGGTTACCCTGGCAGCTGTCGATTTCATCGAAGATGGCCCGCGGTCTTCGAGTCCTCCCGTGGCTGCTGCTTGGGTGGGTGATCATGATCGGACTGCTGCATCTGCCTTTCAGTCCGGTCGATATCGAACCATTCGACGCGTGGCTGTGGACGGTAGCAGGTGCTGCCACGATTGCCGTCGCTGTCATCAGTCTCGTCGCGTCTCTGTTCATCCCCATGGCTTACTGCCGCCATGCATGTCCCACCGGAGCACTGCTCGATTTCGTCAGCAGCTCCGGCGGAGCCTCCTGGACCGCCCGCGACACTGCGATGGCTGCAGTGCTGGCGTTCGCGATTGCGCTGCAGGTCGGGTAAGGTTTCTACTGAGAGCGGTGCCGAGCATATCTATGAGTCCCACTCAGGATGACTCATTTCGCGCAAGCTCATCTGATTCTTATCATCAGACCTTCGAGCGATACCTGACGTCATTCCAATGAGATCCCGACGATGCGCGATAAACAAATGGATGTGACCTGGACTCAATCACGCGAAGGAAAGGCTGATTGTGTGTGGGTGCAACTGGCAATCATGCTCATGGTGTTGCTGTTCCATGTCGCAAACTGCGAGGGCGATGAATCGAAGGCGGCGAGGAGCGAAACGACGTCCGGACAGACGCGAATCGTCACCGATGAAACCGAACTGCGGCGGTGGCTTGAAAACATGGTCTGGTACCATCGGTACTCGCGAGAAGAGATTCAGGACGTCACCGATCTTCAGCCTGATGCACTTGATCAAGCATTGAGACGGTTCAACATTACACCGAACAACGCGCCGTTGCCGGAAGTTGATCCGCCCGTATTTGTGCTGCCGTATCCCGGAGGGCGACATCCTCGAACAGGGTTCCTCGACGGAGCGATTGAGCCGCAGCGAGAAACGAAGCTCAGCATCTTCGCCCCATGGGATCGAAGCAGTTATGTGGTGCTCGATGTGCCCGAAGCGATCTGGTCCAACCTTGGACTGACTTATCTGGCTCACACGCATATCGACACCATCTGGACAAAGCAGGGTATCGCACTGGAGCAGCAGGAATGGCATCGACTGGATGACGGCAGTTACCGACTTCGCCGTGAGCTGCCCAACAAGATTGTCTGGCAAGTTACCGCGACGCCTCATCGTGATCGTCTGGCCGTTCGGATGTCGCTGACGAACGGGACCCCGGAGCTGCTCACCGACCTGCGAGTCCAGATGTGCGCGATGCTGCGCGGCATGAAGGGGTTTGAGCAGCAGACGAACGACAACAAGATCTTTCGAGGTTCGCTGGCCGCGTGTCGCAATGACGCAGGTGATCGATGGATCATCATGGGTTTCGAGCCGAATCATCGTACATGGGGCAACGCACCCTGTCCGTGTTTGCACTCGGATCCGAAGTTTCCTGACTGTCCGCCTGGGGAGACTCGCGAAGTCCACGGCTGGCTTTCTTTCTACGAGGGCAACGAGATTGATGCTGAGCTGACGCGGATTGATCGATTGTGGAATCCGACGGATGAACGCATTGTATCGGGGCAGGTTTTCGATGCGGCAACTGGCCGATTGATGGCGTGCCGAATGTACGTTCGATCGGAATCTGGTCGCTGGCATTTCGCTGAGCCCGCGATGTCGGATGGTCGTGTGATTCGTTATGAAAAGCAGAACTGGCTCAACAGTGAATCGCAGGAGTTCCACACCAGCATCTCTGCGCATCCGTTTGAGTTGCGACTGACGCCCGGTCGGTATTCAGTGACAGTCGAATGTGGCAAGGAGTATCTTCCGTGGACGCAGGAACTGGTCGTTGATGAAAAGACGCCGCCGCTCGGCATCCATCTGACTCGCTGGATCGATATGGCGAAGGAAGGCTGGTACAGCGGCGATACTCACGTCCATCGATCGGTGCGGCAGATCGGAGTTCCCATGCTGGCAGATGACGTCAACGTGGCGATGCCCATGGTGTACTGGACAACTCGCGGCGCGCTCACGGCATCAGAGGGAGATCGAACGGACCGAGACGATGCGGCTCGACCGGCGGAACTTGTGACGATCGATCCGACTCATGTGATCTGGCCTAAGAACACCGAGTGGGAAATTTTTTCGGTCAACGACAGGTCTCATACGCTGGGGGCCTTGTTTGCGATGAATCACAAGACCGCATTTGGTGTTGGAATTCCGCCAGTTCGCAATGTAATCGAGCAAACCGATCGCGAAGGAGCGTTCCTCGACATGGACAAGCACGACTGGCCGTTCGCAATGGTGCTGCCTCCGATGCTCGGTGAGCGGCTGACATTTGAACTGGCAAACAATCATATGTGGAGAACGAACTTCGCCTTCGCCAAATGGACGACTCCTGCAGCAGACTGGATGGGTCTATCCGATGTGAATTCCGGCGGTGAAAAGGAATGGATTGAGTTTACTCATCGAACATACTGGTGCCTGTTGAACTGTGGCTATCGATTGCAGCCCACGGCCGGCACCGCGACGGGAGTTCATCCGGTGCCAATCGGATTTGGTCGTGTTTATGTCCATGTGCCGAATGGATTTGATTATGACGGCTGGATCAGGGGCCTTCGTGCCGGATCGTCGTTCGTCACCACCGGCCCCATGGTTCGCGTCAATCGCTACCGTGACAACGTTGATGTCCGGATTGACGCAAATGGGCCGGTCGATGGTATAGAATGGATCGTTAACGGCCAGACCGAGCTGATGGTTCCGAAATCGTCCAGCCAGGCACCCGACGGCTCGTTTCACGCGATGCTGCGTCGCAAGGTCAAATTTGATTCGACATCGTGGGTGGCGGTTCGAGTCTGGCAGAAATCTCCAGAAGGTCACTGGCGTTTTGGTCATTCGGCGCCGATCTGGTTTGATGTCGCAGGACATCCGATCAAACCGTCGTCAAAAGAACAGGAATTCCTCATTCGACGCATGGAGATCGAACGCGAACGCAGCAAGGATATTCTTTCAACGGCAGCGTTGGCGGAATATGACGAAGCGATGGAAGCCTACCGACGGCTGATTCCGCAGCAACTGACACCGTGAGTGGAGTTCATCAGAGGTTCAGTGCAATCAACCGTCATTCGGCTTCTCGCCTATCTGCCACACCTGCAACTCTGCACAGGCTACTCCGCATCTTCAGACTGATTCGCCGGTGCTTCGGTGAGTTCGATCTGGAAGACATTTTCGCTGCCGGACTTTACCTCGACCTCTGTGCCTGGACGGACCTGCAGGTTGGATGGTTTGCCGGACTTTCGCTGATCAGCTCGCTGAGCTGCTGGCTCGTCCTCACCTTCGGCTGCGGACTCTTCTCCTTCGGAGCCTTCTGGTGATTCGTAGATCACACGGTGTCTTCCCACAACGGCGCCGTCAAACCGATCATAGGTCGAAAGAACAAACGAACCGTCTGCGGTGACCTCACCTTTCGCTGGCTTGCCTGCCAGCTTCTGGTCGTCAGCGACGATCGGGACCAGCGTAACCGATCCTCCGGTGACAGGGGCTCCGGAAAACACAACGGACCCTTTTGCGGGAGCGACGGAAAAGCTGTCAGATCCGCATCCAGCAAGAATACACGTGAACAGCAGCAAGCCAGTGCCGCAAACGCTTCGCACAGCGCGCATGGAAGACTCCTTGAAATCAGACTCGGAAGGGACCAAAGTAGGGTGCTGCAGCGAACATCAGAATTCGCCGACAACTTCTCCTCCGTCTCTTGTCGCCAGTCTGCGGTAAGTCGTCATGCTGATGTTTTCGGAGACGAATCTCACTGATCCGTCTGCCAGACAGAACTGAGCTCCTCCGGTGTGGTAGCTGCCCGCGTATTCACCGTCATTGTTGAACAGCCCATTCGCATCGCGCGTGTTGGCGTTGATGGGGTCGTCCGTTTCCATTCCGATCAATGATTCGGTGGAATCTGTTGGAGGATTGCCATCTCCGCCGGCGCTGAAGTTGTATCGGCGATCACTTCCCGTCATTCGATTCGGAGCACCACGCAGGTCGTCCGTGACTTCGGCGACCATAAAGGTATTGGATGTCCCGTCAAGGACATCGCCGATTCGCACGCGACTGTTCAGAAAGAACATCCCGTTTCCTCGATAACCGACATCCGTCAGTTGATCCATCTGATCATCATTGAAGGACGTTGTTCCGGCAACGGCGTTGTAGGTGCTGAGCTGATATCCGTTTTTGCTGGTGTTCCCCGACCCCGTCGGGTGGGAAGGGCATTGAAAGGTGGAAATGACAGTTGTTCGACCGGCGAGAATCTGTCTGGCTGAAGTCTGAGTTCCAGCATCAGTTCCCATCACGTCACTGACCTGGCTGTACAGGTTGGTTTGCTCAATATACGGAAGAATTCGCGAGTGGTAAGTCCAGCCGTCTCCCCAAAGAGCGCCAGTGCTGTCGACGCGAACCACGTTGCCCATCGGGAAGACATTGTAGGTGTCATGGTAGTTATGCAGGGCGAGTCCGAGCTGCTTCAGATTATTTTTGCACTGAGTTCTTCGGGCTGCTTCGCGAGCCTGTTGCACCGCGGGCAAAAGAAGAGAGACCAGGATTGCGATAATTGCAATCACTACGAGAAGTTCGATCAGCGTAAATGCACGTCGAGGTTTGCAGGCCCTGCGTGACATGGCTTAACTCCTGATTCTTAAAGTATAACTCTGTAAAACACCCCTGTTACGTAAAAGAGTTCAGTCTGACGGACTGAATTTATCTGAAGACCTGGGCAATAGCAGACTGTCAGTCTGAGTGATTTCAGCTCAAAGTCAATTCATTACGCGGCAAAATGATGGCAGTCGGGACCTGATGTTCGTCCGAACAAACGCAGCATCCGAGGACCTCATCTTAATTGTTGAGATTCCCACTGCAGGAATAGGGCAGGGCGAAGCGGGTGGCGGATTATCCGGATGAATGCCGTGCGAATCTGATACGCATGAAAGCCCTGATTCGGGATGAAGATCTTCAGCGATGAGATCGAAGCGGCAGAAATGCCGCAACGGATCAGGTCCAGCGAAAAATCGATCAGGTCGGCTGTTCAAAAGACTTGGACAAGCGGAAGCCGCTGACCAGTCACGGCTCGAACTTTATGATGCAGTTCGATGATCAGGCTGATTTTATTCCGTTCACGTTTCGCGGTCGTGCTGATCAATCGAGGCGGTCACTTGTTGAATCGGTGGTAGAACGTCGTCGACGGTCTGATCAGACCAGAGGCCCATATCGTGAAGGCCCGCAACGATGAAGTGCGCGGCAAAGATTCAGGATACGATCAACATGTCCGCGATATCCTTCGAAGGCTGGGCCGATCGTAATCTGCCAGTTTTCCGGAATCTGCTCAATCAACGGATGAGTCGTGAGAAATTCCCTCGACAGGACCGTCTCTGCCATGGAGAGAGCTTACAGAGGTTCGCGTGACAGTCGGTCACGATTCGGTCGCGGCCCCGGCCTCAGGGATCAAGTCCAATTCCGCCGCAATCGGTTGCAGTGCCGCGATGCAGAACGTGATATGTTCGTCAAGATCGACCCCCAGATCGGTCGCTCCGCGAGTGATATCGTCGCGATTGACGGCGGCAGCAAATGACGCCTGCTTCATCTTCTTGCGAACACTCTTTGCGTTCATACCATCGAGACGAGCGGGTCTCATCAGCGCGCAAGCGACGAGAAAACCGCAGAGTTCGTCGCAGGCGTAAAGTGTTTTATCAAGCCGGGAAATTCGAGGGCAGTCTGTGAGATAATCGGCGTGCGACTTGATGGCGTAGATGATTTCATCCGGATAGCCTCGATCGGCCAGAATCTTAGAACCCTGAAGCGGATGGTCAGGAGGATTCGGCCAGCGTTCATAATCAAAGTCATGAAGGAGTCCGACAGTTGCCCACGTCTCCACGTTTTCGCCCCACTTGATCGCATAGGCGCGAACGGCTGCTTCCACGGCGAGCATGTGGCGAATAAGACTTTCGTTCTGGACATACTCACGCAGCAGCTTCAGGTGGTCTTCGCGGTTCATGATGAAACTCCTTAATCAATGCGTCATCGATCTGTTCACACGGTGAAGGGGTTGGTGATGATGACTGCTGTCATAATATCTGGCCCGTCCAGCGTCTGCGACAGTGTCGAATGGATCGGATATCATGAGAACGGCACTGATCGCGAGCAGATCTGTACCGAGATTTCTCGGGCGTCAGGCGTCACGATTGCAGACAGAACTGTTTCAGATCCGTGCACGAGCTACTCCGGCGGGATAGGACGGCCATGCGGGTCGGTGCTGGGAGCCGACGTCTCCTGCTGCAGACGCTCACGCAGATCCCGCCCCGTGAAGTGTTCGAGTCGCTCGGCCTGACTATGAATTCGATCGACGGATACGCCTCCTTCCGTCACCAGATATTGCTCCCAGAGACGGTGCGATCGGACAAGTTCAGCGCCGAGGTTTCGTCCCCGCTCCGTCAGCTGGTACCCATTGTTTCGTTGGGTAACGCGGCCTTTCTGTCTGTGGCGAAGCATCATCACCATACTGCTCATGCGACCAGCAAGTAATATGCTGCGAAGTTGCGATAGAGTGGAGGTCACTCCCGGCGTACGTTCGTCGAGTCGATACATGAGTGCGATGAGATCTTCGGACAGAATTCGCAGAGACAGCTTCTGCCGTTGCACGAGTCTGGCGACAACTCCATTTGTGGGAGCAAAGATGGATGCGGTAAAAAACAGCAGGCCTGCGGACAAAGCCATCATGCCGGACGTGCTGGTGCTGTCGAAGCCGAAGGCATGTGGAATCACCAAAGCAGAAACGTGGCCAATCACAGCGGACACGATTGCCACAAACACACTCACTGCGACCATCGGGCCCAGCCGATTTGTGAGCAGAAACGCGGTTGCAGGCGGAACGACAAACATTGCGACGACGAGAATGTTTCCGACTGTTTCAAAGCAGGCCACGGCTGTCACCGCAACATCGATCATCAGAAGGTAGTGCATCAGTCTGGCGTTGCAGCCGAGCGATGTTGCGAGAGCAGGATCGAACGCAGCCAGACGAAGTTCCTTAAAGAAGATCACGACAAACACCGCATTCAGAAGCACCACGCATCCGAGCACGATGACAACACGAGGAATGCTCCAGGTGCCGAGCGACACGGTGTCGAGCCAGGACAGCTCAATCGAACCATAGAGTACGCAGCCGGGATCGAGGTCGACATGATCGGCGGCTCGAACGATCAAGGTCAGACCCAGCGCAAAGAGTGTCGTAAAGACAACACCCATGGACGCGCCTTCATCGACCTCACCGATGTCTCGAATCCACTCTGTAAACAAGGCTGTCAGAATGCCGACGATAACGGCTCCCAGAAACATGGGCAGGCTGGCCCGGCTGTGGCTGATCAGAAACGCAACGGCCAGTCCCGGAAGAATGGCATGGCTGATGGCATCGCCGAGCAGACTCATGCGACGCAGCACCAGAAAGTTGCCCGGCAAGGCGGCTGCAATCGCGCAGAGAATCCCGGAAGTCACGATCCATGTGTCACCTGCGGACCAGGTTCGAAGAACCTCGAACACCTGCGATATGCTCATCGCGGGCCTCCAGGTTGTGGGATCGGATGCGGGCTGGGAATGACGCCTTTGCGCTCGCGGTCGGTGCGCAGAAGCTGTTCAAGTCGCGCGATCAGTTCGGGTTCCAGAACATGTTCAATAGCATCGGCACTCTGATCAACTCGTCCCGGCGCGACGTCGGCGTGGGTAATCAGATAGAGTTCCCAAAGCCGATGCTCGTGCGCGAGGCGAGATGCTTCGGCGAGCCCGGTGTCCGTCAGTGACAGAGCTGCATTCTCGTCTCGCCTGATCAGGTTCTCGCGTCGACATCGTTCCAGTGTTCGATTCAGGCGGAACACGGACCAGCTGTTGGATGCCAGAAGCTGCGAGAACGGAACGCCTCGATGGGGAGCGATTCGGTCGTTTGCCGCATGCGGCTCCAGAAATTCAAATAATCCCCGGAGGACATGCTGACGATCGATGGTCTGGTTCAGTTGCCACCGTCGAAGGGATCTGACAAGGACGCCACGAGAAGTGCCAAACAACATGCTCAGAAAGAACAGGCCGCTGCACACAAGCACGATTGCGGGCCCCGATGGAACATCGGCGATGCAGGCACTGATTGCTGAACCAAGCATGCCGCCAAGGCCTCCGATGACAGACGATATCAGAATGGTTCGCTGCAGATTCTGAGTCCAGAATCGAGCCGCGGCAGCCGGAATCACGAGAAGTGCAATCATCAACACGAGGCCCACGGCCTGCAGTCCGATCATCGTGACCGTGACCACGAGGCCCATCATGAGCAGGTCCAGCATAACGACCGGGTAACCTCGCGATCCGGCAAACCCTTCATCAAAACACAGCAACATGAGTTCCTTGAACAAGGCGAAGACGATGAGAACACACAGCAGCCCGGATGACCCGATGAGGATTGCGTCAGAGGCGGTCATCGATGCCGTCTTGCCGTAAATAAACGACTCAAGGCCGGCCTTGCGACTTTCCGGCATTTGCTGGGTGATGGACAGAATTGCGATTCCGGCACCAAAAAACACGCTCAGAACAATCCCCAGAGCGGCGTCTTCTTTCAGTCGAGTGAAGCTTCGAACGTAAAGAATCGCGGCGACCCCTGTGAGTCCGCTCAGCGTTCCGCCAGCCAGCAGCACAGGCAGGGATTTTCCGTCGAGGCCGAACAGGGGTGCCAGCAGAAACGCCAGACCGACACCAGGCAGAGTGGCGTGACTCAATGCGTCGCCCATCAGGGCTCGTCGGCGAAGCAGGGTGAAACAGCCGACAGTTCCAGCGGCCAGTCCCAGAAGCAGCGTACCCGTGACCACAATGATCGTATTATAGTGTCCGAGTGACTGAACCCACGTTGTGCTGACCGTGACCTCTGCAAGGATGTTGCTCACAGCGTTCGTTCCCTCCGTCGCATGGCCTCGGTGGCCTCATCCAGAAGCGTAAGTCGGCCACCGTATGTTTTCTCGAGATTCTCTCGAGTGAAGATGGTGGATGTGGGACCGCTGGCAACCACACGCATGTTGAGCAGCACGACAGAATCAAAATAGTCAGGCACGGTGTGAAGGTCGTGATGGATTACAAGACATGTTCTGCCAGCCTTCTGCATGGTACGCAGAATCTCCACGATGGCCTGTTCGGTTGCGGCATCAACCGCGGCAAAAGGTTCATCCATCAGATACAAATCGGCGTCCTGAACCAGCGCCCGTGCGAGAAATGTGCGCTGCTGCTGGCCGCCGGAAAGCTGACTGATCTGGCGGTCGGCCAGATCGGCGATACCAACGTTCCTAAGTGCATCCAGCGCCAGTTCTCGATGTCGCCGGCGAACGGGACGAAACCATCCGATCTGACCGTAAAGTCCCATCGTGACAACGTCGAGCACCGTGACAGGAAAGTCCCAGTCGACACTTTCTCGCTGGGGCACATAGCCGACTCGCTTCCGCGACTGCCGATAAGGCTGGTCAAAGATTTGAATTCTGCCCGATGCCTTCGGCACAAGTTCCATGATTGCCTTGAGCAGCGTACTTTTGCCCGCTCCATTAGGTCCGATGACACCGACTAGCTGCCCGGGCTGAACATCAAATGTCACATCCCACAAAACGGGTTTGCGATTCCATGCCACCGTCACATCACGCACCGACAGCGGCAGCGTCGTCGAACTGGTTTCGCGTGGCGTGCTCATGTTGAGGTCCAGATGTCTTTCACGGGCAGAAGTGTCCGGTCTACTTCGCCTCTGCTTGATCGAGTTTTCCGTTCAGCCCGGCTTCCGGTGCCGTACCTCCCAGTGCTCGAGTGACAAGCGTGATGTTGTGATCGAGCATTCCGATATAGGTCCCTTCGTAAGTCCCGCCAGCGCCCATGGCGTCGGAGAACAGTTCGCCGCCGATGGCAACGTGGTGGCCTCGCGACTCTGCTCCCTCAATCAGGGCCTGAATATTCTTTTGAGGAACGCTGCTTTCGACAAACACGGCAGAGATCTGCCGTTGAACCAGAAGGTCCACCAGCTCGTTGATGCGCTGCAGTCCTGCTTCAGAGTCTGTTGAGATCCCCTGAACACCAAGAACCTCCAGACCATAAGCCCGCCCGAAATAGCTGAACGCATCATGCGATGTCACGAGAACGCGCTGTGCTTCCGGGATGGTGGCGAGTGAGTGGATGCCGTAATCATGCAGTCGGCTGAGCTCCATTCGCAGTTCATCGGCTCGGGACTGAAAGCCCATCGCTTCCGACGGTATCTGCTGAGCAAGCGTTGCGACGATAACATCAAGACATGATGACCATGCCGATATATCCATCCAGACATGCGGATCAGGATGCTCTCCGGTCTCCGCATCGGTGATCAGTCCTGCTGCCGAGAGCTTTGTCGTGATTGCAACAACCGGTTTTTTGCGGCTCAGTTTTTCCAAAATGTCTGTCAGACGACCCTCCAGCATCAGCCCGGAATAAAACACCACATCGGCGTCCGTAATTCTCTGAACGTCGTCACGGGTCGGCTTGTAGAGATGCGGATCCACGCCAGCTCCCATCAGCTGGGTGACCGTGATCTGGTCACCGCCCACATATCGAACGAGATCGGCAACCATGCCCACGGTCGCCACGACGCTGACTGCATCCTGTTGTGCCGCCGCGTTGCTGTTGGTATCGGGCCGGCATCCGCTGAACGCGAACACGGCAGCAAAACCCAGACACATGGCGAGATGCAAACTGCATCGGTTTACGACAATGGTCTGCTTCATAATCCGTATTCCACGTGTCAGCTCAGACATCTGCAGGGTTGCCGGACCAGATGAGTCCGGGGATTCAGACTGCAAAGAGGGCTGTCCTCGAAAAAGTCGTATCACCTGAGCCGTCACAGAATCGGCGGGATATACCAATAACCGTCCACGATTTATGCTGATTTGTAGCCAAGGCTACAAATCATTCCTTCAGTCTATCTGTCTGTCATATGCGGTCAAGGTGCAGAACTTGCGCGATGAAAGGTCTCAAAACGCGGAATATGACCGCATGTACCGGTCAGCAGGCGGCAGATCGCGGTTTTGTCGAGGGACTCCTGCGACGATTGCATAGCATCGCGCTGAGATGTCAGCCGCAACTGGTTTGAGTTGCCCATAGCGTCCTCGATCATCGCGGTAAGATTTGCCCCCTGTCGCAGGACGAAGCTGCTGTTCGGCCAAACGGAGGCCTACTCCGGAGGTCGGGTCTTGTAGTCGTGTTTCCGACCATCGGGTCCGATCTGAACCGTGTAGCTTCTGCCGTCCGGAGCCACGCGGGCCAGAATCCATTCTCCCTTGCAATCGCTGGTCGGAGCCGTGTTGGCGATGAACTCTTTGGGAGCCTGTTTTGACGGATCCAGATCCACATTGAGATGCAGCTGGAACCAGTTCCTTAGCGACTTCACCTCCTTCAGGGTTGCCATTGTCTGCTCTGCTCCACCTTTCTTCGGACCGTTGCACATGACTGCAACGACCGGATCGATCGCAAGGACGAGAGTGGGGTTGTTGCTGACAGGCAGGCCGTGATGAGTCACCATGAACAGATCGACTTTGCCGACGGGATTTCTCGGCGTGACGAGTCTGGCTTCGGTGTTCCATGTGAGATCGCCGCACGTCAGGAATCGGAATTCACCAAAACTGAACAGCAGGCTGAGGCTCGCGGAGTTATCACTTGGATCATCTGGCTGGGGATGATGACGATCGGCAAACGGATTGATATCTCCTTCGCCGGTAATAACATCCCGACTGGCCGTCATGACTCGAACGGACAGCGGCGTCCTGCCGGATTTCAGTGGCATTGCATCGCCGATCCGAAGTGCCTTCGAGACATTCTGTGACGCAGCTCGGTACGCAGCAATACGATCTGGATATTCCGGGTCTTCCGCAAGCTCATCCGGAATGCCTCGGTCCCAATAAGTTCCGACTCCGAATTTTGCAGCGAGAGCAGCGTGGTTGCCAAAATGGTCCAGATGCCAATGCGAGACGACGGCATGATCGATCTTCTTCAGTCCGGCCACATCTCTTGCGACATGGATGATACGATCAAGATCACGACCATGATTATCCGGATAGCCGGAGTCAATCAGGATCGACTCCTTCTCCGGCGTTATGAGCAATGTCGCCGCGCCGCCTTCGACGTCGATAAAATAGATATCGAACGGCTCATCGGCCCATGCAGTTGTCGACACGGCAAGAGCAAGCAGAAGCAGAGCAATCGAGCGGATCATGAGAATGAGCTCCGAGGGTCGAAGGCGGGTGAGGATTTGATGACAGCATATGGTAAGGAAGTCCAGATTTCACTCGGCCACCCCTGCGAATGAGTCAACTCAGCGCGCAAGAAAAAAGGCCGATCGGATCTTCTCAAAATCCGATGGCCTTTTTCAGGAAGCGAGGTTTCTCAGGCACTCGCTCAATGTGCGGGCTCGTTTCTCAGGCGAGCCACCGTCTCTCTCAGATAGACGCTGCTTTCTCAAGGCAGCGTGCGTTGGGCTCAAGGATCTCACTCCGAGCCCAGCTCTCTCTCGAAACATGAAATGAGCAGAGCTCGTGCCAAAAAGTCCGGTTCATCCATGGGAGTTCACGGGCCGACACGTCTTGAGTTGATGTAAGTCCATGCAGGGTTTGTTTTTGCGACAAATCGATTTTGCGAGCAGAAATCTGTACGGACCGGAACAACAGGCGACTTACGCATGGGATTTGCAATAGTTACAAGGGCCGGTTGTTGCAGAAGTTACAAAACAGGAAGCCTTTGCAAAAAGAAACGGTTGCCGCCGGCGGTCATTGTTTGAGACGGCCTCGTTCCTTCCGTCCTTCAGTGTCCATCGACGTATTTTTCGGAACTTCGACTGTGTTGATTCTCTATTGTCGGGTACTTCCACGAAGGCTCGGCAGGTCATGGGCAAGCTGCCCTCCGGGTTCCGCTCCTGCTGGGGGAAGGTAAGCAGCATTAAAGTCCCGGCTCTTCGGTGAAAGCTTTCGGCAATGCTGTTTGATCTCACTGCGTCTGATCATCCGTGGCCGATGCAGAAACACATTCCGGCGTTCATCCACGTTGCGGCAGCCACTCGGTCAGCACCAGACGACTGCTCTGTGGCAGAATGCAGCTTCGGTCTCCGAAGTCCTGGCAGGCGATGATCCGGTCGTGAATTCGATGATTGTGATAAAAGCAATTCCGCAGCTCATGAACAGGATCTGTCAGGGGTTGGGGATGCCAGCGTTTGCGTGACACGGCAGAAAGGGTTTTGGTTGATCATTGCTCGGGTACAACGGGTGATCGTTCCGGCCAGTTCAGGTGCTTGTGCAGGAATCTGTAGGTGGCCTGACCGTTGATCGTATGTGGCCCAACAAACCATTCGATTTCGGTCCGGTCGCCGATCTTCAGTTGAGCCGCATACAGGTGCCGAACCTTTGCGTATTCGTAGCCGACCCAGTGATCTTCGCCGACGCCATCGAAGTGACCTCGTTCCACCATGAACGGGCGGGGACAAATCAGGGCCGCCATTTCCGCGTAGTTGAACGTGCTGCCGAGATCCCATTCGAAGATCTCATACTCGCCCGTCCAGATGTAGCTGAAGTTTTCACGAGTACTCGCGTTCTTCAGAACCCATTCGTTGAAGTCGGCCGAGCAGATCGAAAGGCAATAGTCGGTCACGAGAGCCGGGATTCGCATGGCCGACTTGCCGCCGTAGCTGAGACCGTAGAAGGCGATGCGATCACCATCGACGTTGGCCTGTGTTTTCAGCCAGTTCACGATCTGCTGATGTTGAGGCACGATGATGGAGAAGAGTGATTTCCCCAACGGTTGAGCCTTCCGCTGAAGCGTGCGAAAGCGATCCGTGAAGATGTAAGGGTTCTGAGGCGAGAACGTAATGAATCCTCGCTCGCACAGTTTCGCCGCGAAATCATGATAGGCCGGATGATCGCCCTGAATGATGTCTGTCGGCCGACCTTCGAGGCCATGCTGGCACACAACCACCGGTCGCTTTTCACCAGGCTTCAGATCTTTGGGAAGCAGCAGGATGCCGTACGCAAAGACATCCGGGAAGACGTCCATCACGACTTCATGTCCCGTCCACTTATCTGTTTCCCACGACTTGCGCGAGCGCGCATTGAACGGAAGCAGCGGCTGATCAAACTCGCCGATGACCTCTTTGCGGAAAATGTCACGATACGGCTCGGTCGATTTCGCGTAGGCCTCGACGGACGTCAGATCGAGCTTCGACATGAAGTCTTTGCGAACAAAGTGAGCCTCTCGCAGCAGCGCCTGATTGTGGCGGTCGATTTGTTTGACGAGACGGGTTTCGCGCTTTGCCGAACCATCTTCGCCAGATGTCTGTAAGATCTGCTGTGGCGAAATCAAATCCCGATTCCTGCTTTTCATTCCGAGGTAGCTCAACAGGTATGAAACCAGATAGTTCTGAGTCTCGGGCATTTTCGAAAAGAAGGCCGATTTCGGCGAACGGATGGCTCGTTCGTTCGCACGGCTTGACTCCGTCAGCGCCAGCGATGCGTCTGGCGGCGTAAGAAAAGCCGGACCGCCGCCGTTTCCTGCCAGTTCCAGAGCAGGGCCGCCGGTCGCATCAATGATGAGTGAACGAGGCGCGATCAGCATCGCCAGTTCCTGCGCTCCAAAGTCTTGCAGCAGGCCGGCAAAGTTTCGGTCGATTGGCTCCTGCCAGCTTTCTTCCCGTGGTCCGAAAAAGCCACTGACACCGATCACCTGAATCCGTTTGTCGACGCCTCCGGCGAACAACGCCAGCATCCCGCCTTCACCGTATCCGGAAATTCCGATCGGCGTTTGCGGTGATGATCTGGAATACCAGTCCACAATGCTGAGCGACATCTGCAATTCGTACCCCGGCAGCGTACGCCCCAGTTCAAATGCGGCTCGATGAAGATATTCGCGGTTGGTCAGGTCCGCTCGTCCCAGTCGCTTCTCGCGTCTGCGGCTGATCAGTTGAGGAACAACGACTCTGCATCCTTCCTCGGCGAGATGCCGGGCGACCTGTGATGGAACCGGGATGCCATCGACAAGCCCGCAGGCTTGTTCCGGTGTCTGATCCGCATCCGGAAGCACAATGACATTGGCCACAATGTCGCCCTTCGGAGTCAGCAGGAGGCCCTCGCCATAAATCGACGGCAGTCCCGCACCCTGCGGCGTTGGGTCACCCAACACCGGCCAGCGAATGGCCTGCACGTTAAACGTGTCAGACTGAGCAATCACAGAATCACCACCGACCGGGACGATGATCTCCGGGGCATCGAACTCCATCCGCGCGTCTCGAATCCCAAGACATTTCGCCAACTTCTCTCGGTGAGGCTTCAGCGATGCCTCGTAGGCTTCCGGCGAAGACGTATCGACTTTGAATCGCTCCGCTCGAGTGGCTGCTGTCTTCTCGATTTCCTTCAGCAGAAAACGATCGATGCCGTCAACCATCTGCGACGCCAGATCGCCCTCCATCGCCAGCGGAGTGGTACCATCCGGAGCCAGCACCTGAGCCATGACAGGGCTGCAGCAAAGGAAGAACGGCAGACAAACAGCGATACTCGCAGCAACTCGCTTCATGGCGGGACCTCCAAAGAGAGGAGACAGATTCGCTGACCAAACCACCAGCGGAGACACGGCCAGCCGATCTGACTATAAGAGATGTACTTCTTGCTGGCGACCATGCGCCACGCCGCATTTCTCCATCAGACCTCTGCTTCCGGCTGCCGATTGTGCGATGCCGGACTCTCCGTTGCCCGGATAACCCCGGTTTCGCCGGACTTGAATGAGGAAGCCTTCAGGCGTGCGGTCAGAGAATCTGCACAGAGCGGTTCGGACAGGAAGCGAAAGCCTTGCCAGTTCTGGCACGAAGGGAGAAACAGGACTTCTGCTGCCGCTTCAGAAAACGGGCCCCTGTCTGAAGGCAGACCTGTTGCAAACACATCAGCAATTGCTGCGGCCAGGATCCGTCTTTCAGCCGAAGGAGTTGATCCGAAATGCCATGCGAAATTGCCGTGAACGATACTCTGTTGATTTGCCGGATCCGAGCCTCAGGCTGTCGTACTCACACGATTCGCTGCGCCAGCGAACGAAGGCATGGGACAGATGACTCGTGCCGAAAATCAACAGACGGTCGTTCTGGCACATCTGAGAACGGTTCAGGACACGTGAGTCAGCGCTCATTCATCATGTTGTTTCGTTGCCGATCACTTCGCGTATCGAGCACAACGTGCAGGCCCAGCCAGCGGTCCAGCAGAGATTGACGTTGACGACTGAATGAGATCCAAAGTGCGTTTAGTGCGATCCATGCCAACAGAAAAACAAACAGGACCTTGAAGGCCGGATGCTCGTCCGTCAGATCCTGAAAGCCAGCCAGTGCGGCCAGCCAATCGATCGATTCTGAAACAATGGTCGCCAGAAGCATTGGAAAGCTATTCAAAATGCACAGCAGCATTCGCCATCGCGTTGGCTTCAGGCCGAACGGATCAACGAATCGAAGCTGCATCAGCTTTTTGCCGGGAGTCGTCCCGGATCTCACCATCACATAAATCGCAAACACAGCGATGGCGATCATGACTGGAATGTGCAGGGATTCCCAGTCCTGAAAGCGTTCCAGATATCTCTGAGCAGGCAGTAATGTGACGACGGAAACCCCGAGAAGAATGGCTGTAAACATCTGGTCAAGACAGAACGCCACAAGTCGGCTCATACGTCCGGCGTGAATCAGTTCTGTTGGCTGCCAGAGTCGCAGTTCATCCATCAACTCAGCATAGTCGCGAAAACGCCTGCTGGGATCATTTGCAAGCAGACGACTCAGAAACCCGCGGAACTCTTCCGGACGATCCGCTGGCCAGACTTTGGGAAAGCTGACTGTGGCCGACTGGCGTGCCTTCAGGTTCTCTTCGAGACTCTCCGACGACGCCTGGTGCGGAAGTTCGCCGAATGTCAATTCATACAGCATTACACCAAGCGAATACATGTCGCTCTGAATGTGGGCCGGTTGCCCGGCAGCGACTTCCGGAGCCATATAGTTCAGGGTCCCGGCGGGTCCCGTTTTGCTGGACAACGCATGGATATCATCGGCACGACTTGCCAGACCGAAATCCGACAGTTTGATCAGACTGCAATCGCTGAGCAGCAGATTTCCGGGCTTGACGTCACCATGAATGACTCCCAGCGATGCGGAGTGAGCCAGGGCATCTGCAGTCTGCAGTCCGATCTGAACGATCTCCTGAATTGTCAGGCGACGCTCCGAAAGCAGCCTCGCCAGCGACTGACCCGGAACGAGTTCCATCGCGAAGAACGGGCACTCATCATGCAGTCCCACGTAGTAAATGTGAACCACGTTCGGGTGATTGACACGGGCCTGCGCCCGAGCCTCTTCAACCAGCCTTTCCCGCCGGATTCGATCGGCCTCACCCTGCCGCGACAGGATGACCTTGATTGCGACGAATCGCTGCAGTGATTCATCTTTGGCTCGAAACACGGCACCCATCCCGCCGGCACCAAGCGGCTCAAGGACGGTAAAGTGATCCAGTCGATCCCCGGTGCTGACGCTGGAGCTTTCGCAATCAGGATCATTCACCATCCCGCCAATAACGGTTGCGCCAAACGACATGGCTGATGCAGGAATGACCTGAGAGTGAATGGTTCGCTGACATTTCGGGCAAATGAGTCGGCTGTGACCGGCTGGCATTGGAACTTCGCTGCCACACACGCATTGATAGACGGGCTCGCCAACAGCCTCGAAGGAGGGAGTGCTCGACTTCTTCGAATCCATGGACAACTCAGTGTGGCAGCATAGGCAGGAAATCGCGAGTGTTGAATACGTTAATCTACTGCCACAGCCGTCGAAGTGAAAGTTGCGGCCATTCTCAGGAGTTTCGCCATGGACAGGCTGCCCGATGTGGGGTGAAAGCGGGTCTTGTTGAGTGGACGCTGATCGACTTTTTCAACAGGACCCCGTCGATTCACACAATCGGAATGTCGTGGCAGGCGACAAACGACTCAACTGTTGCCCAGCCTCGAGAAAAACACACAGATCTGCATGCCTGCAGCCGAGGCAAAGATCATCCTGTTGCAGGGCGATGATAGAGGCGACATCAGTCATCCGCCGCATCCCCGTCCTTGATCACGAAGCGAGCTTTCAAACGCGCGACCTCGGAGGCCAGACCAGCGGATTTGACGGAACGAAGCACTTCGTTGAAGTCTTTGTACGCGGCTGGAGCTTCATCCTTCGGATACCGACGGCAATTGCTCAGGATGTCGTGTTCATCAAAGGACTGGTCGATCGACTTCTGATCGAGCTCGCGAATCGCTCGCTTGCGACCGAGCGATCGGCCCGCGCCGTGGTTGACGCTGTAGCAGCTGATGGATGCACCCTCGTCGGCGACCATGACGCTGGATCCGGCCTGTGGATTTCCGGGAAGCAAAATCGGATGTCCGGTACTTTCGTAGATCGTTCCCTTCAAGGCATGATGTCTGGCCGGGAATGCGCGAGTCGCTCCTTTGCGATGAACCCACGCGATGTTGTTATTCACAACTTCCCTGCGAGCGATGTTGTGGCTGATGAAGTAGACAAGTTGCCCCGTCGTCCCCGGAATGACTTCCTGAAATGCTTCCAGCACCAGCGCATTGATCAGCATGTGATTGACTGTTGCAAAGTTGGCACCCAGTGCCATGTCGTCGAGATAGGCGTCCGCTTCTGCCGTTCCCAGCGGCGCGTAGACCAGTTCTCGATCGTTTCCCGGCAAAGGAATGTCCCATCGGGCAAACTTTGCCTGCAGCGATTTGAACTGACCATCAGCGAGGTTATGCCCGATGCCCCTTGAACCGCAGTGCGACAGGAATGCAACATGACCATCTTTCAGACCAAATACATCGGCCGCGTTTCGAGCGCGTTCGTTTTCCTCCACGGACACGACTTCGCATTCCCCGAAGTGGTTTCCTCCGCCGTAGGACCCCAACTGCCTCATCTTGCCGGGAAATCTGTTTCGAAAGTGGCCATCGGTCATGTGCCAATCAAGCCGCTCACCCAGCGCATCACGAGTCTCGTCATGACCAACGTGGAACGAATCCTCACATCGCAATGCCCACTCAGGAGGGATGCCCAGCTGCTGGCAGACACTTTCTGAAGCACCTTCCAGCATCAACTGCCGGCCAAGAGTTTCGTCTGCACGACGCGACTTCGGCGCACTCTGCTGGCCCCGACCAGCACCCGTCGGAGTGCGTTCGCAGATTGCATGAATCAGCGCGCGGCGAATTCGACGATCGACGATCTCTTCAGCAGGAACGCTGAGCTGCAGCAGGCTCATGGAACACTTGATATCGACTCCGACGGGACCCGGGTAGATGTGTGTTGGTGAAACCATCACACATCCCACCGGGGCACCGTAGCCGCAATGAGCATCCGGGTTCAGGACAAGATCCGTCACCCCCGGTGCCATGCGAGAGTTGATCGCCTGTCGCAGGCAGCTTTCATCAAACGTGTTTCGAATGGATTCCGTTCCGATGACCGTAATCGGTTTCGTGCCGGAGTTCGTCGTCGGCAGAATGGCGGTCGCTTCGCCGGTGCTGATAAGTTCGTAAGGCATTGTGTTTTAACACAGCGAGCTGCGGGGTATCGGCCTTGAGGCTACGCCATGATCCGTCGGGAATGAATAGATCACACAGAAACATCGTCAGGCAGACAATGGTCCAGCGTCTTTTGGCAACATTCCAGTCAAGTTGCTCTTTTCTGTCGACAGGATTCTTTCTCCATGATTCCTGCATGACTTTGACGGCGACATGGAGAGAAAAGACCTCAAAAAAGCCAACGATGTCCAAATCTGTCGAAATTGCCGGGGCACGATACAGGATGGACCGAGGTTCGGAAAAAAACGTTCGGAATTCTGTGGTGCCTCTGCAGTCGAAACTCAGGCCACATGCGAGCATCCAGAGACTCTGCCCTCTCGCATGGTTCGCACCGGTTGTTGCCTGACGCTTTAAGACTCCGAGTGTTTCATTCGAGTTCGCAGGACGTCAGAAAAACATAGCCCGATTTTTCGGGATCGTGGTTCTTTCAGAGTCGAACAGAGGAGATGCAGGCTCATATTCTGCATCGGCTCCCTGATCGATCTTGCCCAGTCGGGAAGCGACAACACGACTTATGACGCAGCCTGCGTGTTTTTGGGGAAGTTCCGATCGGCGTTTGAGAGTTCTCAGAAGGTCGATAAAGTCCACGCAGAACATGACAGAAACGGGTCGTGTGTCCTGTATTTCGATTTTGAAACGGTCCAAAACAGCCTGTCAGTTCAGGCTTCAGGAATCGCTCACGATGTTCGCTCATGATTCATGGGGGCATCGTTTCACCAGAACGGCGTAAGATTTCAAACCATGTCTGTGTCATTTCCACCAGTCGAAGAACAGCTCAAAGTGATCACCCGCGGAATCGAGAAGATCGTTCCGCAGGAGGAACTACAAAGAAAGCTGCAGCACAGCAGGGACACTGGTATTCCGCTGAGGATCAAATATGGAATTGATCCGACGGGTATTGATGTGCACCTCGGCCATACAGTGCCGCTGAGGAAGATGCGTCAGTTTCAGGATCTGGGACATCAGGCCGTGATTATCATCGGCAACTACACCGCTCTGGTGGGCGATCCCAGTGGCCGCGATGAAGCTCGCAGTAAGCGACTGACGGAAGCAGAAGTTGAAAGCAACGCGAGAACGTATCTGGAGCAAGTCGGCAAAGTGGTGGACATGTCTCGAGCCGAAGTGCATCGCAATGGCGACTGGTTCGGCAGGATGTCCTTCGCGGATGTGCTTTCACTGTGCGGTCGAGTCACTGTGGCTCAACTGCTCACGCGAGACGACTTTGCGAAGCGGTATGCGAGTTCAAGTCCGATTTTCCTGCACGAATGTCTGTACCCCGTCATGCAGGCGTGGGACAGTGTTGAGATCAGGGCGGACGTGGAACTCGGCGGAACCGAGCAGCTTTACAGTTTCATGCTCGCACGAGACCTGCAGGCTCAGGAAGGTCTGAATCAGCAGATTGCGGTGATGTCGCCGATCCTGGTGGGTCTGGATGGCGTGCGTCGTATGGGCAAGAGTCTTGGCAACTACATCGGCATCAGCGAATCACCTTATGAGATGATGAAAAAGTTCATGCAGCTTCCGGACGGTGTCATGAAGATGTACTTTGAACTGCTGACACAGGTCCCCCTCGATGAAGTTGATCGCCTGCTGGCCGGACATCTGAAGGAAGCTAAAGTCACTCTGGCAAAGCTGGTGATCGGGCAATACCACTCAACAGTCGATGCAGATTCTGCGGCAGTACGATGGCAGAATGAAATCGGTGGCGAAGCACTACCGACGGATATTCCGGATGTTGTTCTCGATGCCTCTTTCCTGACGTCAGGAGCAATCTCAGCCGTGAAGCTTCTGACGGCGTTGAACCTTTGCCCAAGCAATGGCGAAGCGCGGCGACTGATTCAGGGTGGCGGAGCAAAACTCGGTGAGTCAAAAGAAACGATCACAGCACACGATCAGCAGATCCGCGTGACCGATGGACTGCTTGTCTGGGCCGGAAAGAAAAAGTACTGTCGAGTCAAAATGAACTGAATTCTCGTGATGAAAACAGTACCGCTTTCCACGGAAGTAATCTTTTCGGGGTGATTGTTCAGGGTAAAATGAGAGATGGCTCTGTCCGCAGAAACTTCCGCAAATCGGGGTGGCTGCATCGAAGCGCGTTTTGAGCTTGTTTCCGCGTAGAGAAGCAACGACACAGCCAGTATGCTCCGTCATGCTGAACTTTTTCCGCGCAGTCGGTCATTCGGCGGGCCTTGCGATTCTGGTGTTGCATCCGGAACGCATAGGTTTTGCAATTGCCGATCAGTAACAGACACGCGTTCGTTTTTTGCTGGCTGCGAATCCATTGATTTGCCTCGTATTGCTGGCCCGGTCATTGGCGGGCAGTTCTAATCACATGAACGGGTTGTTCCTATCGGATCTGCATCTCTTCAGTCGTCGTTCAACCGGCCAGGCGCGGTGGGAAGCGAGTCATTCGCTTGTTCGTGCCGCGGACGTGATCGTCCTGGGTGGCGATATGTTTGATCTTCGCTGGAGCCAGTTAGGCAGTCTGACACAGACCTTCCACGCGGCTGAGGAGTGGTTACTCAGGGCCATTGATCTGAATCCCTCTGCCAGATGGGTCTTTCTTCCGGGCAATCATGATTGTCATCCGGAACTGCTGGAGCGACTGGCAGAGCTTTCCGGTCGTGTGGAAAACTTTGAGCTTCAGCCGCATCATCTGCAGATCGGTCATCATGTATTTCTGCACGGCGACGTTCTCGATGCCCGTCGACATCCTCTCGGATTGTCAGGATATCGAGAAACCTTTCATGAAGATCAGTCAAAAGGACGGATCGCAAATCTGATGTATTCGGCCGTGATTTTTTCCCGGCTGCATGGCGTTGTGCCCCGCATCCGACACACCATGGACCAGACCTGTGCGGTATTACTGGACTACGTGGCAAAGGACTGTCAGATCAGCCGCGATGCTGTGCAGTCGATCTGCTTTGGTCATACCCATGTCCCCATCAATGCGCATGTGTATGATGGTGTTACGTTCCGTAATCCAGGCTCGGGAATTCGGCATCTTTCGTTTGCTCCCGTAACCTTCGAGG
>JBKDRW010000632.1:0-8070 GCA_046341255.1 Planctomycetota bacterium
CCTGCAATGAAGCCTCCCGCGGTCTGGTTTCCATACAAGAAAATGGGGCAGTCGACGACGGACATCATGCTGGACGAAAGCAACGGACGGTTTGGGCCATTTGCCGGGCAGTTTTTTATCGGCGAATTCACTCAGGCAGGCATGAACCGAGTATTTCTCGAAAAGATCGACGGCGAATACCAGGGAGCCTGCTTTCCTTTTCGGAGCGGCTTTGCATCAGCCGTATTACGAATGGGGCAGGGCACAGATGGAAGCATGTTCGTTGGGCTGACCAATCGCGGCTGGAGCAGCCTTGGGACCGCCTCGTACGGATTACAGCGGCTCGTCTGGACGGGTCGAGTGCCGTTTGAAATTCGTCAGATGAAATCCCGATCCGATGGATTTGAATTGATCTTCACAAAGCCGGTTGATCCCGAATCGGCTGCCAATGTCGCATCTTATGTAATGAGCAGTCACACGTACCTTTATCAGTCGACCTACGGAAGCGACGAAATCCAGCGTCGGGATCTGGAGGTTTCCTCTGCGACGGTCTCTGATGACAAACTCTCTGTCCGACTGAAGATCAAAGAACTGCGACCTTTGTTCGTTCATGAACTTCGTGCAGACGGCGTTCGAAGCGCGGACGGTGAACGGCTGCTTCATCCGGATGCATATTACACGCTGAATCGGATTGCTGCGGACTGAGTGAGCTATCAAACGCAAAAATTGTGCTGGCGGCAGTGAACGCTCTCGAGACAGACTCGTTTGTGATTGTATCGGACCGTTCAGCTTGCCATCATTCGAACACCGGCCTTCGTCTGAGGGCGCCGGAAGCGAGTCTTCCAGTCGGCCCTGAATCACCCGACATCAATAGCCTGCGTCCCGATCGACTTTTGACTTACACACGATCATGTCAATCAACGACCTGCCCGATTCGTGGCGAGATGCTCTTAAGCCCGCGACGGACAATGATTCGTTCAAAGCATTGCAATCGTTCCTTGCGACGGAACGGAAGCAGCATCGGGTATTTCCTCCAGAAGGCGACGTCTTCAACGCATTTCGCCTGACACCTCTGGATCAGGTCAAAGTGCTGATCCTCGGTCAGGATCCGTATCACGACGATGGCCAGGCTCATGGCTTGTGTTTCTCGGTGCGTCCGGGAGTCACATGTCCTCCGTCGCTTCGCAACATTTTCAGGGAACTCGCTGACGATGCTGGCGTGAGTCCTCCAAGTCATGGATCGCTCGAATCATGGGCTCGACAAGGCGTTCTCCTTCTCAACACAGTGCTGACGGTCCGAGCCCATGAACCTGACTCGCACCGCAGGCGAGGCTGGGAGCAGTTTACGGATCATGTCATTCAGGTCGTCAATCAGCGTCAGCAAGTTGCTTTTGTGCTGTGGGGCAATCCGGCTCAGGCAAAACGACCACTGATTGATCCGCGTCATCTGATCGTCACGTCTGCGCACCCTTCGCCATTGTCAGCGCGACGAGGTTTTTTTGGCAGTAAGCCCTTCTCAAAAATCAACACATTCCTGTCCGAGACCAACCAACAACCGATTAACTGGGGGATTGCAGATCGTTGAGATCGCTTCGGGATGCGAATTCGCACGCGGCAGTGCAACGCGTCAGGCATTTCGGTCCTTCTCTGACGCGACACAACGAACGTCAGGACGGTTTCTGCTACGAATCGCGTCGAAAGCGAACGAGGCCGATCATGAAGAACGTGGCCGTAAACATCATCAACACTGCGCAGGACTGAAATATCACCGAGTGACTCGGGACGGTCTTTGTCAACACTTCACCGTAAGCATCAAGAGCCCAGGCGTGCGGAGTGAACAGACTGATCTTTTGCGTCAGCGGAGACATCCAGATCCGAGGCACAAGACAGCCGCTGATTCCGGCACATGACAGCAGAATCAGGTTGCCCATCGATGAAACCTGCGCTTCCGTTCTGGCTAACGTGGAAAACATCAGGCCAAGTGCAGTGGCAGCGGCGGAAGTAGACAGAATAATCGGGATCAGCAGCCATGGTTCCGACCCCCACGACATCCCGAACAGCAGCTTTCCTGAAATCATCAGGATCATGGTCTGAGCAAGTGACAGTACAAGAAACGGGAGCGTCTTCCCGATCAATATTGCGGATGGTGCGATCGGTGAAATACGAAGCCTGCGCAGTGTCCCACGATCTCGTTCATCAAGAAAGGATCGTCCCATAATGTTGACGAGGAAGAACACAAACAGCACCGTATAACTGGGCACAAAAAGCTGATACACATTATTTTTGGGTTCGCCTTCCTCGGCGGATTCTGACACCTTCTCCCACGGTTCCGGAATCACCTTTTGCTTCGCTGCGCCGCGGAAGACAGGTATCTTTTCTGCGATGATCGGCAGCACGGCATCCTGAAGCGAATTCTTTACAAGCAGTTTCGCCAGCACTTCAAGACGAGGATCGACGGTCGCAGCTTTGAACAAAAAACTCAGCTGAAACTCGGCAAACGGATCTTTTGAGTGATCCGACTTTGGTGCCAGCAGATCTGTTCTGGAACGCAACGCCAACTGAGCTTCAAACCCTTTCTGAACGACAAGCCTGGCATCCACCTCACCCGTGGGACGCTCGGATCGCAGTTGGTCCATTTGCGCCTCACTCGGATTGTCCGGAACTTCCGCCTGGCGTACCGCAACGCTTTCGTAACCGGCCAGAAAGCCCGCCAATCGCCTCGACGTCTCTGACTGATCAAAGTCCACAATCTCAATGAGCAGACCTCGTCGCGCTGCGGCCGATCCGACGATGGAGATGATCACCATCGGCATCGCCACCAGAATCACCAGCGCGCGCCGATCTCGGGAAAGCAGCAACAGGTCTTTGAATGTGATCTTCAGTGCGTCCACGATGCTGGGATTCATGCTGAGCAGATGATGGAGTGGCCTGATCGACCGGCGGGATCCACGATGTTCCGCAATGAGGCTGACAGAAACGAATCGCCGCGTGATTTTAATTTCCCCTTCACCAGCAGACGGGCTGAGGAATCGGGAAGCGGAGAGACAATTTCCGGCACGAGTTCACCTGGCCTCGGTTTTGGCAGGATACGTTCGTCTGCTTACTTTGTCGGCCTCCGGGAAGTCGGCGGGAATCGGAATAGTCACCTTGCCTGTCGCCGCCCATTCGGTACCTCGTTGCAGTGTCGTGATGAATCCAACGCACTCCTGAGAATATTCCGCGTGGCCCATCGGCGTGTGAAACACGCGACCGTCCCCGTAGCTGATGGTAAAAATCATGGGTTCGTGCCGACCTGTCACCTGAGATTCAGCCGTCGCCAGGATCTGCATATTTCTGGCCGGCCCGCGAAGCTTGTCGTACAATTCATCCTTCGCGTGCAGCCATTCGGCCGGCATCCCTTTGACGATCGGATGTTCCCGATCTCGAACAATCACGGGGAACTCCCACTGGGCGCCATGATTTCCGCCAGGTCCACTTGAGTCGTCCCGAACCAGTTTGCCCTCTTTGTCGAAATAAACATACGGGCCGTCTTTTTCGGACCGGTTGCCCCAGCCGCCCAGTCCGATCATCTCGTTGTAAGCCGGCCATTCGGGAAACGAATTGTCAGCGGCATGCACAACAACAAATCCTCCTCCATCGCGAACAAACTTTTCAAAGGCATCCTGAGTCTCCTTTGGCCACGGGGCCGCGCCGTGCCCGAAGTTACTGATGACGACTTTGTACTTCGAAAACTCCGGCCTGAAATTCGGATCAGTTCCTGATGGAGCCGAAGTCGCCACATCAACCGTGAACAGTCCTGTCTGCTCCAGATACGATTTCATCATCTTCGTCGTCTGCGGCCAGACACCATGATTATTCTGTCCATCAACAATCAAGGCCTTCACCGGCTCTGAAGCAACAGCCGCCGACAGAAGCATGCACAGGCCTGAAAAAAAAGCAGCAAACCTCATTACACTACTCCGAAAACTGTCGTTGCAATCGACGTTGTGAGACGAATCGTGCGTTGGATCGAGATGTTTCACAAACCGTCAGCCGTATTCACGTGGCAATCACCTTTGAATTCCACATTCCCACGAGGAATGCCCGACCCGCTCAGCCAGCGTTCCGAGGGACGGCGAGCCACACCAAGCGAGTTTTCAACAAAGATCACCTCCCGTCGACACGCACGTTCTTCCCATTCATCGCGACGATGGAGAAGAAAGGAATCGTGCAGACATGTCACGGATCCCGATTGATCAGAGTGAATCTGAAATCCAATCACTCGGGGTAGTTTAGTCATTCACCATCTCGTTGCATTCCGATCGTGGATTTCTTTTCAATTCCTTCAGGCCTTCGCACTGAGTTTCAGGGTTTGACCGTGACTCCAGCGTACCGCCAGGTCACTCGCCGCGTCTGCCTGCCACAACGCAACTCCAGAGACTCTGCAGATCGCGCCGACTATGGCCTCATGACCACCTCATCGAGTCCCCACAACGCTCGTGCCAAACCGGCCCACGCAGCCTGTTCGACAAGAATCGCATCCTCGGTCGCATCAGTCGGCTGCATGAGTGCGCGGGCGGACGAGGGGTTGCGGCTGTAAACGGATCGCTGAGCATCGAGAAATGCAGAGAGCCACGAAAGTTCTTTGGCATCCGGATTGCGGGACAGTAACGCTTCGAACTGCAGACGAATCCGTTCATCATCAGAGCGATCAGTCATCGTGGCAAGTCGACGTCCGGCCACCTGAGCCAGGTCGACGAGCATCGGATCGTTCAACAGAGTCAGGGCCTGCAGCGGCGTATTCGAACGATTGCGTTTCGCCAGGCAGGCTTCACCCGTCGGTCCATCAAACGTCGTGATCATCGCAAACGGAGCCGTTCGCTTGATGAAGGTATAAATGCTTCGCCGATATCGACCGTCCCCCTGACTGACATCCCACGATGGGCTTCCAAAAGCGACTTCCGTAATTCCAGGAGGCTGGACAGGTCGTACTGGTGGTCCACCAGCCTTTTTCGAGAGAACTCCTGCGGCCTGTACGATGGAATCCCGGATCACTTCCGCGTCCAGTCGTATTCGATTGGAATGACTGAGCAGTTCATTGGATGGATCGGCCTTCATCGCGGCATCCGACGGAACGGTGTCCTGTCGATACGCGGCACTCAGCACAAGGCGGCGATGAAGACTTTTGATGGACCAGCGATCCTCAGCCATCCATGTGACGGCAAGCCAGTCAAGCAGGTCCGGGTGACTCGGTGCCGCCCCCTGAACACCAAAGTCGTCCACCGTCGCAACAAGCCCACGACCGAACATCGCCGCCCAATGACGATTGACAACGACGCGAGCCGTCAGGGGATTGCCTTGATCAATGAGCCATTGAGCGAAACCCAGCCTGTTCTTCGGCCATTCCGGATTCCAGACATGCAGGAATTCGGGGGTCGCAGCATCAAGTGGCTCCACAGGCTGAAGATACTCACCGCGATGATGACGAAAAGTCCGGCGTGGATTCTCCGATGGTCGCTCTGACAAGACAAGCGTCGTTATACGTTCAACCGGTCGCTGCAAGGCCCGAATTTTTTCTGCATGTTCCGACAATTCTGGCGATGAAAGCAGGAACGCCTGTTTCAGTACGGTGCGTTCTGAGTCGCTGAGTTTTTCGCCCGCCAGCAGCAGAAGCCGCTCCTGCTCTTCCGTCCATGTGGCTGCAATGGGCGCGTGGGAGGCATCTGTGGCCTGCAGGCGAAAACGTCCCAGAGAACTCGCGAAATGTCGTCCAAAAATCATGGAGACATGAAGCTTGGAATGAGCAGGAATCGGCTGATCCAGAAGATACACTGCAGAGTGACGCTGACCCTCGCCGCCGGCCACCGACCAGCCTGTCTGCACATCTCCGTCAATCGTCAGCGCCGCTGCATCCGGTGCATTGCCAAACCTGTTGCGACGATAGCTGTCGGTTGCAGCGCCGATGACCACAGGCTGCCCATCCGCGAGAATCGAAAGCTCGTACAAATAAAAATCTCACAGCGATCCCTCGAAGTATGTCGTCCCCGGACCAATACCCGGAAGCCGCGGATCAGGCAGCGCTTCCAGTCGGATCGCGGTGATCGGTTTCGATGATGGCTGCAGTGTGATTTCATATCGATCCTGTTTCGTCGTATCTCCACTGGCGAAAATCGACCCGTCCGATTCGATCGATAACCATGGCATATTGGACGACGCCTCCGACGGCAGCAGCGTGTCCCACGAAACCATCGTGCGGCGAGCCTGATCCAGCCATGATGCAAATGCGGAATCGACGAGTTCCTTTCGTCGAGCCGCTGCGTCGGACTTCGCGATCTCTCGAACAAAACTCAGACGGAATCGCCCCAGCACATGCTGACTGCCGTGATTCTGCTCCAGCCGAACCCGCAAAACGGGGGCTGAACCCTTCGGAAGTTGACCGATCGCCTTTTTCAGTGTCTCCGATGCCAGTCGGAACACGGCCGAAGGCTGTCTTGCAACGCCATTGCCCGTATCCACTGCCCAGCCGGTCGATGAATCTCCGTCAATTGCCGACCGAGCGACGTAGCCTTGCTGCTGTGCAGAGGCTCTGACCGATGCAACCTGCAGAGGAATTTCACGGACAGACTCATCATTCGATTGTTCCGTCGCGGGATCTCTGGGCAGGAGCAGACTGACCTGAAATTCTGTCAGCACAAAGTTGCCGTTGCCGGAACGCCCCGGGCCGGCAGAACTCACGGAACTGAACCCTTCCAGTTGCAGGTCCTCGGCAATCGGAGCCAAACCACCGGACGCGTCCCATGAAATATCGATTGTGTAGGTGGCCTTGTCCGAAATCGGTCCGGAAACCTCAACAATCGCGTCTTCTCCCACAACAAACTGCTCGGCACCGGACGTCACAGAGCGAACGATGCGTGTCGGAAGTCGCTCAACATCAGGTATCGGCCAGTGATCCGGCAATTCCGACAGCAATCGCGCTGCCTCCCGCTGATTGGCTTCCTGTTTCGCATCGATGGATTCATCCGGCAATGCCAGCGACGGTTCGTCGGCGTTGTTCAGAAAAGCCATCAGTTGATAGTACTCTCTGTGGGTCAGTGGATCGTATTTATGAGTATGGCACTGCGCGCAACCGGTGGTGAGCCCCAGCCATGTGGTTCCGGTCGTCGCGACGCGATCTGTCATCGCATGGAAGCGAAACTCAAGCGGATCGATGCCTCCTTCTTCATTCAGCATCGTATTGCGATGAAATCCAGTGGCCACTTTCTGTGATGTTGTGGCATCCGGCAACATGTCGCCTGCAATCTGCTCAACTGTAAACCGATCAAACGGCATGTCAGAATTGATCGCCTGAACAACCCAGTCACGATAGGGCCAGATCGACCTCGGGCGATCTTTTTCGTACCCGTTCGTATCCGCATATCGCGCGAGGTCCAGCCACGATCGCGCCCACCGCTCGCCGTACTCCGGACGAGACAGCAGATGCTCAACCAGTGCGTTCCATGCGGGATCAGATGATGATGATGATGTCTCACCGGATGCTGCGGTCAATCGGGCCGACCACTGACGAGCCTCCTCGGCCGTCGGCGGCAGTCCGATCAGGTCAAGAAATATTCGTCGAACCAGCGTCTCCGGGCTCGCCGCTTTGGCAGGTTTCAGCCCGGTGGATTCCATTCGCTTCAGAAGAAATCGATCCACCTCGTTTCGAGACCAACTGGCCGATTCCGATAAGATCTCCGGAACCTGCGGCCGTACGGGCGGCTGGAATGCCCAGTGTTCTTTCCATTCGGCCCCCGCATTGATCCAGTCAACCAGAACGCGTTTCTGCTGTTCTGTCAGCGATTTTCCTGAATCAGCCGGAGGCATCACCACATCAGGATCACTCGAAACGATCCGTCGTACCAACTCGCTCTGATCAGCATGTCCTCTGTGAACGACTGTCCTGCCGTCACTCTCGATGAACAATCCATCCGGTCGATCAAGCCGCAGATCTGCCTCACGAGTTTCCGTGTCCGGACCGTGGCAATGAAAGCAGGCTTTCGACAGGATCGGTCGAACTTCACGTGCAAAGTCCGGCCCCTCAGCGCCGTCAAGCTGCATGTCAGGCCAGACCATGAC
>JBKDRW010000633.1:0-2820 GCA_046341255.1 Planctomycetota bacterium
CTCGTCGACGAGGTTGGCTCGCCCAGACAGCGGTCGGCAGCGCGGCGGGGATGCTTCAGAGCTTCATGGGGTCGCTGACTGCGGCGACTGCATCGGAATCGCTCGCCACACTGCCAAGGCGAGCAAAGTCCGTCATAATGATCTTCAACTGCGGGGCGCCCAGTCACACTGATCTCTGGGACATGAAACCACACGCGCCTGCCGAAGTGAGGGGCGAATTCTCTCCGATCTCAACCAACGTGAATGGGATCGAGATCTCAGAGCTTCTTCCAGAACTGGCAAAGCGAACCGACAAACTGGCCATTGTTCGTTCGCTGCACCATTCACACGGCGGTCATAACTCGGGAATGCACTGGTCGACCGTTGGCAAGCCGTATCGTATCGATAGCACGTTGATCAATCCGAGCCCGGCGGACATTCCATGCGTTGGCACGCTGGTTGGCTGGCTTGCTCAGCGAGATGGGTTTTCGGCGAACGTGCCGCCCTATGTCATTACTCCATCGCCTCACTGTGACAGCACGAAGTACCTCACTCCGGGCCAATTCGGAGGATGCCTCGGGAGTCGCTTCGATCCGTTTGTTCTGAACGCCGATCCAAACAGAAAGGACTTCAAAGTCCCTGGACTACAGCGCGACGAAGCGATCTCAAACGAACGGTTCTCGGATCGCAGCGTGCTGCTTGCATCACTTGATTCCAGTCGCATGTTGGATCGTGTGGAACAAGCTCAGGGGCTGGAGACTCAGCGAGCAGTCGCGTTCGATCTGATCAACACGGGCGCAGCGGCAGACGCATTTGATTTGTCGAAGGAGTCTGATGCGACGCGAGATCGTTATGGGCGGCACAGTTGGGGACAGTCGCACCTTTTGGCTCGCCGGTTGATTGAATCGGGCAGCCGATTCGTCACCACAGTCAACGGCCCGAGCATCACCTGGGACACGCATAAGGACAACTTCAAGCAATTGAAGAATCGTCTTGTCCCGCCGATGGAGAAGGCATTTGTTGCCTTGCTGGATGATTTGTCCGAACGCGGCCTTCTGGATGAAACGCTTGTGATCTGGATGGGTGACTTTGGTCGAACACCGAAGATTAACGGTGACGCCGGACGAGATCACTGGCCTCAGTGCTATTCCGCAGTGCTTGCGGGAGGCGGCATTCGCGGAGGACAAGTCATTGGCGCTTCGGACAAGTCCGGATCCGTTCCGGTTGAGCGGCCGTTAACTCCGGCTGACGTCCATGCAACCGTCTTCGCGGCTCTTGGATATGATGCGAACCGAATCATCTACCATCTGCATGATGGAAGACCAATGCCTGTTAGCGACGGCAAAATCATCACGGAACTGCTGTGAACAAGGGGCTGGCTGCCACTTGACCCAAAGGAACCTACCGGTTCGAGCTTCGAACACGCTCACGTTGTTCGCTTGCCAAACATCCGCACGGTGCGCGCCGGATTCTGAGTAAGAATCTAATGCAGGTAAATCGCATCCGAATTCTGCCGAATCCGGTTACGGGTCTGCTTTCGAGTTATTCGTCAAATGCGGTCGATCAACGAACGCTCAGCATTCCCATACGCTGATCCAGTCCGAGCATCAGGTTCATGTTTTGAATAGCAACGCCGCTTGCGCCTTTGATCAGGTTGTCAATGGCGGCAAAGATGACAAGCTGTTTGCGGTTGAAGCGGACGGTGATGTCGCAGAAGTTGGAGAACGAGACGTCCTTCGTCGTCGGGATCTGGTCGACAACTCGAATAAACGGCTGACCTGCGTAGAACTGACGGAATATCTCCAGAAGTTCTGACTGAGATTTCTCTGCGATCAAACGTGGATAGATCGAACAGAAGATGCCTCGATCCATCGGTATCAAGTGTGGATTGAACGCGACCTGCACGTCGCTGCCGCCGACATCGGCCAGCACCTGTTCAATCTCTGGCGTATGACGATGTTTGCCGATGCTATAAGCCGTGACGCTTTCGTTGCATTCTGAGAACAGGTTCGACAGCTTCGGTGTCCGCCCTGCCCCGCTGATGCCGCTCTTCGCGTCGATGATGATCCCGGTCGGATCAATCACTTTCGCCGCCAACAAAGGAGCGAGCGCCAGGATCGAAGTGCTTGTGTAGCAGCCAGGATTCGCAACGAGTTCCGCAGATGGAATCTTGTCGGGGTAGATTTCAGGCAATCCATACACGGCCGTCGTCAGCCGAGTCGGATCTGTATGCACGTGCTCGTACCACGTTTCATACACGCCCGGATCCTTCAACCGATAATCCGCGCTCAGGTCCACGACGCGGCAGCCGGCGTCGAGCAATTGCGGAACGGCTTCCATGCTCGCCGTATGCGGCAGGCAGCAGAAAGCGATATCGCACATCTTGCCCACCTGTTCCGCGGACAGGTTCTCGCAGCGAAGATCGAACAGCCCGGTCAGTGACGGATGAATCTCACGGATGTGCGGCTTGGTGTCCTGCCGAGTCGTCGCGGCAACAACCTCCGCCTGCGGATGTCGCGCCAGAATCTTCAACAGCTCAAGAGCCGTATACCCCGTCGCCCCAAGAATCGCCACGCGTGCCATGTGAGTTTTTCTGTTTGCTATAACCAAATGGGAAGAGCGAGCGGAGTATAGGACACAGCTTTTGACGAACAAGCCGACGAGTTTGGCGGGAAATTGCGGCGATTTTTGCATCGGTGAGTTCTGAATGCGACCGCGATCGCCCCGATGACGATTTCATGTTAAGATTACCGCCTGAGCATCTGTCGGGAGAAGTCTGTGCCGAGAGCTATGCGGAGCCAGATCATGCTGATCGTGGCGATTGCTGCGAGTGTCTCCGGG
>JBKDRW010000634.1:0-2880 GCA_046341255.1 Planctomycetota bacterium
GATGTACACATACAGCGGGTCGGTCGTCGGACAGTTGGGCGTGATGAATGATTCGTCGAAACCTCGACGATTGGGACCATCGACCAGCGGCGTACTCTTCTGATAATCAATCAACAGTGCGTTTTCGAAACCGCCTCCGAGTTGTTTGCCATCTGTTCCGTACCATGTCAGACCCAGATGCCATTTTCCAAAGACTCCGGTCCGGTAACCATGACGCTGCAGCATTTCAGCGATTGTCAGCTGACCCGGGGCGAGGTAGCTCGGACCACCCGGCCCTTCAAATGCCGTGGGACGCCGCCCCGTGCGGCAGACCAGCTGCCCCGATAAAAGGCCGTATCGTGACGGCGAGCAGATCGTGCAGGGGCTGTGAGCATCGACGAATCGAATGCCGTCAGCTGCCATCTGATCCAGGCGAGGCGTCTGATAGGCCGACTTCGGATTGTACGACGACAGGTCTCCGTAACCGAGGTCATCCGCATATACGATCACAATATTGGGCAGCTCCTGAGCGTTCACAGCGATCGATCCGGCAAACACAATCAAGAACGTGGCTGCGAAATTCACCACAAACTGCTCACTTCCTCGCCTCTGCCGCATCGTTCCCGAACAGAGCCACAATCGATGAAAACTCATAACTCAGCAGGATCCCTCGGTCCACTCACCGATTGAAGACATGCGACCATCATCATCACCGTCGTGACCAGACCTGTCCCTGACCCACGATGCACCCGATCCCGGATCAAACCCTGTTCGAGGCTTCCTCCGAGCACCTCAAAGATTCAGAACCTCGCCTGTCGCTGGGTCAGGTACTCCACGAGTGCCTTATCGAACGGCATACTTGTATCCAGCGGAACGTATTCCGCTCCGATGTTCAGACAGGATGTTCGGAACCTCTCTCGCATTTCATTCAAGGCGTCGAGATACTCGGCGCGAATGCCTTCAGCGTCGACAATCTCGTGATCGTCGGATTCCGGTTCCATCAGATCCACAGCGCCGGAAAACGGGAATGTCACTTCCGCTTCATCAAGTATGTGAAACAAAATGACGTCATGACCCCGAAACCGCAGCATGCGGAGCGCATCCAGGATTTCGTCGGGCTCGGCCAGCAGATCCGACATCAGCATCATCAGACTGCGATGCCTGATCATCGACGAGATTCGCCGGAGGTTTTCGCCGATCTTCGTTGTTCCGATTGGCTTGATCTTCTGCAGGACCGAAAGGATGTCTCCCAGTTGTGAACGCCGGCTTCGCGCAGGCAGGCTGGCCCCGAGTTCATCGCCAAACGTCATCAATCCGATGGGATCCTGCTGGTGGATCATCAAATATGCAATCGCCGCCGCGAGGCAGATCGCATAGTCAAACTTGGTCAGAGTCTGACGGTATGTGTAGCCCATGCTCCGGGAAAGATCCATCAGCAAGTAACCGGTGATATTGGTCTCAGCCTGATACTTCTTGATGTAAACACGATCCGTTCGCGCGAAAACCTGCCAGTCAATATCCTTGGGATCGTCACCGGGCTCATACCGTCGGTGCTCGCTGAATTCGACGCTGAAGCCATGAAATGGACTTGCGTGCAGCCCGGACAGCAATCCTTCCACAATAAACTTTGCACGCAGGTCGAGCCTCGCAATGCTCTGAATCACTTCGGGTTTCAGATATTGTTCAGCGGATGACATACGGCTGCCTTGAGGGAAAGAATCCCGGTGTTATCGCAGAACCAGCATGGTTTTTCAAAAGCTCGTTGCTCGTCGCAGGAAAGCCGTCACGCCTTTTGTTTCCACAGACCCGACATGGTGTGTCCCAAAGCCCCCGGCGTTCCGCCCCGATGCTCCAGTTCTGCAAGCTCGTTGTGCAGAACGGCCGGGCGACCCACCCAGCCCCGGCTCCATGCGTGCATCCCTCGCCCGACCAGGTCCGGGGAACCAGTCACAAAACAGGAATTGCTGGCCGGTGCATCACAAACGCGATGTCTGACTCCTGTCGGACGCCATATTCGTCGTCCCGCCGTCAGGTCTCAAGGCTGATACAAGTGATGCTGCGTCAGGAATGCTTCCACGGCTCGCGGTGTGCGGAATCGGAGCGAACGGCCGTTTCGGGCTCGCTCGCGAAGGTCAGATGCCGAAAGATCTGTCCCGGGAATGAGCACAGAAACGACTCGACTGGCAATCTCAGCACCAACCCAGCCATGAATCTGTTCAACCGTGATGGGAGCCACACCCGGTCGATTACAGGCGAGGATTGTTGCCCTCGCCGCAATGCCCGCAGGGTCTCGCCATGTCAGGAAATCGCGGAGCGAATCTGCACCGATGATCAGATAGAGTTCTGCGTGCGGAAATTCCAGAGCAAACTCCGTCAACGTGTCAACCGTGTACGATGGACCCGATCGCTTCAGTTCTCGACGGTCGACCTTGAATTCCGGATAACCGGATAACGCCAGCAGCAACATGTCAGCCCGCGCATGCCCATCGGTAATCCTCGCATCCGGCTTGTGCGGAGGAGCCGCCGCTGGCACCCAGCGGACTTCGTCCAGGTGAAGCTCTTCCCGACAGCACTCCGCCACCAGCAGGTGACCATAATGGACCGGATCGAAGGTGCCACCAAAGATACCGAGCTTCATCGGAGATGTTTCCCTGTTTCAGCGAGCGATGCCACAAAGCTGCCTGACAATGAACGGCTGATCAATCCGGCGATTCGCAGCACCAAACACGCAGGAAATCACTTTTTCGTTTCCTGCTTGTCCATTACTGATGACTGGAACGCCCTCTGTTTCGCGCAGACATCATACCATCATCGGAAGATTTCCGCTTTTGCAATTCCTTCACATGACCACTCGACAGCCCGCTTTCCCGGAGTGACAACCGTCGAAGACCTCGCTCATGT
>JBKDRW010000635.1:0-3498 GCA_046341255.1 Planctomycetota bacterium
GTTGATGGAATACAAGCATCGGGCTGGGTACGAAACGGTGCGGATTTGTGGATGATCAAGGACAGCATGGCCCGCGTCTGAGCGAAGTCTCATGCTCTATGATCAGATGTTCATTGAGTAGGGCATCGTTAGAACACTGAGTTTCCACACTGATGGGGGGATATTGCGTAAACGGCTGCGGTTTGTTGTCAGAAGGATACATGTCGGCTGACAATGTGGAATTTTCGATCCCCGATCCTCCGGGGTCGTCTCAGTATGCAATAAGATGTGCAGAGTCCTGCGGCGGATCCCACGGGGGTTGGTCCCAAAAACACTCTCACTCGGAGTGATTCCCGGCGATTCGCATCAACACGCAACTCCTCTGGTTCATTGGCTGAATCAACAGACAAACGTACCGGGGAGGATGCGCGCACTCGTGCGAGGAACAAATTCAGAAATACGACAATCGTATGTCGGTAACCAAAAGAACTAGACGCCCTTTCCTTCTGTTGACCGGTGCGACGGGCCTTCTCGGCGGGCTTGTCCTTGCACGTCTTCTGGAATGTCAGATCCCTGTTGCGGTGATGGTGCGTGGCAACCGAAGGCAATCCGCGGCACAGAGAGCAGAAGCCGTGATGCGCAGGCTGGAGGAACGCTGCGAGCGAATGTTCGTCAGGCCGATTGTCATTGAAGCCGATTTGTGTCAGCCAGGTTTGGGACTTACTCCGGTCGCTGGTGACTGGATCGGCAGGAATTGTGGAAGCGTCGTTCACTCCGCTGCGAACCTGTTGTTCAGTCCTGCCAGCAGGAATCCGTACAATGAGCCTTATCGAACCAACTTAGATGGGACTCGACATCTGATTGATCTGGCGGTGACGCACGGGATTCAGGAATGGCACTACGTCTCAACGGCGTACATTGCGGGCCTTCGCGACGGGATTGTCTGCGAACACGAGTTGAATGCTGGTCAGACGTTTGGAAATGACTATGAACGCAGCAAGGCTATGGCTGAGCAGATGCTTCGGTCAACGAGTGAAATACAGTCCCTTACCGTGTATCGTCCATCGATCGTGATTGACCTGCATCCGACTGCCAGCATGCGTTCCGATCAAACCATCAATATCGCGTTCAGGATGTTTCAGGCGTTGAGTCAGCGGTTTGGAATGCCGGAACGCGGCAAGTGGTTTCGTAGACTCGGTTTCCACGGTGCGGAGCGTAAGAATATTGTCACGGTCGACTGGGTGTCTGAGATGATTACTGAGATCTGGCGTCGGCCGCAGCTTCATGGGCGAACTTACCATCTGACAAATCCCACGGGAACTTCAGTGGAAGAGTTGGAGGAGGGATTCCGAGCGGCCGTTCTGAGCAGTGGGATCAGACTCCCTCAGACGCTTCCGGAATGGCAGGCTCGGGTCGACGAGCAAGCCGCGCCGTTCGTGGAGGCGTTCAAGCCGTATTTCAGGGATGATCCGAACTTTCATCGTGCGAACACGCTCCGAGCCATGCAGGTTTGTGATAAGTCCGATCTGCCAGAGTTGAACGTCGCAACGATTCGAGATTTCTGCCTTCGTCAGTCTCAACCAGTGATCCCTGCCGAGCCGATTGCTTTGCATGAATCACGCTGGTCGATGTTTGTCGATGAAGTCGCGTGCTTGCAGCTGGCTGATGCATCGAACGCGATCGGTCTGGAACTTTGTGGCCCCGGTGGTGGTCAGTGGGTTGTGGAAGAATCGTCCGCTGGCTTTGGAGTGATTGCCACTGCAGCTTCTGCTGTAACGATACGGTGGATTTGCACTGCATCAACATGGGATGCGTTGATTGATGAGCAAATCGACGTGGAAGTCGCGTTGCGGAATGCCGTGTTATTGATTGAGCGTGATGCATCGCCGAGTGGCGGTAGAAGTGCAATAGTCGGCTCGGCGGATCGAATGTCCCATTGTCCACCGCTCCCCTGCTCCGCCGACCTTGCTGCGATTCATCGCCTTCTTACCGCCATTCGCAATCGAACTTCCGTCGTGGTCGCGCCAGCAGGAGAGGTGGCTCGTGTCCGGTGAAGTCACTTCCAGAATCGTCGTTGTCGGCATGGCACTGCGTCTGCCCGGAGCGGACAGCGTGCGGGAATTTGAGGATATGTTGTTCGCTGGTCGAACAGGTTACGGCGATCTTCCGGAGGATCGATTTGATCGGCGATTGTACTTTGATTCTGAGAAAGGCAGGATCGGAAAGGCCTACACAACTCTCGGCGGCACCGTTCCGGAGCGACCACTGAATCGAAATGTTTGCCCTCTGCCCGCCCAGATTCAAAAGCTTTTCGACGCAGCGCATGTGCAGTTTGCTGAGGTCGCAGCAACCGCGTGGAGTGAAGCGGGATTGCATGCGAATGATCCCCGACTGCAGCGAACAGGCGTTTACGTCGGACATTCCGGCGGAACCAAATCGGGTGGTGCACTGAGTCTCGGTACGCAGATCGAGGAAGCGTTATCGTTTGCCAACGACCTTGAATCGTTTTGTGACCTTTCCCTGGATGTCCGACGTGCGGTGATCGATCAGGTTATCGCGGCGATTCGTCAGAGTCGCCCTGTTCGACAAGTCGGCGCGATGCCGAATTTTCATGCGTATCAGGCGGCATCGCTGGTGGCTCGAGTGCTGGGCTTGAACGGTTTCCGTTCCGTCATAGATGCAGCCTGCGCGTCGTCACTGGTGGCGATGCACCAGGCAATGCTGGCGGTTCGAGCCGGCCGGATCGATAGCGCGATTGTGGGTGGGGCAACGTACAATAACGTCGACAATCTGATTCTGTTCTCACATTCACAAGCCTGCACTGCGATGGATTCGAGGCCGTTCGATGACGCAGCCAGCGGACTTGTCAGTTCAGAGGGCTACGTTGCGGTCGTCATCACAACCGAAGACATTGCCAGCAGATTCAGACTGCCGATTCTGGGTGTAATCCGCAGCGTAGGTATGGCATCCGACGGCAGAGGTCGAAGTCTGTGGGCACCTCGCATGGAGGGGCAGGTGCTGGCGCTGGAGCGAGCCTACGTGGAAGCTGGCGGTCTCGAGCCGCTCGATATTGACTACATGGAAGCGCATGCGACGAGCACTCAACTGGGCGATGCGACGGAACTGGAAACTCTGCGATACCTGGCCGATCGCAGTTCCTCGTTCCAGCATCGTCGTGTTCGACCAGATGTCGGGAGGCGTCGACTGCTGCTTGGCAGCGTGAAGTCGAATATCGGGCATACACTGGAAGCTGCCGGATTGATCGGAGTTGTCAAAGTACTGCTGTCGATTCATAGAAACGAGGTGGCTCCATCGCTGCGATTCGAGAATCCAAATCGCCGCTGCAACTGGTCCACATCACCTGTTCGGATTGTGACGCAGTCAGAACCGTGGCCGGCGAATGCCACCGATGCTCGACCGAAGCGGGCTGCGGTCAGCGCATTTGGAATTGGTGGATTGAATGCGCACCTTGTTCTTGAGGAATTTGTCGTCGCGGTCGACAAATCGGCTGCGACCGAG